>CALMYE010000228.1 GCA_937873425.1 uncultured Sphingopyxis sp. | reverse complement strand
GCGCCAGTTCCACGCGCGGCTGAGATTGAGGCCGTCGAGATGCGCGATCTTGCCGTCGCTGCGGTCGGAAACGGTGGCGGGGGTGAAGAGGGTCGCGGGCTGTCCGGCGGCGGCGCGGGGGAGGAAGGCGTCCCACCATGCGGGAAAATCATCGCCGAGAACGATGGTCATGAGATGCGCTTCGCCGAGCGCCGGGGAGAGGAATTCGTCGCCGCCGGGTTCCCACGCCTGACAGTCGCGGTCGGCAGCGAACCAGTCGCGCGCGCGGGCGTCGATCAGGGAAACGAGCGCGGGGTCGCGGCTTTCGGCCCAGTGGCGGGCGAGCGTCAGCGCGAAGGCAATGTTGAAATGGGTGCCGACGCGCAAGGGATAGGTAAGCTTGGGCAGGAAGGTATGGAAGCGTGCGGCGAAGGCGGCGGCGAGCGGTTCGAGCGCGGCGGCCCACGGCGCATCATGCTGTGCGGCCTCGGCATGGAGCGCGAGCAGCCACGCCCAGCCATAGGGACGTTCGAACGCGGCGGCGTAGGGACGGTCCAGAAAGGCCAGTTCGCCCGCGACCTTTTCGGGGACGAGCATGGCGTCGGCGCGCGTGCGTATGTCGGTGGCGATCGCAAGGTCGGGGAAGCGGCGCGCGAGGCGCAGCACCTGCCACCAGCCGTGGACGCAGCTGTGCCAGTCGAAGCTGCCGTGGAAGATCGGGTGATGCGCGCGCGGCGGTTTCGCATCCTCGGGGCCGTTCAGGACGAGGTCCATCTTGTACGGATATTCGCGCCCGAGATGCGACAGGGTGGCGGCCGCGAAGCGGGTGGCGTGGGCGTGGGTGAGCTGCGTCATCGGAAGGCGAAGATGTAGATGAAGAGGATGTTCACGGCGAGCAGTGGAATTGCGGTGCCGATCTGCGCCTTGATCACGCCATAGGGGTTTTTGAGTTCGAGCAGCGCGGCGGGGACGAGATTGAAGTTCGCCGCCATCGGGGTCATCAGCGTGCCGCAGAAGCCCGCGAGCATGCCGATCGCCGCGACCACCGCGACATTGCCGTCATATTGCTCGATGAGCAGGGGCATGCCGACCGCGGCGAGCATCACCGGAAAGGCCGCGAAGGCGTTGCCCATCACCATGGTGAACAGCGCCATGCCGAGCCCGAAGGCGACGACGGCGCCCAGCAGGCTGCCCTGCGGAATCGCGGTGCCGATCAGGTCGCCGACGACTTCGCCGACGCCGGCAAGTGCGAAGACCGCGCCGAGGCTGGCGAGCATCTGCGGCAGGATCGCCGCCCAGCCGACCGCGTCGAGCAGGCGGCGGCCCTGTTGCAGCGGGAGCAGGGGCGCGGGGCGTAGTCGCGTCATGCCGACGGCGAGCGCGATCAGCACGCCGAGCGCGAGCGAGATCAAAGTCGCCTGTTTCGGGTCGGCGAGGCCCGGCACCCATTTGAAGAGGAAGGTGCCGGCGAGCGCCGCCGCGGGGATGATCAGCGCGACGAGCAGCAGGAAATTGCCGTGGCGTGCGGCGCGTTCGGCCTGAACCTCCGCCGCAATCTCGCTGCCCGGCGCGCGACCGATCCGGCCGGCGCCGGCGATGGCGACGAGCGCGAGGACGAGCAGACCGTTGCCGAAATCGCCGAGCCGGTCGCCCGCGAGCATCGACAGCGCGAGCAGGCCCCAGAAGGCGGCGTTGCCGAAGCGCTTCGGGTTGCTGCGGTCGGCGAGGCCGAGCGCGGCGAAGAGTGCAAAGGCTATGCCGGCGAGGATATAGACGAAGGCGAGGGTGATCATGCGCCCGCCTCCTGCCCGCCCGGCCGCCGCGCCATCCGCCGTTCGAGGCGGTGTAGGCGGAAGCCGTGGATCAGGAAGGCGGCGATGGCGGTCGGGATCGCCCAGACCGCGAATTCGAGCGGTTCGAGGACATAGCCATAGCCTTCGAGCAGCCCTTTCATCAGCAGGATCGAGCCGATGGCGAGGAAGATATCCTCGCCGAAGAAGAGGCCGACATTGTCGGTCGCGGCGGAAAAGGCCTTTACCTCTTCGCGCTGGTCCTCGCTAAGGTCGGGGTTGGCCGCCTCTGCCGCCGCTTCGGCCATCGGCGCGACGAGCGGGCGCACAGTTTGCGGATGGCCCGCGACCGAGGTGAGGCCCGCCGCGGCCATCGCCTGGCGGATCAGAAGATAGGCGCCGAGCAGCTTGCCGAGCGTCGCGCCGCGGATGCGGCCGATCAGGGTGCGGGCGTGCTGTTGCAGGCCATAGGCCTCGAGCAGGCCGATGACAGGAAGCACGATCCAGACGATCGAGACATAGCGCGTGTCGTTGAACGCCTTGCCGAAGGCGGCGATGATCGCGGTCACGTCGAGCCCCGCGGCGAGGCCGGTCGCGAGCGCCGAGGCCATGATGACAAGCAAGGGATTGAAGCGGAGCAGGAAGCCCGCGATGATGATGAGGATGCCGATCAGGACGAGCATGGCTATTTCCCTCCCCCTCGATGGGGGAGGCAGCGAGACTTGGCAGCTTGCTGCCTAGTCGCAGCGGTGGGGGTGCGGTGGCGGCCTGACGCGGCGGTGCAAGGATGCACCCTCACCCCCATCCAACTGCGCCTAATCGCTTCGCGATAAGGCTTCGTATCCTTCCCCCATCGAGGGGGAAGGGAGTTTCGGGCCGATGCGCTCAATTCTCTCTCTCCCCCGCTTGCCCATAGCCGCCGCCGCCCGGCGTTTCGATCACGAAGGCATCGCCCGTCTCGAGGTCGGCGCTGCCGGTGGCTTCGAGCATTTCGATGCGGCCGTCGGCGTGCTCGACCCAGTTGCGCCCCGGTGCCGCATCGCCGCCGCCCGCGAGGCCGGCGGGGGCTATCCTGCGGCGGTTGGCGAGGATGTTTGCCGACATGGCTTCGCGGAAGCGGATGCGGCGGGTGGCGCCGTCGCCGCCGTGCCAGCGGCCCGCGCCGCCCGAGCCCTTGCGGATCGAAAACTCTTCGACGATCACCGGAAAGCGGGTTTCCATCACCTCGGGGTCGGTCATGCGGCTGTTGGTCATGTGGGTCTGGATCACGTCGGTGCCGTCGAAGCCGGGGCCGGCGCCCGAGCCGCCGGCGATCGTTTCATAATATTGATACGCCGCGTTGCCGAAGGTGAAATTGTTCATCGTCCCCTGTGCCGGGGCCATCGCGCCGAAGGCGGCGAACAGCGCGTCGGTGATGACCTGGCTGGTCTCGACATTGCCCGCGACGACCGCGGCGGGGTGGCGCGGGCTGAGCATCGAATCGGGCGGCACGATCAGCGTGACGGGGGCGAGGCAGCCCTCGTTCATCGGGATCGGATCGTCGAGCATGGTGCGCAGCACATAGAGGACGGCGGCGCGGACGACGGGCAGCGGGGCGTTGAAATTGTCGGGGAGCGTCGCCGACGAGCCGGTGAAGTCGATGGTGACGTGGCGCGCCTCGCGATCGACCCGCACCGCGACGGCGACCTCGGCGCCATTGTCCATCGCGTAGCTGAAATGCCCGTCGTCGAGGCGGGCGATGAGCTGGCGGACGGCGGCTTCGGCCTGGCGCTGGCCGTGCGTCATATAGGCGGCGACCGTGGCGGCGCCGTGCGCGGCGGAAAGGTCGGCAAGCGCGCTCGCGCCGCGCTGGCAGGCGGCGACCTGCGCCTTCATGTCGGCGATGTTGAGCGCGGGGTTGCGCGCGGGATAGGGGCCGGTGGTCAGGTGGGCGTGGACGGCGTCGTCGCGGAAATGGCCGTCGTCCACGATCAGGCGGTTGTCGAAAAGCACGCCTTCTTCCTCGATGCTGCGGCTATTCGGGGGCATCGAGCCGGGGGCGATGCCGCCGAGGTCGGCGTGATGGCCGCGCGCGGCGACGAAGAAGTCGGGCGTTTCCTCGTCCGCGACGAACACCGGCATGATGACGGTGATGTCGGGGAGGTGGGTTCCGCCGTCATAGGGGGCGTTGAGGGCATAGGCGTCGCCGCGCCGCAGGCCGCGGCCGTCGCGGGGCTTGCCGTCCGCGCCGGACCCGCGCTGGCGCAATATGGTGCGCACGCTTTCGCCCATCGAGCCGAGGTGGACGGGCATGTGCGGGGCGTTGGCGACGAGGCGGCCGGTGCCGTCGAAGATCGCGCAGGAGAAATCGAGCCGCTCGCGGATGTTGATCGACGAGGCGCTGTGCTGGAGCGCGCCGCCCATCTCCTCGGCGATCGCCATGAACAGGCTGTTGAAGATTTCGAGGCGGATGGGGTCGGG
>CALMYE010000227.1 GCA_937873425.1 uncultured Sphingopyxis sp. | reverse complement strand
AAAAGGTGCAGGGCGCGCGCGCCTTCTATGAAACCGTCATCAAGCGCGGCGAGGAAGTGCTCGCCGAAGTCAAGTCGAGCTGGTGCTGCATCGACGCCGAAACCCTGCGCCCCGCCCGCCTCGCGAGCGACGTGATCGCGCGATTCTTTCCGGGCGAGAAGGTCTGATCCACGAAAAAAGGGAGCAAATCCTTCCCACCGTCACCCCGGACTTGATCGGCGATTATGCCCTTGCGACAAGTAAGCGTTCCCCGGCGAAAGCCGGGGTCCAGAAGGACAGCGCCATTCCTCGTGGACCCCGGCTTTCGCCGGGGAACAGCCTCTCTCCTTGTTCCGAGGATATATACGCCGACTTGATCCGGGGTCCCGCTCAGCGACGGCGAGAAGCGGGACCCCGGATCAAGTCCGGGGTGACGAAGGGGAATAGACTGCCGCCTTATCAACCGCCCCCGACAAGTTCGGTCCATTCCTCGATGGTCCACGGCTGCTCGTCCATGGACTTGGTACCCGCCGGGACTTCTATCCAGCTTTGCTTGCTGCGCACCCACAGATGCGCGGCGGGGACGACTTCCGAACTCCGGTCGAGCGTCCCGCAGCGCAGCGAGGCGAAGCCCGGACGTGTGCTGTTCTCGGCAAAGATGCGCGCCTTGCACACCGCGCACCCCCAGATCGACGAGACGGCGCCGCTGGGCTGCGTCATCACGCCTTTGTCCAACTCGCCGTCAATCTCCAAATCCTGCTTCGAGAAAAGCATATGCTCGCTGAACGCGCTGCCCGTGCGCGATTGGCAATCGGTGCAATGACAGGCGTAAGGCAGGAAGCGAAACCCTTCCTTCAGGACATAGCGCACAGCGCCGCAGGTGCATCCGCCGGTCAATTCGCCCTTCACGATCACGCCGCCTCGAACCGGATCGGCAGGCGCTTCAGCCCCCCGACGAACACTGATTCCACCCGCGCCGGTTCACCCGCGAGTTCGATGCTTTTCAACCGCGGCAGCAGTTCCTCCATCAATATCCGCATCTCCATCCGCGCCAGATGCTGGCCCAGGCACACATGCGCGCCGAAGCCGAAGGCGATCTGCTGATTCTTCGGCCGGTCGGGATCGAAGCGGAACGGATCGTCGAACACGCCCTCGTCGCGGTTCGCCGACACATAGTTGAGCATCAGCCAGTCGCCCTCGCGCACCGTCTGCCCGCCGATCTCGACATCCGCGCGCGCACTGCGCATGAAATGCTGCACCGGCGTCGTCCAGCGGATCGCCTCCTCGATCAGCCCCGCCTTGTCGCTGTCCGCGGCGCGAAAGCGCTCGAACAGCGCCGGGTCCTTCGCCAGTTCCATCACCGCCCCCGCGGTCGAGGCGCTGGTCGTGTCGTGCCCCGCGGTCGCGACGATCATATAATAGCCGGCGAGCTCGCGGTCCGGAATCTGGCCGCCGTCGATCGTCGCATTGGCGATCACCGTCGCGATATCCTCGCGCGGGTTCGCGCGGCGCTCGGCGGTCAGCGCGCCGAAATAGGCCTCGAAATCGGCGATGACATGGTGGAGCATCGCGATCGCCTGCTCGGCGCTGGTGATCGCCTCGCGGCTGCGGTTGAGTTCGGGGTCGGTCGATCCGAACAATTGCTGCGTCAGCATCAGCATGCGCGGCTCGTCCTCCGCCGGCACGCCCAAAATGTCCATGATGACGCGCAGCGGATAATGCGCCGCGACGTCGCGCGCGAAATCGCATTCCCCACCCAGCGACAGCATATGCTCGACCGCTGCGCGCGCATGGTGGCGGATGCGGTCCTCGACGATCTTCAGATTCTTGGGCATGAACCAGCTCTGGGTGAGCAGGCGGTATTTCATATGATCGGGCGCATCCATCTGCACCAGCGAGCGGATCAGATGGCCGTCGTTCCCGGGCGTCGCGGCGCGCGCCAGCGCCTCGCCGTCGCGGTTGGTCAGCACCGTCGGCCGGATCGCATTGGCGAAGCGCTGCGGGTCGCGGCCGATCGCCATGATGTCGGCATGGTGCGTCACCAGCCAGAAAGGGTCATGGTCGGGATTCTCCGCAACCGCGAGCGGCGCGTTGGCGCGCGCCCATGTCAGCTGTTCGTGGAGACCGTCCCATTCGCCATAGGCGGCGGGATCGACGACAGCGGCGGCTACCTCTCCGGGCAATATCGGTTTTGTCATGCAACCAAGCTGCCGCGATTCGCCGGCGGAGTCGAGAGGGGACAGCGGACGCGGATGCCGTTCAGGCGGACAGGGCGCTCGCCCATTCGGCCTGCGCCCGGCGCACCAGCAGCTTCAGTTCCGCCGCCTGCCGCTCCCAGGCCGCCGCCGCCTCGGCGGACCAGGCCGGCCCGGCGGCACGCGCCAGCTCCTCGACCGTCCATTCGATGAAGTCGTCATATTCGGCGAGGCTCAGCGCGCCATAATTGCGGTGGTTGCCCACGAGTTCGGCGATCTGCAGCCACACCCAGCCTTCGCCGCGGGCAAGCCCGAACAGCATCTGCAGCGTCTCGTCGGTCATCCGCCGCGACGCGGCGTCGAGATTGAGGAAGACCGGGCGGCGCGCGGGATAAGCGGCGAGGAAGCGGTCGAACAGCGCATGGCGGATGTCGGTTCCCGCTTCGGCGACGGCGAGCAGGCATGCCTCCATCGCCGCCGCGTCGCTCATTTGAACAGGCCGCCCAATATCCCGCGCATCAGCTGGCCGCCGAACTTGCCCGCGACCTGCCGGCCGAGGCTGGTCGCCGCCGACCGCGCCGCCGATTGCGCCATCTTCTCGGCGAAGCTCGGCTTCGCGGCTTCGCGCGCCGCCGCCTTTTCCAGCCGGATGCGCTCGCGCTCTTCGGCTGCCTTGCGCTTCGCCTCTTCCTTGGCCTCGATCGCCGCCTGCTTGTCGGCCTCGGCCTGTGCCTTCGCCTCGATCGCGGCGGCCTGCGCCTGCTCGGCCTTGGCGGCGAGCAGTTCCTCGGCGCTCTCGCGGTTGACCGTCTCGTCATATTTGCCCTCGACCGGCGAGATCGACCTGATGATCGCGCGCTCCTTGGCGTCCAATGGCGCGGCGCGCGAGCAAGGCGCCTTGATCAGCGTGCGCTCGACCGGCGAGGGCGCGCCGTCGGGCATCAGCAGCGACACCAGCGCCTCGCCGACCTTCAATTCGGTGATTTCGCGCGCGACATCGACCTTGGGGTTGGGGCGGAAGGTGTCGGCGGCGGCCTTCACCGCCTTCTGGTCACGCGGGGTGAAGGCGCGCAGCGCGTGCTGGACGCGGTTGCCGAGCTGGCCCGCGACCTTGTCGGGCACGTCGATCGGATTCTGGGTGACGAAATAGACGCCGACCCCCTTCGAGCGGATCAGCCGCACCACCTGCTCGATCTTGTCGGTGAGCGCGGGCGGCGCGTCGTCGAACAGCAGATGCGCCTCGTCGAAGAAGAAGACGAGCTTCGGCTTGTCGGGATCGCCGACCTCGGGCAGCGTCTCGAACATCTCGCTGAGCAGCCAGAGCAGGAAGGTCGCATAGAGCTTGGGGCTCGCCATCAGCTTGTCGGCGGCGAGGATGTTGATGTAGCCGCGCCCGCTCTCGTCGCACTGGATCATATCCATGATGTCGAGCGCGGGCTCGCCGAAGAAATTGCGCCCGCCCTGGCTTTCGAGCGTCAGGAGCTGCCGCTGGATGGTGCCCACCGTCGCGCGCGAAACATTGCCATATTTCGTCGTGAGTTCGGCGGCATTCTCGGCACACCAGGCGAGCATCGCCTGCAGATCGCCCATGTCGAGCAGCAGCAGATTCCGTTCGTCGGCGACGCGGAAGGCGATGGCGAGCACGCCTTCCTGCACCTCGTTGAGGCCCATCAGCCGCGACAGCAGCAGCGGCCCCATTTCCGAAATGGTGGTGCGCACCGGATGCCCCTGCTCGCCGAACAGGTCCCAGAAGATCACCGGATTGTCGCGATAGGCCCATTCGGCGTCGCCGATCTCGGCGGCGCGCCTGGCGAAGATGTCGTGCAGCTTCGACGTCGGGCTGCCCGGCATCGCCATGCCGGCAAGGTCGCCCTTCACGTCGGCGACGAACACGGGCACGCCGACCGCGGAAAAGCCCTCGGCGAGCCCCTGCAGCGTCACCGTCTTGCCGGTGCCGGTCGCCCCGGCGATCAGCCCGTGCCGGTTCGCGCGCTTCAGCACCAGCGACTGGCGCGGCCCGTCCGCCGCCCCGCCGCCGCCAAGCCCGATATA
>CALMYE010000226.1 GCA_937873425.1 uncultured Sphingopyxis sp. | reverse complement strand
ATCGTCAGCTAGGGAGGGCCATTGTGGCTGTGCAAGTGACCGTGCCGAAGATCGGCTTTTCGATGAACGAAGGCATCCTCGCCGAATGGCTGGTCGAGGATGGGGCCGAGGTGAGCGAGGGCCAGCCGCTCTATGCGCTGGAGGCCGACAAATCGACCAACGAGGTCGAAAGCCCGGCCAGCGGCAAGCTGAAGATCATCGGCGAGGTGGGTGAGACCTATGAGGTCGGCGACGTGATCGCGGAGATCGGCTGACCGCATGGCGGACCGCGAGGCGATGGCGGCCGCCTATGCCGCGGTGGTGAACGGCCGGCGCAGCATCCGGGGATACAAGAGCGATCCGGTGCCGAAGGCGCTGCTTCGCGAGGTGCTGGCGCTCGCGATGCGCTCGCCCTCGTCGCTCAATACCCAACCGTGGAATTTCTATGTCGTCACCGGCGAACCGCTGGCGCGCATCCGATCCGAAAATACGCGGCGCAACCTCGAGCGCATCCCCTCGACGCGCGAGTTCCGCGGCATGGAAAATTACGAGGGCGTCCACCGCGAACGGCAGGTCGGCATCGCCAAGCAATTGTTCGGCGCGATGGGGATCGCGCGCGACGACAAGCCGAAACGCACCGACTGGGTGCTGCGCGGCTTCCGCCAGTTCGACGCGCCGGCGTGCATCGTCGTCACCTATGACAAGATACTCGTCGGCAGCGACATAGCCCCCTTCGACTGCGGCGCGGTCGCGACCGCGATCGTCAACGCCGCCTGGTCGAAGGGACTCGGCTGCGTGATCAACAGTCAGGGGATCATGCATTCGGCGGTGGTGCGGCAGGAAGCCGGCATCGCCGACGACCAGACGATCATGATCTGCATCGCGATCGGCTGGCCCGACGAGAGCTTTCCTGCCAATGGCGTGGTGTCGACCCGCAAGTCGCTCGACGAGGCGGCGACGTTCGTGGGGTTCGAGGAGTAGGGCGGGGGCGCGACTGTTTTTGGGATGGATTTCCGCCATTCCCCTCCCTTTTAGGGAGGGGTTAGGGGTGGGTAGCGAGCGCAGCGAGCAAGAAGGAAGAGCGCCGCCTTCGGCGGCCACCCACCCCCAACCCCTCCCTTGCAGGGAGGGGAGAGCGAAGGTCGCGTTCCGCCTGAACCCGGCCTCTTCGTTATCGACGCGCGCTACCCCACCGTCGCGCCATCGCCCACCGGCAAGGCGTCGATATTGACGAACAGCATGCGCGCCACCTCCGGCCCGCGGTTGCGCCAGCCGTGGAGGATGCCGCGATCGACGACGAGGTCGCCGGGAGCGAGTTCGGTCTCGCCGGTCTCGGTGAGCAGGTCGATCCGGCCCGACAGGAGAATGCCGTAGTCGAGCGTGTCGGTCGCGTGCATGCCCGGCCCGACGAGATCGTCCGACGGGACGAATTCGACGATCAGGAACTTGCTGCCGCCGCGCGCGAAGGCGAAGGAAAAAGCCTGCGCGGCATCCGCCGTCCCGCTGTTGTCGGCGGGCGCGCCGCCCGTCTGCCAGAGCGCGGTGACGCGCGTGCCGCCCATCTCGGTCACCGCGCCGCCGGGGCCGTCGAACAGGATACACGAGCGGCCGTCGGCGTCGAGGCCGGTGACGATGCGGCGGTGGGCGTGCGTGGTCATGGCTCAGACGCCAAGCGCGCCGAACGTATCGAGGTCGATCATCGCCATCGCGAAGCGCGTCGCGGCGGCGGTGTTGTTCGCCTCGGTCTGGAAATGCGAGCCGTTGAGCATCCAGATCAGCAGGCCCCACACCACATCGCGGCGAAGGGCGGCCCAGGCTTCGTCGAAGGAGGGCGGCGCGATGCCTTCCGCCTTCAGACAGTCCAGATAATGGGCGAGCAGCGCGCCCTGCCAGCGGCGGCGATCGATGAGGTCGAGCCCGGCGATCAGGAAATAGCTGACGTCGATCGACCAGGCGCCGAGTCTGGGCTGGGCGTCGAGAAAGCCCGGCGTACCGTCGGCATCGACGTAGAGATTGCCGAGATGCATGTCGCCGTGGTTGACGACGCGCGCCTGCCCCTTGTGAGCCTCGCGCATCGCGGCGTGGGCGGCGCGGATGCGCGGCGGGTCGAGCAGCATGCGCGGCATGGCGGCTCCGCGCGGCGAGGTGGCGTAGGTCTCGAAAAGGTCAGGCGTCAGCAGCAGGTTGAAATAATGTTCAAGCGCGGTTTCGCCGGTGTCGGGAACCCATGCGAAGTCGCTGTCCAGCTCGGGGGCGTTCCACCAGCGCGCGTGGAGCTTTGCCAGCCCGGCGAGGAAGCCCCTGGCAAGGTCGAAGCCGATCGGCTGTTGGAGCGACAAGAAGCGGACGCCGCGCAGGCAGAGATCCTCCAGGATGACGAGCGCGCGGCCGTCTTCGTCCATCGCCGCGCACAGGCAGTCGGGGACGTTGAGCCCGACGGTCGGCATCAGGTCGCGATAGGCGTGATATTCGTTGACGTGCATCCTGCGCATCGCCGGGCTGTGCGGCTCGAAGCCCGCCTTCATCAGCATCGTCGGGGGCAGGGCGGGGTTGTCGCCGCGCACCGACAGGCGGACTTTGGTGCAGGCGCCGTGGATCACATCGACCGGTTCGGCATGGCCGATCGTCACGCCCGGGAAACGCGGGCCGAGCGCTTCGCTCAGCCAGTCGGCGGTGACGCCCTCCAGCGTTTCCGGAACGCTAATCCGCATCGGCGAGGATCAGTTCGCCCGCGCGCGACGCCATCGCCATCGCGGGGGCGTTGGTGTTGCCCGACACGAGCGAGGGCATGACCGAGATGTCGACGACGCGCAGCCCCTCGATTCCGCGCACGCGCAGCCGCGTATCGACGACCGAGGCCTCGTCCTCGCCCATGCGGCAGGTGCCCGCGGCGTGATAGCCGGCGCCGCCGATGCGGTGATAGGCGTCGATGATCTCGTCGTCGGTCTCGATCCCGGCGCTCGGGTCGACCTCCTCGACCACGAAGGGGGCGAGGGCGGGCTGGGTGAACATCGCGCGGATGAAGCGGAACAGCGCGACCGAGACGCGCCGGTCGTAATCGGTCGCGAGGTAATTGGGATCGATGATCGCTGGGGTCGACAGGTCTGGCCCGCCGATCAGGATGCTGCCCTGGCTTTCGGGGCGCATCACATAGCCGCCGCACATCGCGCCCGGAAAGCCGTGGAGCGACAGGCCGGGGGTGCTGGTGTCGATCGACATCGGCCCCATGCCGAGCTGCGCGTCGGGGCGGCCGCTGCCGGGTTCGGTGCGGATAAATCCGCCGACCTCGAACGCCGCCGAGGTCAGCGGACCGGATTTGAGCAGGAAATAGCGCAGCGCGCTGAGATAGAGGCCGGCGCCCTGAAAGGCGGCATTCTCGCTGCCCCCGTGCAGGCGATATTGCGCGCGCAGCAGGCGGTGCTCGCGCATGTTGCGGCCGACGCCGGGGGCGTCGTGCAGCACCTCGACCCCAACGCTCTTCAGATGATCGGCGGGGCCGATGCCCGAGCGCTGGAGCAGGGTGGGAGAGTTGAGCGCGCCGGCGCTGAGGATCACCTCGCGTGCGGCGATGTCGCGTTCCCCCTCGGCCCCCCGGATGCGGACGCCGGTGATGCGCTTGCCTTCATGCGTCAGGCGCAGCACGTCGGTATCGGTGACGACGGTGACGTTCGGGCGCCGCATCGCGGGGCGCAAGAACACCTTGGCGGCACTCTGGCGCCTGCCCTTCCAGATGTTGCGCGGCTGATAGCCGAAGCCGGCGCTGTCGAGCGAATTGAGGTCGTCGGCGGTCGGCACGCCCATCTGGGCGGCGGCGGCGATCATCGCCTCCAGCACCGGCAGCTTCGTCGGGTGTATGGTGATGTTCAGCGGACCGCCCGTGCCGCGCATGTCCGACGCGCCGAGCTCGTGATTTTCCAGCGCCTTGAAATGCGGTTTGAGGTCGGCCCAGCGCCAGCCGTCGCAATCCCATTCGTCATAATCGCTCGGCTGGCCGCGGACATAGACCATGCCGTTCAGCGAGCTCGACCCGCCCAGCGTCTTGCCGCGCACCCAATATTCGGGCTCGTTGTGGCCGCCGGTCTTCCTCGCGACATAGGCGTGGGTCAGTTTCGGGTCCATCAGCGTCTTGCCGAAGCCGCGCGGCATGTCGATCAGCGGGCTGGAATCGACCGGGCCGCTTTCGATGACCAGGATCTTGCGGCCGGCGCTGCGGCTCAGCCGCTCGGCGAGGACGCAGCCCGACGAACCCGCGCCGACGATGATATAATCGAACGGCCCCATCAGATTTCGACCATGTCGAATTCGGCCTTCAGCGATCCGCAGTCGGGACATTTCCAGTCGTCGGGGATATCCTCCCACGCGGTACCGGGCTCGATGCCGCCCTCGGGATCGCCGAGTTCCTGCTCGTAGATCCAGCCGCAGTTCATGCACATCCATTTTTTCATGGGAAGCGCCCCTCCGGTCAGCGGTCGAACTTCACCCACAGATGGTCGGGCACGCGCAGGAGATGGCCCTTGATCTGCGGCGCCGGCTTGTCGGGGTCGATGCGCAGGTTCGGCAGCTTGTCGAGGATCGCGTTCAGCGCGCGGGTCATCTCGACGCGCGCGAGATGCTGGCCGATGCACAGGTGCGGGCCGCTCGCGAAGGCGACATGGCGCGTCGAACGGCTGCGGAAGATGTCGAAGGCATCGGGGTTCTCGAACTTGCGCGGGTCGCGGTTGGCCGAGGCGAGGACGGTGTTGATATAGGTGCCCGCCTTGATCGGCACGCCCTCGATCTCGGTGTCCACCGCGGCGTAGCGGAAGGTCGAGCTGACCGGGCCTTCCCAGCGCAGCGCCTCGTCGATCGCCTGCGGGATCAGGCTGCGGTCGGCGGTGACGGCGGCGAGCTGGTCGGGATGGGTCAGCAGGCCGGTGAGCAGCACGCTGGTGCCGCGATAGGTGGTGTCGCCGCCCGCGTTCATCAGCTGGCGCAGGAAGGAGATCAGCACATCGTCGGGCAGCCGCTCGCCGTCGGCCTCGACCGTCGCGAGGTGGCTGATCAGGTCGGTGCCGGGGTTGCGCCGCTTTTCGGCGAGCAGTTCACCGAAGAAGGCGCCGAGCTTGGCGCTGGCTTCGGGCCCCTGCGGCGCGCCGATCGACGAGAGTATCTGTGCGATGGCGAGCTTGTGGAACACCGGCGCCTGCGCCGGGTCGAGTTCGACCTGCGCATAGATGACCTGAAAGGGATAGTGGTGGGTGAACTCCTCGATCAGGTCGGCCTCGCCGCGATCGAGAAATTCGCCCATCAGGCGGTTCACCACCGGATCGACGACCGTCTCGCCCCATTGGGCGACGACCTGCGGCAGGAAGGCCTTTTGGAAGATCTTGCGATATTTGGTGTGGATCGGCGCGTCCATCACGGTGATGGTGTTGCCGAAGGAGCGGCCGAGATTATGCTCGAACGCTTCCTTGTTGCGAAAGATTTCGGGCTGGGTCAGCACCTTCATCACCGCGTCGTAGCCGAGCACCATCACCTGCGGCAGATGGCCCATCTGGACGTCGGGCACGTCGGTGAACTGCTTGCGATAACTGCCCTCGACCACCGGTCCCTGCGCGCGCAGTTCATGAATGCGCGGATAGGGGTCGGGGCAATTGCCGGTCGACAATTTCTCGATCAGGAAGGGATCGAAGCTCTTGTCCTCGAGGTCTTCGAGGCGGGGCATGACGGTCATGATTTCCACTCCAGGTCGAGCGCGGCGACGACGGCCTTCGATATCGGCAGGATCGGGTCGTCCTTGGGATCGCGCGCGTTGAACATGCGGTTGTGGCACACGGCCACGGCGAGATTCTGGTCGGGATCGGCCCAGCCGAGCGAGCCGCCGGCGCCGGGGTGCCAGATCGCGCGCGGGCTGCTGACCCGGTGGCCGCCGAGCCAGTAGCCGCCGATGCTGATCGGGATCGGGATGCCGAACATCACCGGGTCGGGCTCGTCGCCATTGTCGCGGATGTTCGAAAAGCCCGCGACGCGGTCGGCCGAGAGCAGCCGCACGCCATCGAGTTCGCCGCCCCCCGCGAGCATCGCCCAGAAGCGCGCTTCGTCGCGGGCGTTGAAGATGCCGCCGACGCCGGCGATGGCGGCGCGGCGCACATCGGCGCGCTCGAACACCGGCGGGATCAGGTCGACCGCGGCGGGCATCGAGCGCGCGTAGAGCGTCGCCGCGGGCGGTGGCGGGTCGTTTTCGTTGCGGTTCGACATGGTGGCGATACGGTCCTCGACCGCGTCGGGGATACCGATCCACAGGTCCCGAAGGCCCAGCGGCGCGTTGATCTCGTCGAGCACGAACTGACGGAAGTCGCGGCCCTTGGGATCGCTGCGGCGGACGATCTCGCCGACGATCCAGCCGAAGGTCATCGACTGATAGAGCGTCTTTTCGCCCGGCGGGGCGAGCGGTTCCATCGCCGCGATGGCGCCGGTCATATAGTCCCAGTCGCACATCGCCTCGGGCGTCACGCCTTCGGGCATCAGCGGCACGCCGGCGCGGTGGGTGAGCGCGTGGCGCACGGTCGCCGACGCCTTGCCGTTCGCGGCGAATTCGGGCCAGTAATCGGCGATCGGTGCGTCATAATCGACATGACCGCGCTCGGCCTGAATGTGCAGCGCGGTGGCGGCGACCGCCTTGGTCACCGAATAGACGTTGTAGAGCGTGTCGGCGTCGGCCTTTCGCCCCGAGGCGGGGTCGGCGAGGCCGTCCCAGACGTCGAGGACCTTTTGCCCATTGTGATAGGCGACGACATGCACCGCCTCTTCGTGCCCCGCGTCGATCGCGGACCGGATCGCCGTTCGGACGCCGCCGTCGTCGATACCCATCAGACCGCCCACTTCAGATAGAGCTTGTCGACGCCGTTGACGCTGCCCGCGGCAAAGACCGGCGGCCGGTCGGGATCGATCTCGAAATCGGGGATTTCGGGCAGCCATTCCTCGAGGAAGACGATCAGTTCGCGCCGCGCCAGCACATTGCCGGGGCAGACGTGCGGCCCGGCGCCGAAGGCGGCATGCTTGATTTCCGACGGCTTGCGATGGAAATCGACCACCGTCGGGTCCGCATTGATCCGGTCGTCGAGGCCATAAAGGCACTTCGGCATCTGGATCATGTCGCCCTTTTTGAACTGTAGTCCCTTATATTCATAATCCATCGTCAGTTGCCGCGCTGTGTTCGGCAGGCCGTAACGGCGCAGGAATTCCTCGCAGGCGGTCTGGATCAGCTTGGGATTGTCGACCAGTTCGCGGCGGTGGCCGGGGTTCTTCGCGAGGAAATGCGCGACGAAGCCCAGTTGCGAGGCGACGGTGTCGAGCCCGCCGACCAGCACCAGCAGCGACATCGCCATGATTTCGTGCGGCGTCAGCGGGCGGTCCTCCACCTCGCCGTTCACGATCATGCCGAGCAGATCGTCCTGCGGGTTCGCCTTGCGGCTTTCGATATGCCCCATCAGATAGCCCGCGAGTTCCATCTGCGTCCGGGTCTTGAGATCGACGTCGTTGCTGCGCACCGCGATCTCGGCGCGGGGGAGCAGGAAATCGCGGTCCTCCAGCGGCAGGCCCATCATCGTCAGGAAGACGTTGATCGGCAGCACCTTTGCGAATTCGTCGATGAACTCGCATTCGCCGCGCGGTTTCAGTTTCGCGACCAGCTCCTTCGCCGTATCGCGCGCAACCTCGGAATATTGCCGCACCTTCTGCGGCGTGAAGCCGGTCATGAGCAGCTTGCGATAGGGGGTGTGCGCGGGCGGATCGAGCGACAGCGGGATCGACTTCACCCGGTCGGGGTTCAGCGGAATGTCGAATTCATTGTGGCTGAAATGTTCGTGGTCGACCTGCATCACCTTGATGTCTTCGGCGCGGGTCGCGATCCAGTAGCCGCCATAGTGCGGGGTCCAGACGATGTCGGGCCCCTTGTGCAGTTCGGCCCAGGCGAGCTGGATATCCTCGGCCTTGCCGGCCAGCGTGTAGAAGTCGAAATCGACCACCAGTTCGGGCGGAACATTGTCCGGCACCGCGACCGTCTGCGGCATGTCTCTCTCCTCAGCCCATCAGCACCGTTTTCGTGCCTGTGAATTCTCTTATGCCTTCGAGCCCGCCCTCGCGACCGAAGCCGGAAATGCCGACCCCGCCGAAGGGGGCGGAGACATGCATGTTGCCGGTGCCGTTGATGCCGACCGTTCCCGACCGCAGACGGCGCGCCAGACGGCGGGCTCTCCGCATGTCTGACGTTTGGACATAATTTGTCAATCCGTATTCTGTGCCGTTGGCGATGGCGAGGCCCTGTTCCTCGTCGTCGAAGGGGATGATCGACAGGACGGGTCCGAAAATCTCGCGCATCGCGAGGTCGGAAGCCGGGTCGACGTCGGCGAAGATCGTCGGCTCGACGAAATAGCCGCCCGCGAGATCGCCGCCGCACCGGCCGCCCCCGTGAACGAGGCGTTCCGCGCCCTGGGCCTTCGCCCGCTCGATGAAACCGGTCACGCGGTCGAGCGCCGCGGCGTTGATGAGCGGGCCGATGAAGATATCAGCGGACAGCGGATCGCCTTGCGGGAATTGGGCGAAGCAGGCGGCGACCCCTTCGACGACACGGTCATAGACCGGCCGCTCGACGAGCAGCCGCGTCGGCAGCGCGCAGCCCTGCCCGGCGTTGAGCAGCGGCATGCGGGCGGAGAAGGGGATTGCCTCTTCGAGATCGGCGTCGGCGAAGACGAGGTTCGCGCCCTTGCCGCCGAGTTCGAACAGCACGGGGGTCAGGTTCGTCGAAGCGGCGGCCATGATCTTCGTCGCGGTCAGCGGGCCGCCGGTGAAGCTGATCTTCGCTACGTCGGTGTGGCGCGTCAGCGCGGCGGACACCTCATTGTCGCCGAGCACGAGGTTGAGTACGCCGTCGGGCAACCCCGCCTGCTTCGCCAGTTCCATATAGCGGGTCGCGGTGAAGGGGGTGAATTCGGCGGGCTTGAGCACGACCGTGTTGCCCGCCGCGAGCGCGGGCGGAATCTTCATCGCCAGCGACAGCAGCGGCGCGTTCCAGGTGATGATGATCGCGACGACCCCGAACGGCTCGGGGATGGTATAGACCAGCGGTTCGTCCCTGTGCGTGTTCGCGCACAGCCCTTCGAGCCGGTCGGCCCAGCCGGCGTAATAGCGCGTCCACTGCACCGCCAACGCAACGAAATGATGGCCGAAGGAGACGGGAACGCCGTTCTCGATCGCCGCGATATGGGCAAAACTGTCGCCCTCGGCGGCGATCAGCGCGGCGAGCCGTTCGAGTATCTCGCGCCGCCGTTCGGGCGGCGTATCGCGCCAGCCGGGGAAAGCGGCTTTCGCCGCGGCGACGGCTTCGTCGATCGCCGCGCTGCTCGACAGCGGGATATCGGCATAGGCCGCACCGGTCGTCGGATTGATCTGTTCGTGGACGCCGACAAGATGCGCGTCGATGCGCTCTCCGCCGATGATCGTTGCCGGAACGGGCAGGGATTTCGCGCCCGCTTCATGGCGCGCGGCAAGGCCGGACATGTCGCTCTCCCGAGAATCTCTTTCCCGGAGGGTGCGCCTTCGGACGGGCATAATCAAGTGACTTAGTTATCTGATTATCGCCTTTTCGATTGACTCTTGCCGCGCGGCGCTTTTGAGAGGGAAGGCATAAATCATATAGAGGATTGAGGATGGAACTGGGGTTCGGTGCCGAATATGATTCATTCCGGCAGGAGGTCCGCGATTTCATCGCGGCGCACTGGCCGCCGGCGGACGGCAATCTGAAATCGCGCGAGAACGAGCGCGCCTTCGTCATCGCCGCGATCGAGCGCGGCTATATGCACCGCGCGATTCCCAAACGCTTCGGCGGCAGCGAGCAGGAGCCCGACATCGCCAAGGCGGAGATCATCCGCGAGGAACTGACCAAGGCGCGCGCGCCCGCGGGCCGTATTCCCGGCAACGGGCTGGTCGTGCCGACGCTGCTCGAATGGGGAACCGAGGCGCAGAAGGAACGCTTTATCGCCCCGACGCTGCGCGGCGACATCGTCTGGGCGCAGGGCTTTTCGGAACCCAATGCCGGGTCCGACCTAGCGGCGTTGCGCACCCGCGCCGAACTGGTCGGCGACAAATGGATCATCAACGGCCAGAAGATCTGGACGACGCACGCGCACAAGGCGACGCACATGTTCTGCCTCGTCCGCACCGAGCCGGAAGCGTCGAAGCATGGCGGCATATCCTATCTGCTGGTCGATATCCGCCAGCCGGGCGTCACTGTCCGTCCGCTGATCCAGATGACGCGGCAAAAGGAGTTCAACGAAGTCTTTTTCGACAATGCCGAAACGCCCGCCGACATGCTGGTCGGCGAGCGCGGCAAGGGGTGGAACGTCACGCGGTCGACGCTGAAGCACGAACGGTCGGGCATTTCGACGATGACGTGGAGCCTGTCGATGTTCCGCGATCTGGTGAAGCTGGCGAAGGAGGTCGAGCGAAACGGTGCGCCGGCGATCAAGGACCCGCGCATCCGCGAGGAACTGGCGGCGATCGAGGGCGAGCTGATGTCGCTGACCTATTCGACCTATCGCGCGACGTCGCACGACATTCACGGCCGCGACATCGGCTGGTTCCAGACGATGCCGAAGCTTTACATGACCGAACTCGCGGGGCGCATCGCGAAGCTGGCGCGCGATATCGTCGAGGATGATTTCACCGACATGGGCGGCGCGCGGCTCAAGTGGATCGAGCGCTTCATGATCTCGCTGTCGATGTCGATCGCGGGCGGCACATCGAACATCCAGCGCAACATCATCGCCGAGCGCAGCCTCGGCCTGCCGCGCGACAAGGTGCAGGGAGCGGGCGCATGAACTTCCTTCTTTCCGACGACCAGCTCGCCTTTCTGTCGGCGATCGAGGATCTGCTGCGCGACCGCTGCGATCCGCTCAGCGTTCACCGGATCTTCGACGTCGAGGGCGACGCGCAGTTCGACGCGGAGTTGTGGACGGCGCTCGTCGAGATGGGCATCCCCGCGATCTTCGTGCCAGAGGCCTATGGCGGCCTCGGGCTGGAGATGGTCGATCTGGCGATCGTGACCGAATTGTTCGGCGCCTATGCCGCGCCCGTGCCGTGGCTCGGCCACGCGCTCGCCAGCGTGGCGATCGCGCTGGCGGGCAGCGAGGAGCAGAAGGCGGCGTGGCTCCCCCGCATCGCGTCGGGCGAAATCCTCGCGACCGTGGCGTTCGGCGAGGGCAAGAGCGTCTGGTTCCCCGGCGAATGGACGTTGAGCGCGGCGGACGGCAGCCTGACCGGCACCAAGACTTTGGTCCCCAATGCGGCGGAGGCCGACCTGATCGTCGTCGGCGTCGCCGAAGGACTGGCGCTGGTCGAAAAGGGCACCGGCTGGCGTAGCGAGCGGATCGACAGCGGCGACCGCACGCGGCCGGTCGACACCGTCGTTTTCGAAGGTGCGAAGGCCGAATTGCTGGCGAGCGGCATGGAAGCGCGCGATCGGCTCGCCGATGCGGCGGCGGTGCTCGTCGCCGCCGACGCCTTTGGCGGGGCGGAACGCTGCGTGAAGATGTCGGTCGATTATGCCGGGGTGCGCGAGCAATATGGCCAACCGATCGCGGCCTTTCAGGGGCTGCGCTATCAGCTCGTCGAAATGGCGCTGGCGACCGAACCGGCGCGCGGGCTTTACTGGTATGCGGCGCATGCGTGGGACAAGCTGCCCGACAAGGCCGCGCACGCCGCGGCGCAGGCGAAGGCGC
>CALMYE010000225.1 GCA_937873425.1 uncultured Sphingopyxis sp. | reverse complement strand
CTCATATTGCGACAGGCCGCACGCCGCCGATACGGCCGGCAGGTCGTAGTCGATCGCCAGCCAGTCGCCCTCGCCCGGCCCGGCGACTCCCGTCGCGTCGAAAGCGGTGAGATCCATCGACACCCGGCCGAGCAGCGGCAACGCCTGCCCGTTCCAACGCGCCCCGCCCGTCTCCGCGTGGCAGCGCAGATAGCCGTCGGCATAGCCCATGTTGACGACCGCGATGCGGCTGTCCCGCGGCGCCGTCCAGGTCGCGCCATAGCCGACGGTCTCGCCGGCGGGGACTTCGCGCAGCTGCAGCACCCGTGCCTCCGGAAAGGCGACCTGGCGGATATGCCCCGCCGCCTCCGCGCGCGGGACGCCGCCATAGAGCGCAAGGCCGGGCCGCGTCAGGTCGAAGGCGTATTCGACGCCGAGGCAGATGCCCGCGCTGTTGGCGAGGCTGGTGCGCCGCGCCGGCACTGCGTCGCGCACCGCGCGGAATGCGGCGAGCTGGCGGGCATTCTGCGCGCTGTCCTCGTCGGCCGAGGCGAGGTGGCTCATCAGCGTCTCAACGGCGAGCCCGTCGAGCGCGCCGCCCATCGCTTCCTCCGGCCGGAGGCCGAGACGGTTCATGCCGGTATCGACCATAATATCGCACAGCCTTCCCTCGCCGCCCGCGCGCCAGCGCGCCACCTGCTCGATGCTGTTCAGCACCGGCCGCGCGGGCAGGCTGCGCGCCGCGGTCATGTCGCTGTCGCCGACGCCGTGCAGCACCGACAGCGAGACGCCTTCGGGCAGCGGCATCAGCGCCGCCGCCTCGGCCCAGGTCGCGACGAAAAAATCGCGGCATCCCGCCGCCGCCAGCAGCCGCACCACCGCGCGCGCGCCGAGGCCGTAGCCGTCGGCCTTCACCGCCGCGCCGCACGCCGCCGCACGGCTCTGCGCCGCGAGCCAGCGCCAGTTGGCGACCAGCGCGCCCGAGTCGAGGCGAAGGCGGAGCGGCGGGGCGATATCGATCATGCCCGCGCCCTAGCTTCCTTTCGGCGCAGCGCCAATGGGCAGATCAGGACGCCGGAGCCTTGTCCCATTGCCCCTCGACCGGGTCCTTGAGCATGAAGAGGGTGATCAGGAAGGCAGCGAGCACGACCACCCACGTATACCACAGGCCGGCATAGGCGTTGCCCGTCTTGGCGATGATGAAGCTCGCGATCAGCGGCAGGAAGCCGCCGAAATAGCCGGTCCCCAGGTGATAGGGGATCGACAGCGACGAATAGCGGACGTGCGGCGGGAACATCTCCGACAGCAGCGCCGCTACCGGCCCATAGGTGAAGCCCGACAGCGCGCTGAGCCCCAGCAGCGCCGCGACGATCACCGCGATGCCGAGCGCGCCCGGCACCTGCTTCTCGAAATCATAGCCCATCGCCTCGAGCGCGGGCTTCAGCACCGCCGGGTCCTCGCCCGCGACTTCGCGGCCGCCGATATGCACCTTGACGCTGTCGAAGCCGCCGTCGGTGATGACGATCGTGTAGGGCACGCCGAGCCTGGTCAGTTCGCCGAGCGTGCGGCCGCATGCCGTCGCCTGCTGTTCGGCGAAGGGATCGAAGCTGCACTGCGATCCGGTGACGGTGACCGGCGCCTTGGCGGCCGCCGCGCTCAGCGCCGGATTGGCGACGCTGCCCATCAGCCAGAACATCGGGAAGAGCAGCACCAAAGTCACGCCATAGCCCCAGACGATCGGCTTCTTGCGCCCGACGCGATCCGACAGCCGTCCCGCCCAGATGAAGAAGCCCATGCCGAGCGCCGCGGCGGTGCCGACGATGATCTCGGCCGCCGTATCGTCGACCTTCATCGGCCCTTTCAGGAAGGACAGGCCGGAGAACATGGCGGTGTACCAGATGACGGTGAGCCCCGCCGCGATGCCGAACAGCGCGATGAAGATGCGCCGCCGATTGCCCGGATAGGTGAAGCTTTCCTTGAGCGGATTCTTCGCCAGTTCGCCTTCGGCCTTCATCGCCTGGAACACCGGGCTTTCGGACAGCATGAGCCGCATCCACAGCGAAATGCCGAGCAGGATGATCGACAGCAGGAAGGGTACGCGCCAGCCCCAGCTTTCCCAGACGTCGGCGGGCATCGCCGCCTTGCAGCCGAGCACCACGACCAGGCTGAGCACGAAGCCGCCGACGACGCTCGCCTGGATGAAGCTGGTATAGAAGCCGCGCTTTCCGGGCGGCGAATGTTCGGCGACATAGATGGCGGCGCCGCCATATTCGCCGCCGAGCGCCAGCCCCTGCAATATGCGCAGGCCGATGACGATGATCGGCGCGGCGATGCCGATGCTCGCCGCCGAGGGGATCATGCCGACCCCCGCGGTCGCAACGCCCATCAGCGTCACCGTCACCAGAAAGGTATATTTGCGCCCCAGCCGGTCGCCGAGGAAACCGAACAGCACCGCGCCCAGGGGCCGGAAACCGAAGCCGACCGCGAAACCCGCCCACACCAGCAAGATTTCCAGCGTCGCATTGTCGCTCGGGAAAAAGGCCTTGCCGATGATCGCCGCCAGCGTACCGTAGATGAAGAAATCATACCATTCGAACACCGTGCCCGCCGACGATGCGGCGATGACCATGCGGATGTCCTTCTGCGTCGGCTGATAGACGGCGCCATGATCGGCGACGGCGGCTGCGTCGGTCATTATGCTTCGGCTCCCCCTCTCCGTTCGGGCTGAGCTTGTCGAAGGGCCGTTCTTTTCTTCGAGCGTCGAAAGAAAGAACGGCCCTTCGACAAGCTCAGGGCAAACGGTGTTTTCTCCTGCTCCGTCATAACCGCTGTTCGGCCTTGCACAAGCGGGCGCGTGGGCGCAGCATTGCAGCATGACGCAATTCATCGACCTCTCGATCCCCATCACCAACGACGTCGTGTCCGACCCGCCGGTGATGCGCCCGCAAATCAGCTACATGACCCACGAAAATACGTGGGAGCAGATCGCGATGTTCTTCCCCGGCCTGACGAAGGACGACCTGCCCGACGGCGAAGGCTGGGCGGTCGAGAGCCTGACGCTGTCGACGCACAACGGCACGCATATGGACGCGCCCTGGCATTTCCATTCGACCACCGACAGCGGCGCAAGTCCCGCGCCGAGCATCGACGAAGCCCCGCTCGACCTCTTCTTCCGCCCCGGCGTGAAGCTCGACTTCTCGGACCGGCCCGCGGGCCATGTCATCGGCGGCGCCGAGGTCGAGGCCGAACTCGCCCGCATCGGCCATGACCTGCAGCCGCTCGACATCGTGCTCGTCCAGTCGGGCGCCATATATGGCACCGAAAATTTCACCGATCAGGGCTGCGGCATGGGCGCGGAGGCGACGCTCTACTTGACCGAACGCGGTGTGCAGGTGGTCGGCACCGATGCGTGGAGCTGGGACGCGCCGTTCAGCCACACCGCGCGGCGCTGGGCCGAAACGCGCGACCCGTCGATCATCTGGGAAGGCCACAAGGCGGGCCGGATCAAGCCCTACTACCAGATCGAGAAGCTGACCAATCTGGACGCGCTGCCCCCGACGGGGTGGACGCTGAGCTGCTTTCCGGTGAAGATCGAACGGGCGAGCGCGGGGTGGATCAGGGCGGTGGCGCTGGTGGAGGATTGAGGGCAGTTGCCTTGGTATCTATCGATGCTGTTGCATGACTGTTTTCGACCGGTTGCGGTCGTAAAGATCCTCCCCGCTCCGCGGGGAGGGGGACCACCGAAGGTGGTGGAGGGGGCTCTCGGCCTCACGCGATGCGAAAGGACGAGAGCCCCCTCCGTCAGCCCTGCGGGCTGCCACCTCCCCACAAGTGGGGAGGATCATTACCTCCGCTTCCCCACCCCAAAGTGGACATCCACTCACAGGCAAGGAATAGCCCCCTACAAATTCACCGTCGCCAGCAACCACAAGGTCCATCCGCCCAGTGCCAGCAAGGTCGCCCATGTCGCGATCACCCCGATCTGGCGCGTCACCGGCGGCTTGCCCGGCTCGACCGGCGCGTGCAGCCCCGCGATATGCGCGACGCGGCCGATCAGGAAGACCGCGCCGATGACCATCAGCGCCATATGGTTCGCCCGCGCACTTTCCAGCAAACCCAGCAGGATGACGACGATCGGCGCATGTTCGGCGAGGTTGCCGTGGCTGCGGCTCGCCGCGATCAGCTTCGCATCGCCATGATCGCCGAACGCGGCCTTGAGCCGCAGCCGCTGCCGCACGGTCAGGATGGCGGTGAACAGCAGCAGCAGCGCACAGACGGCGCCGACGAAGGCGGTTACCGGTAAGGTCATGATCGTTTCTCCCCCAGATGGCTGCAATCTAACCCATCACCGACCGATTGCCACCGTCATTGCATCTCCTTCCCGTCACCCCGGACTTGATCCGGGGTCCCGCTGATCGACGTTGCAGAGCGGGTCCCCGGATCAAGTCCGGGGTGACGAGGATCAGAACAGCCGCGACCCGTTCGGAACCGCGCGGTCGGGCGCGAAGAGGATCACCGCGCCTTCCGCGTCCGAAAAGCCCAATGTCAGCACCTCCGACATATATTTGCCGATCTGCCGCGGCGGGAAATTGACCACCGCCGCGACCTGCCGCCCCGGCAGTTCCTCCAGCGCATAACGATCGACGATCTGCGCGCTGCTCCTCTTCACCCCGATCGCGGGGCCGAAGTCGATCTTGAGCTTGTACGCGGGCTTGCGCGCTTCGGGGAAAGGCTCGGCCTCGACGATGGTGCCGATGCGGATGTCGACCTTCAGGAAATCGCCGAAGGCGATTTCGGATGCGGCGCCGGCATCGGCATCGTGATTCAGGTGCATTACAATATCCCCTGCTGTGTCCCCGCGAAGGCGGGGACACAGAGCGGCATAGCGCCAGGCCGCCCTGGGCTCCCGCCTTCGCGGGAGCGCGCGGTCTTTTCATGTGGATTTGGCTATTCCATCTCCAAAATCACCGCATCGACCGCCAGACTGTCGCCCTGCGCCGCATTGACCGTCTTCACCGTGCCCGCTTTCTCGGCGCGCAGGATATTCTCCATCTTCATCGCCTCGACCGTCGCGAGCGGCTGGCCCGCCTCGACCTTGTCGCCCTCGCCGACATGCAGCGCGACGAGCAGCCCCGGCATCGGACAGATCAGATATTTCGACAGGTCGGGCGGCACCTTCTCGATCATGTGCGTCGCCAGTGGCGCGACGTGCCACGGCAGCACGCGCACGTCGTGGATGCGCCCGCGCGCCGTCATGCGCCAGCCGGTGCGCGTCCGCGCCACCTTCACCGCCAGTTCGGCATCGTCGATCTCGGCGACCACCAGCCTGTCGCCCGGCGTATATTCGAGCGCGATGTCGACCTTGTCGCCATCGACCTTGATATGCTTCTTGCCGAGCTTCACCTTGTGGCTCTCGCCCGCAATCGTCGCCTGCCATTTGGCGGGCGGATCGAGCCGGTCGCCGAGCTGGCCGTCGGTGCGCCGCGCGCGGTCGGCCTCGGCGCTCGCCATGAAGCCCGCGATCGCCGCCAGCGCGCGCGTGATATCCGCATCGGTGTCGGCGCCCGAAAAGCCCTCGGGATATTCCTCGGCGATGAAGCCGGTGGTCAGCTCGCCCGAGCGGAAGCGCGGGTGCTGCATGATCGCCGACAGGAAGTCGATATTGTGGCCGAGTCCCTCGAGCTCGAAGCGGTCGAGCGCCGCGACCTGCAGATCCGCCGCCTCGTCGCGCGTCTCGCCCCAGCTGATCAGCTTGGCGATCATCGGATCGTAAAAGATCGAAACTTCGCCGCCCTCCTCGACCCCGGCATCGACGCGGATGCCATCCACCCCGCGCTCGTCGCCTTCCCACGCGGGCACCGGGGTGCGATAGCGCACCAGCCGCCCGGTCGAGGGCAGGAAGCCGCGATAGGGGTCCTCGGCATAGACGCGGTTCTCGATCGCCCAGCCGTCGAGCTTCACATCCTCCTGTTTGATCTCAAGCTTCTCGCCCGCCGCGACGCGGATCATCTGTTCGACCAGATCGATGCCGGTGATCGCCTCGGTCACCGGATGCTCGACCTGCAGCCGCGTGTTCATTTCGAGGAAATAGAAGCTCTCGCCCGTCGGATCGGCGCCCGACACGATCAGTTCGACCGTGCCCGCGCTGTAATAGCCGACCGCGCGCGCGAGCGCGACGCACTGCTCGCCCATCGCCTTACGCATCGCGGACGTGACGAAGGGCGAAGGCGCCTCCTCCACGACCTTCTGGTGGCGGCGCTGGATCGAGCATTCGCGCTCGTTGAGATAAAGGATGTTGCCGTGCTGGTCACCGAGGATCTGGATTTCGATGTGGCGCGGATTGAGGATGAACTTCTCGATAAACACCCGGTCGTCGCCGAAGCTGTTGAGCCCCTCGCGCTTGACGCTCTCGAAGCCTTCGCGGACGTCCTGTTCCGAATAGGCGAGGCGCATCCCCTTGCCGCCGCCGCCGGCCGAGGCCTTCATCATCACCGGATAGCCGATCTCGTTCGAAATCTCGACCGCATGGTCGGTATCGCGGATCTCGCCGACGAAGCCGGGGACGACGTTGACGCCCGCTTCCTTGGCGAGCTTCTTCGACTCGATCTTGTCGCCCATCGCCGCGATGGCGTTCACCGGCGGGCCGATGAAGGCGATATTTTCCTTCGCCAGCGCCTCGGCGAAGCTGGTGCGCTCCGACAGGAAGCCATAACCCGGATGCACCGCCTCGGCGCCCGTCGCCTTGCACGCCGCGATGATCTTGTCCGCGATCAGGTAGGATTCCGCCGCGGGCGAGGCCCCGATATGCACCGCCTCGTCGGCCATCTGGACGAACGGCGCGCGCGCGTCGGCGTCCGAATAGACGGCGACGGTCGCGATGCCCATACGGCGCGCGGTCTTGATGACGCGGCAGGCGATTTCCCCGCGATTGGCGATCAGGATTTTCTTGAACATTTTCAGCCTCTTCTGAAACCCGGAGATGCGGGATCGTCCGCGTCGAACATCTTGAACATTACATTGCGATCCGCGCCTGGTCGGTTTTCATATCGACTAATCGCGCAATCCCGGACCTTTGCGCTTTTGTCGTGTCGAAGGACAGCAAAGAGACGGTCTGATTGAGGATCAGGAATATCGTGATACAGTACACAAGCGACCCTCCAACGGATTTGCCAATTTGGGTGTTCGGAAAGCTCATCCCACAAAGCAAATGTCGTAGGTTGAAGAGCCCCGACTTTCCGTATCCAATTGGCCACATTCTGCCATGCACCAGCATTTCCAGTGGTCATGGCAACCCTAGCCAGTTCTATGAAAAAGGCCTCATCCCCCACGCCGTCATTGATATCGATAGCTGCGTCAATAACGGGAAAAATCAGCTTCTGCTGATCAAGCTCTTTCACGAACTTGGCTGCGTAAGCCCTTTCTCGTTCTTTGCCGATCGTCCAAAACGGCTTTGCCGAACTCACTCCGCCGCCTCCATCCGCATCGGCTCTTCGCTCTCCATCGGCTTCAGCCCCAGCTTCGCGAATAGCGCCGCGTCTTTGCTGTCGCCCGCGTTCGCGGTGGTCAGCAGCTTGTCGCCGGTGAAGATGCTGTTCGCGCCCGCCATGAAGCAGAGCGCCTGCGTCGCTTCCGACATGCTCTCGCGGCCCGCCGACAGGCGCACCATGCTCATCGGCATGGTGATGCGCGCGACCGCGACGGTGCGCACGAACTCGATGTCGTCGATCTTCGCGAGCGGCGTGTCGGCCAGCATGTCGCCCAGCACCGTGCCCTTTACCGGCACCAGCGCGTTGACCGGCACGCTTTCGGGATGGCGCGGCAGCGTCGCCAGCGCGTGGATGAAGCCGACACGGTCGGCGCGCGTCTCGCCCATGCCGACGATGCCGCCCGAACAGACGTTGATCCCGGCATTGCGGACCTCTTCCAGCGTGTCGAGCCGGTCCTGAAACGTCCGCGTCGAGATGATGTTGCCGTAATTCTCCGGGCTGGTGTCGATATTATGGTTGTAATAGTCGAGCCCCGCGACCGCGAGCGTCTGCGCCTGCTCCTTCGTGAGCATCCCCAGCGTCATGCAGGTTTCCATGCCCATCTGGCGCACGCCCTCGATCATCTCGACGATCGCGGGCATGTCGCGGTCCTTGGGGTTGCGCCACGCCGCGCCCATGCAGAAACGCTGCGACCCCGCATCCTTCGCCTGCGCCGCGGCCTGCAGCACCGCGCGCACGTCCATCAGCTTTGTCGCCTTCAGCCCCGTCTCGGCATGCGCGGACTGCGAGCAATAGCCGCAATCCTCGGCACAGCCGCCGGTCTTGATGCTGAGCAGGGTGCAAAGCTGCACCTCGCCCCGCGCATGATGGCGGCGATGGACGCCCTGCGCCTCCCACATCAGTTCGTCGAACGGCAGGTCGAACAGCTCGGCGATTTCCTCGCGGGTCCAGTCGGTGCGGGTCATGTGAGCAACTCCATTATCCATATCGCCAAAAAGCTGCCGACGCTCATGCCCAGAAACATCATCGCCCCCCGGCTATAGGACCATGCCTTCGGTGGCGTCGGCTTGTCGCCCTGGCGCGCGCGAAGGATCGTCGCGGTGCAGGTCAGCGCGCAAAACCCGGCGACCGCCAGAAAGCCGATCACCATCGAGATCACCGACCCGGGAATGTTTTGGCCCTGCGGCGACTGCGCGAGCGAGGCAACCCCACCGATCCCGAGTATGGCCAGCGACAGCAGATGCTTGGAATAATCGTAAAGCAGGATATCCTTGTTTTTCGCCCGGTCGGGGGCGACTGTCACGCTGTCGTCGCTCATGCGGCATCCTCCAATGGCGGCATATTGTGGCCGAGCAGGCGCAGCACGTCGGCGGCGCATTCGACCACGTTCGATCCGGGGCCGTAAATCCCCTGCACCCCGGCGTCGCGCAGATAATCGTAATCCTGCGGCGGGATGACGCCGCCCGCGATCACCTTGATGTCGCTGCGGCCCGCCTCGCGCAGCTTGGCGATGAGTTCGGGGATCAGCGTCTTGTGTCCCGCGGCGAGGCTCGACGCGCCGACGACATCGACGCCGCTGTCGAGCGCCAGCACCACCGTTTCCTCGGGCGTCTGGAACAGCGGCCCCGACACCACGTCGAAGCCCATGTCGCCGAACGCCGAGGCGATGACGTTCGCTCCACGATCGTGCCCGTCCTGCCCCATCTTGGCGACGAGCAGCTTGGGCTTGCGCCCCATGCGGCGTTCGACCGCCGCCACGCCGTCGAGCACCTGCTGCCAGCGCGCATCCCCTTCATAGGGCGCGGCATAGACGCCCTTCACCGGGGTCGGCTGGGTGCCGTAACGATCGAAGCTCTCCTCCATCGCCGAAGAAATCTCGCCCAACGTCGCGCGTGCCCGCGCGGCCTCGACCGCATGGGCGAGCAGGTTGTTCTCGATCGACTGCTCGCCCGCGGCGGCATCGCGCAGCGCCTTCAGCGCCGCCTGACACGCCGCCTCGTCGCGGCTCGCCTTGACCCGGTTGATGCGCGCGATCTGCGCCTCGCGCACCTTGGTGTTGTCCACTTCCAGCGTTTCGAGCAGGTCCTCGTTGGCGAGGCGATATTTGTTCACGCCCACGATCACATCGTCGCCGCGATCGACCCGCGCCTGCCGCGCCGCGGCGGCGGTTTCGATCATCGCTTTGGGCCAGCCCGCGGCAACGGCCTTCGCCATGCCGCCTTCTTTCTCGACACGCTCGATGATCTCCCACGCCTTGTCGACCAGTTCCTGCGTCAGCGCCTCGACATAGTAAGAGCCGCCGAGCGGATCGACGACCTTGGTCATCCCCGTCTCTTCCTGGATCACGATCTGGGTATTGCGCGCGATGCGCGCCGAGAAATCGGTGGGCAGCGCGATCGCCTCGTCGAGCGCGTTGGTGTGCAGCGACTGGGTGCCGCCGAGCATCGCGGCCATCGCCTCGATCGTCGTGCGCATGACATTGTTATAGGGGTCCTGCTCGGTCAGGCTGACGCCCGACGTCTGGCAGTGGGTGCGCAGCATTTTCGACCGCTCATCCTTGGCGCCGAGGTTGGTCATCACGCGGTGCCACAGCACGCGCGCCGCGCGCAGCTTGGCGATCTCCATGAAGAAGTTCATGCCGATCGCGAAGAAGAAGGACAGGCGCCCCGCAAACTTGTCGATGTCGAGCCCCGATGCGACGCCATAGCGCACATATTCGGCCCCGTCGGCGATGGTGAAGGCCAGCTCCTGCACCTGCGTCGCCCCGGCTTCCTGCATATGGTAGCCGCTGATCGAGATGCTGTTGAACTTCGGCATCTCGCGCGACGTGTAGCCGAAAATATCCGAAATGATCCGCATCGAGGGCTCGGGCGGGTAGATATAGGTGTTGCGGACCATGAACTCCTTCAGAATGTCGTTCTGGATGGTCCCGTCGAGCAATTTGCGCTCGACGCCCTGCTCCTCGCCCGCGACGATGAAGAAGGCGAGGATCGGGATCACCGCGCCGTTCATCGTCATCGACACCGACATCTGGTCGAGCGGGATGCCGTCGAACAGGATCTTCATATCCTCGACGCTGTCGATGGCGACGCCCGCCTTGCCCACGTCGCCGACGACGCGCGGGTGGTCGCTGTCATAGCCGCGGTGCGTCGCAAGGTCGAAGGCGACCGACAGCCCCTTCTGCCCCGCGGCGAGGTTGCGGCGATAGAAGGCGTTGGATTCCTCGGCGGTCGAAAAGCCCGCATATTGCCGGATCGTCCACGGCCGCCCCGCATACATCGACGCCCGCACCCCGCGCGTGAAGGGCGCGAAACCGGGCAGGCCGGGGTCCTCGCGCACGTCCTCGGCGGTGTAGAGCGGCTTGACGTCGATCCCCTCGGGCGTCGCCCAGGTCAGGTCCTTGCCCTTCACCTCCTTCGCGGCGGCAGCGGCCCATTGGTCGAGGGTCGGTTTGTCGGTCATATGCAGTCTCAGTCCAAATTTCCTTTCCCACCGGGAGAGGATACGAAGCCTTGGCCGCAAGGCCTAGGCGCAGTTGGTGAGGGGCTGTGCCCTCACGATAGCGTCCATCCCCTCACCCAGCTTCGACTTAGGCGGCAAGCCGCCAAGTCTTCGCATCCCTCTCCCGGCGGGAGAGGGATGCGGGGCTCAATGCGCCTCTTTCGGCGTCTCCATGATCTCGGTCAGCACCCCGCCCATATCCCTGGGGTGCAGGAAGAAAATCAGCGTCCCATGCGCCCCGATGCGCGGTTCGCCGAGCACGCGCTTGCCGAGCGCCTCGAACGCGGCCTTCGCGGCGTGGATATCGGGGACTTCGTAGCACATATGATGCTGCCCGCCCGCCGGGTTCTTTTCGAGGAAGCCCGCAATCGAGGTGTTCCCCGGCAGCGGCTCGATCAGCTCGATCTGCGTCCCGTCAAGCGCCCCGCCCGCGCCCGGCGTATCGACGAAGCACACTTTGACGCCCTGTTCGGACAGGTCGAACGGCTCGTGAATCTTAGTCGCGCCCATCACGTCGCGGTAAAAGACGATGCTGTCGGCGATCGACGGCGTCGCGACGCCGATATGATTGAGACGACCTAGTTTCATTCTGCGATCCTTGGTTGGGCGCCGCCACGGCCCGACATTTCGATCATCGTTTCGATCCGCACGAGGCGCTTGTCCAAGGCGATGATGTCGCGGGAAACCTGTCTCAGCTCATTATTCTGCTCGTCGATCTGGCCTTCAAGACGCTCGACCTGCGATTGGAGCAGAAGCACCTCCCGGATGGACTTGAGGATGTCGGAAACGGTGCTCATTTGCGTACGCCTGCGTCACGCAGCATCTTGTCGACTTCCTTCCGGGTTTCTTCGAGCTTGGAAATCGACCGCTCAAGACTGGCGCGCATTTTGGGAACGGCTTCGTTCAATTCCTGAGCGAGCAATTTCAGTGCCTCTTCTTCATCCTCGGAAGCTGGACCGGCAATGTATCGCGAGGTTGCCTCGCGCACGACATTGCCAACGGATTCGCCGCGCTTGGCCGCGAAGGCATCGAGCGCCTTTTTATGATCGCGGCTGGTCAGAAAGGTTACACGTTCGGTTTGCATGACTGGAGACTCCTTCACATTATAAGGTCATTATAATGTTAAAGCCTGTTGCGGGGCAAGAAGGAAACCCCGGTTGCAATCGACGGCGTCGCGACGCCGATATGATTGAGGCGACCTAGTTTCATGTTTCCACTTCCCCTTGATATGTCGCGTTGGGACGAAACTGGCCCGTGAGCTTTCCATCACGCCCGACATACCAGACACCAATCTGCCACTTCTCGGGGACGTCCGGCCATTCATTCAGATGGTCAGGGTCAATCTCTAAGCACCACTCATCCCTTATCGTGCCGCCTTCCAACACGCGCCTCATGTATTCCTGAGGCTCCCTCTTGGCTTGGCGAACAGGACGGTAATTTGGGTTTTCCTTAAATTCACCAGTCAGAATTCCGTTCTGATCGACTGTCCAGGCTCCCACGATTGCCTCTCGCGGAGTGGCGACGTGATCAGGATATTCCCAGTCGATCTGATAAACCCAGCCACCGGGGTTGGACTTCGCCTCCGCGATCATCTCCGGCGTAATTGACTTACTCATCTCCACACCCTTACAGCGGGATATTGTCATGCTTCTTCCACGGATTCTCCAACTGCTTGTTCCGCAGCTTCCGCAACCCCAGCGCGATCCTTTTCCGCGTATTATGCGGATGGATCACCTCGTCGATATACCCCCGCGACGCCGCGACGAACGGATTGGCGAAGCGGTCCTCATATTCCTTCGTGCGCTCGGCGATCTTTTCGGGGTCGCCGATGTCCTTGCGGAAGATGATCTCGACCGCGCCCTTCGCGCCCATCACCGCGATCTCGGCGGTCGGCCACGCATAGTTGAGGTCGCCGCGCAGATGCTTCGACGCCATCACGTCATAGGCCCCGCCATAGGCCTTGCGCGTGATCACCGTGATCTTGGGCACCGTCGCCTCGGCATAGGCGAAGAGCAGCTTCGCGCCATGCTTGATGATGCCGTTATATTCCTGCGCGGTGCCGGGCAGGAAGCCGGGGACGTCGACGAAGGTGATGATCGGAATGTCGAACGCGTCGCAGAAGCGCACGAAGCGCGCGGCCTTCTTCGATGAATTGATGTCGAGCACGCCGGCCAGCACCATCGGCTGGTTGGCGACGATGCCGATCGTGCGTCCCTCGATGCGCCCGAAGCCGCAGATGATGTTGCCCGCATGCGCCGGCTGCACCTCGAAGAAATCGCCTTCGTCGACGGTTTTCCGGATCAGCTCGTGCATGTCATAGGACTGGTTCGCATTGGGCGGGATCAGCGTGTCGAGGCTGGGTTCGGCGCGGTCATAGGGATCGCTCGTCGGGCGCACGGGCACGCCGCTGCGGTTGCTTTCGGGCAGATAGTCGAAGAAATCGCGCGCCGCGAGCAGGGTCTCGATGTCGTTCTCGAACGCCAGGTCGGCGACCGAGCTTTTCGTCGTGTGGGTGATCGCGCCGCCGAGCTGCTCCTGCGTCACCACCTCGTTGGTCACCGTCTTCACGACATCGGGGCCGGTGACGAACATATAGGATGAATCCTTCACCATGAAGATGAAGTCGGTCATCGCGGGGCTGTAGACCGCGCCGCCCGCGCACGGCCCCATGATCAGGCTGATTTGCGGCACCACGCCCGATGCGAGCACGTTGCGCTGGAACACCTCGGCATAGCCGCCGAGCGATGCCACCCCCTCCTGGATGCGCGCGCCGCCGCTGTCGTTCAGGCCGATCACGGGCGCGCCGACCTGCATCGCCTTGTCCATGATCTTGCAGATCTTTTCCGCGTGGCGCTTGGACAGCGCGCCGCCGAACACGGTGAAATCCTGGCTGAAGACATAGACGAGGCGGCCGTTGATCGTGCCCGACCCGGTGACCACGCCGTCGCCCGGAATCTTCTGGTCCTGCATGCCGAAATCGACGCAGTCATGCTCGACATAGGCGTCGAGTTCCTCGAACGACCCTTCGTCGAGCAGCACGTCGAGCCGCTCACGCGCGGTCAGCTTGCCCTTGGCATGCTGCGCGTCGATGCGCTTCTGCCCGCCCCCCAGGGCGGCGGCGGCGCGGCGGGCTTCCATTTCGGCGATATTGGCGGACAAGCAGCCTCTCCCATCAAAGAACAGCGCCTCCTGCCCTGCCCGCGCGGTCAATGCAAATGTGAATTTGCAAAGTTGCAAAGTTCAAATTTGCAAAGTAGGCTGCGCTCTCTTCCCTTGAGGGAAAGAAAGATTTGGCTTGGCAGCTTGCTGCCTAACAAGTCTTGTGAGGGTTCGACATCGATACCCTCACCAACTCTGGCTAGGCGGCTTCGCCGCCAAGCCTTCATATCCTCTCCCCCAAGGGGAGAGGAATGGGAGCGCCATGACCCTCACACGCCTCTACGCCGGGCGACAACTTCGCCAACTTCGGGAAACCCGCGCGCTGCGCCAGTCGGACTTCGCGGCCCGGCTCGGTATCTCCGCTTCCTATCTCAGCCAGATCGAGCATGACGACCGCCCGCTGACCCCTGCCCTGCTCGACCGCCTGCAAAAGCTGTTCCCGCTCGAATGGGAGGAGGTCGCCGCCGATACCGGCGACCGCCGCGCCGGCGCGCTGCGCGAGGCGGCGGCCGATCCTTTGTTCACCGCCGCCCCGCTGTCCCCCGAACAGCTCGAACGCGCCGCGCTGCAACAGCCGCAGCTCGCCGACCAGTTCGTCGCGCTCCACGCCGCCTATCGCCGCGCGGGCCAGCGGCTGCAGATAATCGACGAGGCGCTGACCGGCGGCACTGCCGAGGGCAGCCGCCTGCCGTGGGAAGAGGTGCGCGACTGGTTCCACGACGCGGGCAATTATGTCGACAGCATCGACCGCGCCGCCGAAGCGCTGGCGAAAGGCCTGCGCGGTTCGTCGCCCTCCCCCGCGATCGAGACTATCGAGCGGCGGCTGCGTGATGCGCTCGGCATTTCGATCGTCTATCAGCAGTCGCAGGTGCTGCGCGATTTCGACGCGACGATGCGTCATCTCGTCATCGACCCGTCGCAGCCGCCCGAGACGCGGCGCTTCCAGCTCGCGCACCAGCTCGCGGCGCTCGCGCTCGCGGGCGAGATCGCGGCGGTGGTCGAGGCCTCGCCGCTGCGCACCGCTGCGGCGCGCCAATTGCTTCACGTCGGCCTCGCCAATTACGCCGCGGGCGCGGTGCTGATGCCCTATGGCCCGTTTCGCGCCAGCGCCCGCGCGGTGCGCCACGACATCGACCGGCTGCGGCTCGACTATGGGGTCAGCTTCGAGCAAGCCTGCCACCGGCTCTCGACGCTGCAACGCCCCGGCGCGCGCGGCATTCCGATGTTCTTCTGCCGCGTCGATATGGCGGGCAACATCACCAAGCGGCACAGCGCGACCCGGCTGCAATTTGCCCGCTTCGGCGGTGCCTGCCCCTTGTGGGTGGTGCATGAAGCGGCGGCGATCCCCGACCGGATATTGTTCCAGCTTGCCGAGACGCCCGACGGCCTCCGCTATGTCTCGATGGCGAAAGGGCTGGTGAAGCCGTCGGGCAGCTATGCGCGATCCCCGCGCCGCTACGCCGTCGCGCTGGGGTGCGAGGCGCAATATGCCGGCGACTTCATCTATGCCGACGGGGTGGACGTGAATGCGTCGTACGCCGCGACGCGCATCGGCTCCTCGTGCCGCATCTGCCCCCGCGACGATTGCGACCAGCGCGCCTTTCCGCCCAGCGACCGGCCGATTCTGGTGGACCCGGATCGAAGGGATGTGGTGCCGTATCGGATCGGGTAGCGAAACTCCCCTCCCGCTTGCGGGAGGGGTCGGGGGAGGGCATGTCGCATAGGAGCGGACCGAAACAGGCCCTCCCCTAACCCCTCCCGCTTGCGGGAGGGGAATTGCTCATTTCATCAGCACCAGCTCTTCCGCCATGCTCGGATGCAGCGCGACCGTCGCGTCGAAATCGGCCTTGGTCAGCCCGGCCTTCACCGCAATCGCCGCCGCCTGCAGGATTTCCGGCGCATCGGGGCCGATCATGTGCAGGCCGACGACGCGGTCGGTCGCTTCGTCCACCACCATCTTGTAGAGCGCGCGTTCGTTGCGGCCCGCCAGCACATTCTTCATCGCGCGGAAATCGCTGGTGTAGATACGCACCGACCCCAGCTTGTTCCGCGCCTGCGCCTCGGTCATGCCGACCGCGCCGATCGGCGGATGGCTGAACACCGCGCTCGGCACATTGTCGTAATCGACCAGCACCGGCTTGCCGCCGAACACCGTGTCGGCGAACGCGTGCCCCTCACGGATCGCGACCGGGGTCAGCTGGATGCGGTTGGTGACGTCGCCGACGGCATAGATGCTCGGCACCGACGATTGATTGTCGTCACCGACCTTGATCGCGCCCTGCTCGTCCAGTTCGATCCCGACCTCTTCCAGGCCCAGCCCCTTCGTATTGGGCACGCGCCCGGTCGCGACCAGCACCGCGTCCGCCTCGATCGGCTCGCAATTGTCGAGCAGGACCGTCAGCGACCCGTCTTCCTTCTTCTCGATGGATTGAAAGGGCGCGTTGAACTTGAAATCGATGCCCTTGGTCATCGAAATCTGGAGCAGCCGGTCGCGGATCTGCTCGTCATAGCCGCGCAGGATCGTATCGCCGCGGTTGACGATCGTCACCTTGCTGCCGAATTCGTTGAAGATGCCAGCGAACTCGTTGGCGATATAGCCGCCGCCCGCGATCACCACCCGCTTCGGCAGCGTTTCGAGGTGGAAGACCTCGTTCGAGGTGATCGCATGCTCGCTGCCGGGAAAGTCGGGGACATGCGGCCAGCCGCCGGTCGCGATCAATATGCGTTCGGCGCTGATCTCCTGCCCGTCGGCGAGCCGCACCGTCTGCGGGCCGGTCACGGTCGCGCGGGTGCGCAGCACCGTCACCTTGTGACTGTCGAGCGTCTGGCCATAGAGGCCTTCGAGCCGCGTCACCTCCGCCAGCACATTGTCGCGCAGCACATCCCAGTCGAAGCTGCAGTCCGGCACGTTCCAGCCGAATTTGCGCGCATCCTTCAGATCCTCGGCGAAATGGGCGCCATAGACGAGCAGCTTCTTGGGCACGCAGCCGCGGATGACGCAGGTGCCGCCGACGCGATACTCCTCCGCCACCGCCACGCGCGCGCCGTGCGACGCCGCGATCCGGCTGGCCCGCACCCCGCCCGACCCGGCGCCGATGACGAACAGGTCGTAATCATAGTCGCTCATGGAAGACCCCTGCTGATTGGCTGGCGCCTATGTGGTTGCGCCGGGCGATCTTGCCAATCGAATTTTGCGCTCAAGCTGAACGGCGGGCCTCATTCCCCCAGCGCCGCCTGCATCAAAGCCTGCGTCGCGGGATCGAACTCGATCGTGCCTTCGGCGAGGCCCTTCGCCATTTCCTTGCCCAGTTCGACGCCGAACTGGTCGAAGGGATTGATGCCGAGCAGCACCGCGTTGGCGAAGACGCGATGTTCGTAGAAGGCGATCAGCGCGCCGAGGCCGTAGGGCGTCACCTGGTCGAGCAGGATCGTCGCCGACGGCCGGTCGCCGGGATAGTGGCGCGCGCCGTCATCGCTCGCCCGTCCCGTCATCAGCGCGGCGCCCTGCGCGATGCAATTGGCGACCAGCGTTTCGTGATGCGCGTCGTCGAGCAGATGGTCGGGCTCGCGCGCGACGACGAATTCGACCGGGGTCAGGTGGGTGCCCTGATGGAGCAGCTGGAACACCGCATGCTGCGCGTCGGTGCCGACCCCGCCCCAAGTGATCGCCGCGCTAGCGCGGCCGAGCGGCGCGCCGTCCAGCCTCACCGACTTGCCGTTCGATTCCATCTCCAGCTGTTGCAGATAGGCGGGCAGCAGGCGCAGCCGTTCGTCATAGGCGAAGACCGCGCGCGTCTGGCACCCCAGCCGGTTGGCATAGATCTGGTCGGCGAAGGCCGCGAGCAGGCAGATATTGTCGGCGCCCTCGGCGAGCCGGAAATGGCGGTCCATCTCCGCCGCGCCTTCGAGCAGGTCGGCGAAGGCGTCCCAGCCGAGCGCGAGCGCAGCAGGGAAGCCGATCGACGACCAGAGCGAATAGCGCCCGCCGACGCTCTCCGCGAAGGGCAGGATGCGCGTCTCGTCGACGCCCCATTCCATCGCCCGCTCGGGGCTGGCGGTCAGCGCGATGACGCGGCCATAGGGATCGTCGACCCCGCCTTCCTCCAGCCACTGCATCGCCGAAGCGGCGTTGAGCAAAGTCTCGGTCGTGGTGAAGGTCTTGGACGCGACCGCGACCAGCGTATGGGCCGGGTCGAATTTCGCGAACGCCTCGGCCAGCGCGGCGCCGTCGACGTTCGACACCACCGCGACGTCATAGCGCGAGCCGTGCCGGCCGAGCGCATCGACGAGCAGGTCGGGGCCGAGCGCCGAACCGCCGATGCCGATGTGGAGCAGATAGCGAATCTCGCCGAACGCCCCCACCTCGATCGCATCGACGAGCATCCGCATCCGCTGGTGCAGCATCTGCGCGCGATGGACGGACTCGGGTGCGCCGTCGCCGCGCTCGGCGCTATGCTCGGCGGCGCGGTCCTCGGTCGGATTGGCGATGCCGCCCGCGAACAGCGTCTTGCGCCGCCCCGCGAAATCCTGCGCCTCGGCGAGGTCGGACAATATGGCGACCGCCGCATCGTCGAGATGCGTCTTGGCGAAGTCGAAGCGGATGTCGGCGACGTTGCGCACCAGAGCCTGCAACCGCGCCTCCGGATCGGTCGCGACGAGATCGGTCAGCCGCCGCGGCTGCCACGCGGCGAGCGCCTGCCAGGCTTGATCGGCCGTCGTCATGATTGCGCTTCCCTTGCGATGGACGAGAAGGGCTTTCTCTAGGCCCGCCGCCCCCTTCGCGCCAGTGCCGTCCGCCGATATTTGCTTGCGCGGCGACCTATTCATCGCCAATGCCGCGCCATGACCGACGCCAGCCTGACCGCCGACAAGCAACCCGCAGCCCCCACGCCCGAACCCGCGCAGACGAGCGCGAAGGAAGAAGCGGTCGATACCGTCCGCTTCCTCGCCTGGCTGGTGGTGGCGGTGCTGATCTTCCGCAGCTTCTTCCTGTCGCCCTTCAACATCCCGTCGGAATCGATGCAGCCGCGGCTGCTGATCGGCGACTATCTGCTCGTCAACAAGATGGCCTATGGCTATTCGAAATACAGCCTGCCGTTCAGCGTGCCGCTGATCCCCGGCCGCATCTTCGCGCGCACCCCCGAACGCGGCGACGTCGTGGTGTTCAAGGCGCCGCCGGGCGACCGCGACGATTATATCAAGCGGGTGATCGGCCTGCCCGGCGATACGGTGGAGCTGCGTGACGGCGTCGTGATCCTCAACGGCGAACCGTTGAAACGCGAACCGATGGCCGATTTCGTGATCCCGGTGAGCGAGAATATGCTGGAGGCCGCCCGCGACGACCTGCGGCGGCAGGGGCGCCCGGTGCCGACCAACGACGCGGAACTGCGCCCCTGTTATGCCCAGGCGTTCGAGCAGAAGGACCCGGACGGCGAACGCCAGTGCCGCTATCCGCAATTCCGCGAGACGCTTCCGGGCGGCAAAAGCTATGCGGTCCTCGACATCATGCCGATCTTTCAGGACACCACGACGCCGGTCCAGGTCCCCGAAGGCATGTTGTTCCTGATGGGCGACAACCGCGACCGCAGCGCCGACAGCCGCTTCGAGGCGGTCGAGGGCGGCGGCATCGGGCTGGTTCCCGAAAAGAATCTGGTCGGCAAGGCGCTCGTCGGCATGTTCTCGACCGACGGATCGGCGAGCTGGATCAATCCGGTCAGTTGGTTCACCGCCGCGCGTTGGAGCCGCATCGGGGAAGGCTTTTGAGCGAGCGCCCGGCCGCCGGGACGATCGCAGCCATCACCGGCGCCGCGCCGCACGACCTGTCGCTCTATCACGAGGCGCTGACCCATGGCAGCAGCGGCGCGGGCGATTATCAGCGACTCGAATTCCTCGGCGACCGCGTGCTGGGCCTCGTCATCGCGTCCGAGCTTTTCCGGCGCTTCCCCAGGGCGCATGAAGGCGAGCTGTCGTCGCGCCTCCACGCGCTCGCCTCGGGCGAGACCTGCGCGCGGATAGCGCAGCGGCTCGACCTCAATGCCCATGTCCGCTTCGGCAGCCAGGCGATCGGCGACGGCGGGCGTCGCAGCGACAATATCGCCGCCGACGTGCTGGAGGCGCTGATCGGCGCGCTGTGGCTCGACCTCGGCGAAGAGGCGGCGCGCGCCTTCATCGTCAGGGAATGGGGCGCGATGATCGAGGGACAGGTCGCCGCGCCCAAGCATCCCAAGGCCGCCTTGCAGGAATGGGCCGCGGCCAAGGGCCGGCGTCCGCCCGAATATCGCCTGATCCGCCGCGAAGGCCCCGACCATGCGCCGCGCTTCCGGGTCGGAGTGACGATCGGCAAGCTCGCAGAGGCCGAGGGCGAAGGCGCATCGAAACAGGCGGCCGAAAAGGCGGCGGCCGAGGTGCTGCTCGCGCGGCTTGCAGAGGAAGAAATGAAATGACCCAGCGCTGCGGCTTCGTCGCCGTCGTCGGCGCCCCCAATGCGGGCAAGTCCACCCTCGTCAACGCGCTCGTCGGCCAGAAGGTCGCGATCGTCAGCCCCAAGGCGCAGACGACGCGCACGCGCCTGATGGGCGTCGCGATGGAGGGCGACGCGCAGATCGTCCTGATCGACACGCCGGGCATCTTCGCGCCGACGCGCCGCCTTGACCGCGCGATGGTCGCCGCCGCCTGGGGCAGCCTGGAAGAGGCCGAGGCGATATTGGTGATGGTCGATGCCGCCGCCAAGCTGACCGGCCGCGTCGAGCGCGTTCTCGAAGGCGTCGCGAACCGGCCCGAGAAGAAATATCTGATCCTCAACAAGGTCGATCTGGTCAAGAAGGACAAATTGCTGACCATCGCGACCGAACTCAATTCTAGGCTCGCCTTCGACGAAACCTTCTTCATCGCGGCGAGCAGCGGCGACGGCGTGCCGGAGCTCAAGGCGCATCTGGCGAAGCTGATGCCCGAAGGACCGTGGCACTTCCCGGAGGATGAGGTCAGCGACGCCCCCGAACGCATGCTCGCCGCCGAGATCACGCGCGAACAGCTCTACCGCCAGCTCCACGAGGAACTGCCCTATCAGTCGACCGTCGAGACCGAACTGTTCAAGACCCGCCCCGACGGCAGCGCCGAAATCCACCAGCAGATCTATGTCGCGCGCGACAACCAGCGCGCGATCGTGCTCGGCAAGGGCGGCAGCCGCATCAAGGAAATCGGCGCGCGCGCCCGTGCCGAACTGGCAGACCTGATGGGCCGCAAGGTCCACCTGTTCCTGCACGTCAAAGTCAAGGAAAACTGGGACGAGGATCGCGGCGTCTATCGCGACATGGGGCTCGACTGGGTGGATTAACCTCCCCCAGAATCGCCTGAAAGCAAAAAGCAATTGTGTCCCCGCGAAGGCGGGGACCCATCTCCTGTTGGTGCAAGATTGAGCCGACCGGAGATGGGCTCCCGCCTTCGCGGGAGCACGCCAATGTTATTTCGCGGCTTTCTTTTTCGGCGCCGCCTTTTTCTTCGGCGACGTCTTCTTCTTCCCTTTTGCCGGCCCCTTGGCCGCGCGCGCGTCGATCAGGGCGACGGCTTCCTCTTCGGTCAGCGCATCGGGCTCGATCGTCTTGGGTAGCGTCGCATTGGTCGTGCCGTCGGTCACATAGGGGCCGAAGCGCCCCGCCATCAGCTTCATCTCGCCGCCGCTCGTGGGGTGCGGGCCGAAGGTCTTGAGCGGCTCCATCTTCGCGCGCGCGCCACGTCCGCCGCCGTTCGCGGCGTCGGCGATGCGCGCGACCGCGGCGTTCATGCCGATGTCGAAGATTTCAGCGGTGCCGGTCAGCTTCGCATATTTACCGTCGTGGAGCAGATAGGGGCCATAGCGCCCCAGCCCCGCGACGATCGGCTTGCCGCTCTCGGGATGCACGCCCACCTCGCGCGGCAGCCTCAAGAGCCGCAGCGCATAGTCGAGGTCGAAATCCTCGCCCGCTATGTCCTTCGGGATCGACGACCGCTTCGCCTCCTTGCCGTCGCCGAGCTGGATATAGGGGCCGAAACGCCCGTTGCGCTTCGTCACTTCCAGCCCGCTTTCGGGGTCGGTGCCCATCGTCTCGGGGCCGTTGTCGGCCTCGCCATTGCCGCCGGGCTGCGCGAATTTCCGGGTGAACTTGCAGTCGGGATAGTTGCTGCACGCGATGAACGGCCCGAACTTGCCGCCGCGCAGCGCCAGCCGCCCGGTGCCGCAGTTGGGACAGACACGCGGATCGCTGCCGTCGCCCGTGTCGGGGAAGAGATAGGGGCCGAGGAATTCGTCGAGCGCCGCAGTGATCTCCGACGGCTTCTGCTCCATCACCTCACCGGTGCGCGGCTTGAAGTCGCGCCAGAAACGGTCGAGCACCGCCTGCCACTGGGCGCGGCCGCCCGACACGTCGTCCAGCTCCTCCTCCAGCCCCGCGGTGAAATCATAGCCGACATAACGTTCGAAGAAGCGTTCGAGGAAGGCGGTCAGCAGCCGCCCGCTCTCCTCCGGGATGAAACGATTCTTCTCGATGCGCACATAGGCGCGGTCCTTGAGCACCTGCAGGATCGACGCGTAAGTCGACGGGCGCCCGATGCCGAGTTCCTCCATCTTCTTGACGAGGCTCGCCTCCGAATAGCGCGGCGGCGGTTGCGTCTCGTGGCGTTCGACCTCGACCCCGGTCTTGGCGGGCGCGTCGCCCTTCGCCATCGCGGGGAGCAGGCGCGCGTCGTCGTCATCGCTGCTTTCGTCGCGCCCTTCGTCATAGAGCGCCAGAAAGCCGGGGAATTTCACCACCTGCCCCGTCGCGCGCAGCATCGTCCTGCCGGTGCCGTCGGACAGATCCACGCTGGTCCGTTCGAGCCGCGCGGACGCCATCTGGCTGGCCAGTGCGCGCTTCCAGATCAGCTCGTAAAGCCGCGCATGGTCGCCGCCGCCGACCTTGTCCTTGCCGAAGTCGGTCGGACGGATCGCCTCATGCGCTTCCTGCGCATTCTTCGCCTTGGTCTGATATTGCCGCGGCTTGTCGGGGACATAGCCGCCATCGTAGCGCGTCGCGATCGCCTTGCGCGCTGCACTGATCGCGCTGCCGTCCATCTGGACGCCGTCGGTCCGCATATAGGTGATCGCGCCGTCCTCGTAGAGGTCCTGCGCCACGCGCATCGTGTGGCTGGCCGAGAAGCCGAGCTTGCGCGCCGCCTCCTGCTGGAGCGTCGATGTCGTGAACGGCGGCGGCGGGTTGCGGGTCAGCGGCTTGGTCTCGACCGCATCGACGGTGAAATGGCCCGCCTTCACATCGGCCTCGGCGGCGCGCGCGTCGGCCTCGGTGGTGATCGACAGCCGCTCGATCTTGTCGCCGCGCCAGCGCGACAGGCGAGCCTTGAACGGGGTGCCGCCCATCTCGAACAGCCCGGTCACCGACCAATAGACCTGGGTGACGAACGCCTCGATCTCGCGCTCGCGCTCGACCACCAGCCGCAGCGCGACCGACTGGACGCGTCCGGCCGATTTGGCGCCGGGCAGCTTGCGCCACAACACCGGCGACAGGGTGAAGCCGACCAGATAGTCGAGCGCGCGGCGGGCGCGATAGGCGTCGATCAGATCGTCGTCGAGCCCGCGCGGATGCGCCATCGCGTCGGTGACGGCCTGTTTGGTGATCGCGTTGAAGGTGACGCGGTCGACGACCTGCGGCAGCGCCTTCTTGCTGCGCAGCAATTCCTGCACATGCCAGCTGATCGCCTCGCCCTCGCGGTCGGGGTCGGTGGCGAGGATCAGGCGGTCGGCCTGCTTCGCCGCGTCCTGAATATCCTTCA
>CALMYE010000224.1 GCA_937873425.1 uncultured Sphingopyxis sp. | reverse complement strand
GCGCAGAATTTGTCGGCGTCGGCCTTGCTGGCGAAATTGCCGGCCTGGAGGCGGGTGAGGTTGCCCGCCTTGACCAGATAGGGCTGGTTTGCGGAAAGCGCCGGATATCTGCGTTCGAGCGCCGCCCACAAATTGCGGGCGTTGCCCTCCTGCGAGAAGGCGCCGAGCTGGGCGCGCCAGTTGTCGGCGGCGCGTGCTGCCGCCTGGACCGGAGCGGGCTGCGGCTTGGGCGGCGCGACCGGCGCGGGGGTCGGCTTCGGCGGGGCGGCCGGAGGCAGGGCGCCGCTTTCCGGGGGCGGGGCGTAGCTGGTGCCGGGTTCGGTGGGCGGCGTCGAGGGTGGCACGTCGGCGGCCGGGATCGGCTGCGGCACCGAACGGACCGGCGGTGGCGCGCTCGCCGCGGCTTCGGCGGCTGCGGCTGCCTCGGCGGCGGCCGCGGCGGCGCTCGCTGCTTTCGGGTCGGCGGGGACCGGCGCGGGCGCGATCACCGGCGGCGGGGTGTAGCTGGTGCCGGGGACCGAGGCAGGCAGGCTCGCGGTCTTGACCGGCGACGGTGCGGGCCTTGGCGGCGGCGGCGCGGCGGCGTTGACCGCGGCGAGGCGCTCGCGCTGTTCGCTCTTTTCCATCTCGGGGATCAAGGCGAGGCCATGCTGGCGCTGGTCGAGCGGGATCAGCCGGTCGAGCTGGGCGAGGCGCGCCGAGGCGATGCCGAGCCCGGCGTCGCTCGCGCGCTTGGTCAGCGCATAGGCGCGCGGCCAGTCCTGCGCGGCGAGGTCGCCGTTGAAATGCGCGGTGCCGAGGACATATTGCGCGCGCGGCTCGCCGCGGTTCGCCGAGCGGGTGATATAGGGCATCGCCTCGGTGCGTTTGTTCGCGGTGAACAGCACGAGACCCAGATTGTCCTCGGCCTGGAGGTGGCCCTGCTGCGCGGCGCGGCTGTACCAGTTTTCGGCCTGGGCGAGGTCGGTGGGGACACCGCGGCCGAGCTTGTAGGCCTGGCCGAGGTTGAACTGGGCGTCGGGATCGCCGGCGAGCGCGAGCGGGCGCCAGGTCGCGACCGCGCGCTGATAATCGCCCTTTTCCCAGGCATCGACGCCGTCCTTGACGCTGGCCTGCGCCGCCGGCTGCGCGGCGGCGGGCGGCGCCGCCGACAAGGGCAGGGCCAGCAGCGGCAGGGCGGCCAGCGACAGGGCGGTGCGGAATGAACGCATGACAATCTCCAAGGACTTGCGCCCCCGACTAGGGAGAAATGGATAACAGCGCGTTAGCGACGCGCGGGCAAGCGCCATTTCGACCCGAAACGGGACAGATGAGTCCTAACGGTCCGTTTACCACGACATTCCACGAAGCCTTCACCCTCTTTTCGGGATCGTTAACCCAATCTTAGGCCCCCGCATGGCATCCCCGCGCCAATTGGTGACCATCTAGGGGGACAGCTGTGCGCGTTTTGGCATTGGCTTCACAAAAGGGCGGATCGGGCAAGACAACCCTGTCCGGCCATCTGGCGGTGCAGGCGCAGCTCGCCGGTGCCGGCCCGGTCGTGCTGATCGACATCGACCCGCAGGGCTCGCTCGCCGACTGGTGGAACGAGCGCGAAACCGACCTTCCGGCCTTTGCGCAGACCACGGTCGCGCGGCTCGCCTCCGACCTCGAGATATTGCGCCAGCAGGGCTTCAAGCTCGCCGTCATCGACACGCCGCCGGCGATCACCATGGCGATCCAGAGCGTCATCGGCGTCGCCGAGCTGATCGTCGTGCCGACGCGCCCCAGCCCGCACGATTTGCGCGCCGTCGGCGCCACCGTCGACCTGTGCGAGCGCGCGGGCAAGCCGCTGGTGTTCGTCGTCAACGCCGCGACGCCCAAGGCAAAGATCACCAGCGAGGCCGCGGTCGCGCTGTCGCAGCACGGCACGGTCGCGCCGGTCACGCTGCACCACCGCACCGACTATGCCGCGTCGATGATCGACGGCCGCACGGTGATGGAGGTCGATCCGAACGGCCGATCGGCCGAGGAGATCCGCCAGCTGTGGACCTATATCAACGACCGGCTGGAGAAGAATTTCCGCCGCACCGTGTTCAGCGCGCCGATGCCCGCGCACGGTGGCGGCTATGGCGCGGTGCGCCCGATGGGCGGCGGTTTCGGCCGCCGCATCGCCGGCCAGTGAGGGAGGGCGTGATGGGCGAACCCAAACCCCTCGCTTCGCTGAGCGCCGGCCTGCTCGCCCGCAAGGGCGCCGCGCGGCCTGCCATGCGCCGCCAACCGCTGGGCAGCGGTCCCGCACCGCTGGGCTATGTCGGGCAGGACGATCTCGGCTGGAACGACATGGGCTATGACGTCGATCCGGTGCAGTCGAGCGAACCCGCGCATATGGTCGATTTGAAGCCGCTGCTCGCCGGATCGGTGCCCGAACATAATGTCGAGGCCGAACAGGCGGTCGAGGACAGCGCCGGCCAGCTGCTCGCCGACGAATGGACCGAAGCCGAAGAGGAAGCGGCTCCGCCGCCGGTGCCCGAAATCGTGCGCCAGCAGGAATCGCTGAGCGACCGCGTCGCCGCCGTCGCGCGCAAGGTCGAAGCGCGGCCCGCAGAACCGAAAGCGCCGCGTGCGCTGCGCGCCCGCGACAAATCGGCCTTCACGCTGCGCCTCGACGCCGAACGCCATCTGCGCCTGCGCCTCGCGAGCGCGGTGACCGGCCGCTCGTCGCAGGTGATCCTGACCGAACTGCTCGACGACTATCTGGCCGGCCTGCCCGAAATCGACGCGATGGCGAGCCGCGTGCCCGCCAAGCGCGCCTGACGGACAAAGAGGGGGACCTTCGATGAACCGCAACCTGATCATGAAACTGGCGGTGTCGGGCTTCGTGCTCGGCCTGACGACCACCGGGTGCAGCATGGGCAAGATGGCGAACGCGCCGTCGAACGCGCTCGGCAAGCCCGAAACCGCGGTCAAATCGGCCAGCCAGGCGCGCGCCGCGCTCGAAAAGGGCAAGACCAGCCGCGCGGTCGGCCTTGCCGAGGCCGCGGTGTCGGCGAGCCCGCGCGACGGCCAGTATCGCGCGCTGCTCGGCCAGGCCTATCTGAACGACGGGCGCTTCGCCTCCGCCGCCGCCGCGCTGGAGGAGGCGACGGAACTGGGCGTGGCCGACGGCAATACGGTGCTCGCGCTGATCCTCGCCAATCTGGCACAGGGCAAGACGGCGGACGCGCTGGCGCTGATCAACCGGCACCGCGACACGCTGCCCGCGCCCGACGCGGGGCTCGCGCTCGCGCTGGCGGGCGACACCAATTCGGCGATCTATGTGCTGGGCGAAGCCGCGCGCGCAGAGGGCGCGACGGCGCGGACGCGTCAGAATCTGGCGCTCGCCTATGCGCTGTCGGGCCGCTGGGCGCAGGCGCGCATCATCGCCGCGCAGGACCTGTCGCCGGCGAAGATCGACGCGCGCATGGCCGAATGGGACGCGCTGGCGCGCGAGGGTAGCCAGCCGCTGCGCGTCGCGAGCCTGATCGGCGTCAAGGCGCAGGCCGACGCCGGCATGCCGGTGCGCCTCGCGCTCGCCAATTTCGCCGATACGCAGATGGCCGCGGCGCCCGCGCCGGTCGAGCTCGCCGCCGCCGACCCGGTGCCGCCCGTCGAAGCGGCGCCCGCGATCCGCACGGTCGAGCTGCCGATGCCGCAGCGCGGCGCCGACGGCGTGGTGCCGGTGACCGACCTGCCGGCCCCGGCTGCGGCGCCGGTGATCCTCGCCGACGCGACGCCCTATCGCAGCGAGCCGCAGCTGGCCCTCCCGCTGGCCGAGGAGGCGCGGGCGCTCGTCGCGCGCTTCATCCCGCAGATCGCCGCCTTCGACGCGAAGAAGCCGTCGGGCTGGGCGGTGCAGCTTGGCGCCTATGATTCGCTCGGCATCGCCAAGGAAAAATGGGGGCAACTCCAGCGGAAGAACGGCCAGCTCGCGAGCCTGCCGGCGTCGAGCCACGCCGCGACGGTGAAGGGCCGGACCTTTCACCGCCTGACGGTCAATGGCATCCGCTCGGAAGCCGACGCGCGGCGGCTGTGCAGCGAATTGCGCGCCGACGGACAGGCCTGCTTCGTCCGCCGGATGGGCGGCAGCGAGAGCATCCAGTGGGCGGCGGCGCCGAAGCCGGTGCA
>CALMYE010000223.1 GCA_937873425.1 uncultured Sphingopyxis sp. | reverse complement strand
CTAGATTGCCCATATGGAAAAAAGATCACCGGGATATGGGGAACGGACGGCACGGAAGGGGTTAAGATATCAAGATCGTGCTTCCGCCATTCTTGCTTACGAAGCCTTGGTGGAAGGTACGCTGTCGTTCATCGCGCTGGCCGATGACCAAGCTGGAATGTTTGACGATCTCGTGATCGGAATCGCAGGAAAGATTATCGGTCATCAGTATAAGTCTTCCAGCAAGCCCAAGCCCTTGGGCGTTCGGGGTTTGCTCCTTGGCACCGGGAATGTCATAGCGGATTGCGCTTCCTCATTCATGAAGCTGGAGGCGGAGTTTCCGGGAAAATTTGTTCGAGTCCGATATGTCACGTCGCACATCGCTTCGGTCGGTGACAAAGGCCAGTTCGGTGTCAAGGGGCAGGATTCGGCGGACTTCTTCCGGGAAAAAGAACTGCACCCAGACCGGTCGTTGACCGAGTGGAGCGCTGGAATTTGGCAACCGATCATTGCCGAGCTTTTCCAGGCCTCCGGACTCTCAGAGAAGGATTTTGAGCGTTTCTTCTCGCGATTGGACGTCGTTTTCGGAGCAGCTTCGACCATTGATTTCAATCCGGCGCTTGACGCCGCCACTAAGTCCCAAATCACAGAACTAGCGCGTGCGATTGGCGACCTTGTCGGTCGTGATGACGGTAAGACGCGATGGTCCCGCAGAGAGCTTCTGGATGAGTTAGGTTGGCCCGACCGCTTCCAGCAGCGTTTCGAACACCGCTTTCCGTTGGGTGCCCATGTTCAGAGCAACGAGAAAAGCGAGGCCGAACTTGAAAAGGCTTTAGTGACCTGTTCGTCAGGATATCTCTGCCTTCTTGGCCCTCCGGGCGCAGGCAAATCGACATTGCTAGAGCGTTTCGTGCGTTCCGGTCCAGGTCGAAACGTCGTGCGTTACTTGGCCTTTGTACCGGGGGCAGCGCAACAGCAGGGGCGCGGTGAGGCAGCGAATTTTCTCGCCGATCTTAATAGTCAGCTTATCGGTTTGGGCCTTCAGACCGGTCGGGCAAAAGATGATACCTCCGAGCAGCGTCGCGAGACATTTGAAAAGCTATTAGCGCAAGCCACGAAGCGGTATTCATCAGACGGGGAACTGACAATCATCGTGGTGGACGGGCTTGATCACGTCCCGCGCGAAGAGAAGCCAGAGGCTAGCTTTCTTCGTGCGCTGCCGCTTCCTCAAAGTGTGCCGGACGGGGTGATATTCATCCTTGGTAGCCAGCGCATTGATCTAGCCGATATACCGCGAGAAGTGAGGGACCAAGCCTCGCTAGACGGCCGTAGGATCGAAATCGCGCCACTAACAGAAGCAGTAGTCGGCGATATGATTGCCTCTGTGGGCCTTAAAGGCGCCGTGGACCCCGCTGAGGTATTTTCTGTTAGCCTTGGCCACCCCTTGGTGACACAGTATCTTCTCGGGAAGCTGCAAAACGCTGAAGAGCAAGAGCGACGCGTGCTCCTTACGGGCGGCTTCGAATATGATGGAGATTTGGAGAAGGTCTATCGCGCAGCATGGCGTGAAGCCGAGGAAGCCGACGTTGAGGTATCAAAGGTACTGTTTACACTGAGCTTCGCAGAAGGGCGCATCGAGCCCGAATTGCTCGCCCAATGCCTATCGCGGGAGGCCGTAAATAACGCCTATAAGATCGCCCACCATTTAATCGATCATGCCGGGCGTGGTTGGCAGGTTTTCCACAACAGCTTTCGTCTGTTTCTCCGGCAACAGAAGATTGAACTTTACGGGCGTCCCGATCCCGATTTTTCGGAATCCTCTCTCTATCGCCGCTTAGCTGAGCTCTCCAAAGCGGCTTCCGCTGACAGCACACAGCGTTGGCTTGAGTTCCGATATCGCTTTTTGGCCGGTGATCGGGCGGAGGCAGCTGCGATTGCAAACAGGAAATATTTCATCCGTCAGTTCATCGACGGAAGGCGAAGTTACGAGGTCAGCAATGATATTCGAGACGCCTTTGCCTGTCTTGGGCCTGGCCACCGCGCAGAGCAGCTCTTCGACCTGATGCTGGCGAAAGACGAAGTTTGGCGAAGGCAGGACGCTCTCGCCACCGCGCAGAACCTAGTGGCAGCCCAAATTTCCACCGGCGATCTGGATATCGCGGAGGCTCAACTAGACGAAAGTCACAGCGCGGGGGATGAGTGGCTTGTCATCCAAGCACTGCTCGACGACGGCCAACCGGATCGCGCTCGAATCCTATTTGACGACGAAAACCCTTGGAAATGGTTCGACGACGGATACAGATCGGGGAAAGAGGATCTGCTCGAAACTTGGGCTGACTATGCCGTCGTTCTTCTAGATGACGAACAGATTGAGCGCCGCATTCGTAGACCGGAGGGGAAGGATGAGGACAAGGAGTCCTTCTATGGCTATACTCCGCGCAGTTATTTTGCGAAGCTTAGGTTTGCGCTGGCGCGGTCGATTTTACGGCATGATCCAAAAAGCTCGGTGGCAGCCGTCTCGCTACAACATGGAATCGACGAGAACAATTGGGCGCTACTACATTTGGAGAGTGCCGAGACGAAGCTTGCAATCTCTCAAGCTGCGGAGGCCAGAGATTGTCTGATCGCCTATGAAGCCTGCAATGAAGTTGAGGCGCTGCACGGCTCTTGGCATGTTCACGCAGCGCGTCTTGCGCTCGCTGGCGGTGATCCACAACTCGCGACGCGCCTATTTGCTAAGGCCTCAATACCTAATCTCTGCAATCTTGAGCATCGATCGGACGATGTTGAGGATGCGGTTCGATATTTGGTCGAGTTTTGCACGCTATCCGCGAGGCTTGGTAAGCCAAATCCCAAGCCGGAATTGCCGAGTGAATTTCTGTTCCGCGGCATACAGAACCATGCCGTTCGATTGGGAGCGATGATAGGCGGACTGAGGGCAGCGCATTGCTTGCAGCCGTCTGCGATTTCAAAGCAGATTAAAGACTCCTTGAATTTTATCGCTGGAGCAGTCCCTGGCCGAGCCGACGATGTACTTCTCGAATATCGGGTTAGACACGCAGACAAGCCGCTTTTCGATGCGATATGCGAAGTTGTTCGGCTTGCGCCGGACTCAGCGCCCGATTTCGAGGTCGAATTCGAGGCATGTTTGAAGTTACCAGTCTGTGCCTTCAGGGCCTCGTTAGCGATTTTGCGCAAATTTACCGAGACGATGTTTGAGTTTGACGGTGACGCTGGCTCGGCTGTAGCGCGTCTCGAAGCTGCCCGCCGCGATGTTGATCAATCGCGCTCGCCACACGAGGCAATTGATCAACTCTCTGAGCTTTCCATCGCGTTTGGGAAAATCGGCTTCTCCACCCGCGCGAAGGAGCTACTGCATGAGATGCGTGAGATGTCCCTTGGAGCATATCTCGCAGCAAAGAAGGATGGGCAATATCATCTCTGGGCTGACGTTCTCGTAGCTGCAAATCAAGCAGACCCAACTCGCGCGGCTGAGCGCTCTTTCATGATGCTTCGACTGATTGCTGGCGTCGACAACAGTGACGCGCACGATCAAGCGTGGCGTATCTCGAAGGCCGTGCTGGTCGAGGCAACTTCATGCGGTGCGGCGCAGGCCTGGGATGCGTTCGACTGGGCAAAATCTTCTGGGATTTGGAACTGGGATGGCCTTGTCGATGCGGTGGCAAGAGGGATATTGCGACGACGCCCTGACCTTGCGATCCCGCTTGCTATCGCTTGGACGAATTTATGCGCGCCATACTACAGCGAGGGATACAACAGCATAACTCGGACAGGTCAATTTTTGCGTGACCTAGCGAGCGCATCCTCGGCTGACGACCTTTCCGAGATCGAGCGCATCATCGTTGCGGGCATCGAAACTGGCGCTAAGCCGTCGCAGCGGCCTAGACTTTTACAGGTATTTCGCGACGCGCTTGCCGATCGTGCAGTGATTTCGTCGCGTGTTTCGGACGCGGTCGCGAGATGGAATGCCGAACCCGCGTATGACGACGATGCGTTGCCTGACTATTTTGGGCTGAAAACTTTCGAAGATATCGGGAGCGCGGTAGCGGTTGAGCGTGAGCGCCGAGAAGCCCAGACCAGCACGCATTACGGCGATTTCGTAAACAGTCGGCTTGGAAAGCGTATCGCAAGAATCTTGGCTGAACAGCCGTGGTGCGCCGTCGAAGAGTTCGCAGCCAAAAACCCCAAACTTGTGAATGATAGGCCGGTAAAAATCGCGGTGGCTTTGGCGGCGGTCGCAGCTGGTCGGGGAGACTACGCGGAGACCTTGCTTTTTGCCGGCACAGAAGGTCGTGATGGTTGGGGCGGTTGGTCCGACCGGGGGCTGCTTGAATATCACAAAGCCCGTCACCTTCTTGAACTCGAGAACGCGCACGAGCAAGCACGCAACGATTTTGTGCGCGATCTCTCCGCCGGAGGCCACGGCACCGGTTCGGCGCTTTGGGGACTCGAAGAGATTCTTCCGCTTCTCTACCAAGACATTGATTGGCCGGCTTTATGGGATCGACTGGCGGACCAGATTGAGAGCTATCGCGATTATCAGAAGATTCCTCCTGTACCGTTAGGCAACGGTGCCTCCCACGACGATGTCGACCTATTGGCCCGGCTATTTGTCGATGCAGCAAATTTGGGCGTCACAGATCCGCGTGAGCAGGCCACGGAGGGCTTACTCGACTTAAGCCGCGCCAAGGCGTCCGAGCCGTTCATTCGCGCCTGCGGGGCCTTGCTCGACGGAGATGCCCCTGAAACCTTGCTAGGCGCGAGAATCCTGTTTGAGGCGCGTGACGGAGAAGGAGTTGCTGACGCATTCAAGAACCGAATGTACGACCTAGTCGAGCATGAAGACGCATGCGTGGCGGCAATTGGTGAAATACTGAGTGATGTGTGGGGCGGTACGGCGCAAATTTCGGGGGCCGAGTTACCGGCCATATACTCCCTTGAAATTCCACCGATGGACAAGACGGTAGGCCGGTCTCTTCGAGATGAAGAGTCTCTTGGGCCAGTGATCGATGATCCTGCGGCCTGGACGGAAGGCTTCGAAAGCTGGGTAGACAGCATATCAGATTTTTCTGGAGTGCCGATTTCCAACATTCGCCGTCGCGTTGCGCAATTGATATCCGGCTGGGGCGGCGTGGCGGCGTATGGCGCCAAGGCGGCGGAGCGCCTTCGGAGGGAGGTGGAACCGCTGGGGCTACTATTGCCCTTTGTTCGACCTCACATCGGTATTTGCTTGCGTGCATTGCACGTGGTCATCGGGGAATTCTGGCGAGCATCAAAGCTGACAGAGATGCAGGTGGACCTTCTTCTTCATCGCCTAGCCGGCGCTCCAGTTCTTCCACCTCACAGTGTATATTCTTCTCGACCCATCGACCTCAGATGGCCTGCGCTACCTAGAGACACTTGGCGAGTTGAGGCCGACGACTGGCTCGGTGCCGATGACTTTATGCGTGACAACGAGCCAGGCAATGTGATCGGCGAATGGGGTCGTCTTGTGGTGTGCGAGTCTGGCGCGTTCTACGAAGAGGAAATGCTCGCCGCCCGCCGGATGCCGAAAACTGACGCTGAGAATGTTGATCGCGCGATTGCAGGTAACCGTGTCCTGAAGGCCGCCTTGCGGGAAGCTGCTGCGGGGTGCTGATAGCC
>CALMYE010000222.1 GCA_937873425.1 uncultured Sphingopyxis sp. | reverse complement strand
CGGAGGGCTACAGCAGCAAGGCGTCGGCGGTGAACGCCATCGAATCGATCAAGAAGAACGGTCCGGGCGCCGAAACGCGCGAGGCCGAGTGAGAATTCGGGCGCGGGCGTTCAACGCGCCCGCGCCACCTCCAGCGCGGCATCGCTGGCGAGCTGGTCCGCCAGTTCATTGTCGCCATGCCCGGCGTGGCCCTTGACCCACAGCCATTCGATGTCGTGCCGCGCGGCTTCCTTCACCAGCCGCTGCCACAGGTCGGCGTTGGCGACCGGTTTCTTCGCCGCGGTCTTCCAGCCGTTCTTCTGCCAGCCGAAGATCCACTTTGTGATGCCGTCGCGGACATAGACGCTGTCGGTCGACAGCTCGACCCTGCACCGCCGTTTCAGCGCCGCCAGCGCCTCGATCGCCGCCATCAATTCCATGCGGTTGTTGGTGGTGTCCTTCTCGCCGCCCGACAGCGTCTTCACGACATCGCCCCAGCGCAGCACCGCGCCCCAGCCGCCGGGGCCGGGATTGCCCTTGCACGCGCCGTCGGTGGCGACGATGACCATGTGCTCGCCGGTCATGCGGCGGCGAACAGGCCGGCGGCGTCGGCGGCCCGATAGCGTCGCAGCCGTTCGAGGAAGGGCGAGGGGTCCTTGCGCGTCACCAGCGCGTCGGCGGGCGTATGCACCCAGTCGTGCGCGCGGGTCAGCAGGAAGCGCAGCGACGCCCCGCGCGCGAGCAGCGGCAGCGCGGCCCGCTCCGCGTCCGACAGCGCGACTTCGCTGGCATAGCCCGCCATCAGCGCCTTCGCCCGCTCGGCGTCGCAGTGCGTGCCGTCGGCCGAAAAGGTCCAGCTCGCATGGGTGACCGCGACGTCATAGGCGCGGAAATCGGTTGCGGCGAAATAGAAGTCGATCAGGCCGGTCACCGTCTCGCCCAGCATCAGCACATTGTCGGGAAACAGGTCGGCATGGACGACATGCGCGGGCAGCTCCGTGGGCCAGTGCGCGTCGAGATAATCGAGTTCCTCCGCGACGACCGCCGCCAGTCCCGGCCGCACCGCGTCGAGGTCGCCGGTCGCTTCGGCGATCGCGCGCCAGTGGCGCTGCCCCATGCTGTTCTCGCGCTCGCCCGCATAGTCCGCCAGCGCTCGGTGCATCGCACCGAGCGCTGCCCCCGCCGCGCGGCACTGGCCCGGCGTGGGCTTGGTCAGCGAGATGCCCGGCAGGAACTGAATGATGCAAGCCGCGCGCCCCGAAATCCGTTGGATAGCGGTCCCTTCGCGGTCGCGGATCATCGCCGGGACGGGACAGTTGCTCGCCGCCAGATGCGCGAGCAGATCGACGAAGAAGGGCAGGTCGCCCTCGCTGACGCGCTTTTCGTAGAGCGTCAGGATGAAGCGCCCTTCGCTCGTCTCCAGCAGGAAATTGCTGTTCTCGACCCCCTCCGCGATGCCCTTGCACGACCGGACCGTGCCGATGTCGTAGCGGGCGACGAGCGCGGCGAGGTCGTCGGGATCGACGTCGGTATAGACGGCCATGCGCGGTCAGGCCGCCGCCGGTTCGAGGCCGCGCGGCAGCTTGAAGATCATATGCTCCTCGGCGGTGACGACGACTTCCTCGTCGATCCGCCGGTGCGCCGCGACCGCGTCGATCACCTCGCGCACCAGCGTCTCGGGCGCGCTCGCGCCCGCGGTGATGCCCAGCGTGCCGATGCCGGTCAGCCATGCGGGATCGACATCGGCGCCGCGCTGGAC
>CALMYE010000221.1 GCA_937873425.1 uncultured Sphingopyxis sp. | reverse complement strand
GATGCCGCAGGGGAAGGGGAATGGTGGCCGCTTTCGGCGCTTGACGCGGCGGGGCTGCCGACGCTCTATCGCAAGCTGACGGACAGGATGCGGGAGAGAGACGCATGAACATGATGGTGACGCGCCGGGCGCTGCTCGGGGGTCTGGCGCTCGGCGGCTCCACCGCGCTGCTGCCGCGCGCGGCTTGGGCGTGGAAAGACGCCGGGTCCGGACCCTATCCCGCGACGCAGGCCTTCATCGAAGGATTCGTCGATCGCCGCGAGCTGGCGGGCGCGCTCGCCGCCATCGGCAAGGGGCAGGCGGCGGCGACCTTCCTCGGCGCCGGGGTGCAGTCGCTCGACGGCGGCGTGCCGGTTGGGCCCGATACGTTGTGGCGCCTCTATTCGATGACCAAGCCGGTGACCGGCATCGCCGCGATGATCCTGATCGACGATGGGCGGATGACGCTCGACCAGCCGATCGCCGACTTCATTCCCGCCTTCGCGAAGATGCAGGTGCAGAACACGCCCGACGGCGTGCTCGCCGACGTGCGTCCGGCGAAGACGGCGATCACCGTGCGGCATCTGCTGACCCACACCGCCGGGCTCGGCTACAACATCATCCAGAAAGGGCCGATCAAGAAGGCCTATGACGATGCGGGCATCGTCGGCGGGCAGGCGAGCCGCCTGCCGATTCCGGGGCTGGCGCCGGTTACCGCCGCGCCGAGCCTCGCGGCCATGGCCGACCGGCTTGCGGCGCTGCCGCTCATTTATGAGCCGGGGACGAAGTGGAGCTATTCGATCAGTCTCGACCTGCTCGGCCGGGTGATCGAGGTGGCGTCGGGACAGAGCTTCGACGCGTTCCTGAAGGCGCGATTGTTCGACCCGCTCGGCATGGCGAGCACATGGTTCCAGGTGCCGAAGGGCGAGGTCGGGCGCTTCACCAGCAATTACGCGCCCTTCGGCGGCGCGCTGATCCCCTTCGACCCCGCGGCCAGCTCGATCTATCTCGACCGGCCGCCCTATCCGTTCGGCGGCGGCGGCCTCGTGTCGAGCGCGCGCGACTATGACCGCTTCCTCGCGATGCTGCTGGGCGAGGGCGAGACGGGCGGGGTGCGCATCCTGCGGCCCGAGACCGCGCGTCTCGCCATGTCGAACCTGATCGACGACGCCGTCGACCGCAAGGGGACCTTCATCGACGGCGAGGGGTTCGGCGCCGGCGGGCGCGTCTCGCTGCCGGGCTCGCCGACCGGCGAGGGGATTTTCGGCTGGGCGGGCGCGGCGGGAACGATCGGCTTCGTCGACCGGAAGCGCGGTTATCGCGCCGCGGGCTATACGCAGATCATGCCGCCCGACGCGGTGCCGTTCCAGGGCAAGTTCGGCGAAACCTTCTTCAAGGACGTCGCCGTTTGATGCCCGGCCCGCTGGGCTTCACCGGCGCGTGGCTCGACCGCGCCGACCAGTTGCGCGCCGACCCGGAGGCCTTCGCCGCCGCCGCCGCCGATCCGCGCGCGCGCTGCCTCGCGCTCGACGGCGTGGATTTCGTGCCGGGCGACGGTGGCGGGCTGCGCTGGGAACCGCTCGATCCCGACGACGACCGCGCGCTGCTGCTGCTCGGCCGCGACGAGCGCGACATTCCCTATTTCGCGCGCGAGCCGCATCCCGCCGAGCGCATCGATGCGCGTTCGCGCACGGTGATGCGGTTGCTTCCCCTGCTGTCCGAGCAGGAGCTCGCGCTCTACGGCGGCGCGCGCAGCCTGGTCGACTGGCACGCGCGACACCGTTTCTGCGCCAGCTGCGGCGCGCCGACCGAACTGTTCCGCGCCGGCTGGGGGCGCCGCTGCGGCGCCTGCCGCGCCGAGCATTTCCCGCGCGTCGATCCGGTGGCGATCATGCTCGCCGAATATGAAGGGCGGGTGCTCGTCGGCCGCCAGCGGCAGTTCCCGCCGGGCTTCTTCTCGGCACTCGCCGGTTTCGTCGAGCCCGGCGAATCGCTGGAGGAGGCGGTCGCGCGCGAGCTGTTCGAGGAGGCGGGCATCCGCGTGTCGGAGGTTTCCTACGTCGCGAGCCAGCCCTGGCCCTTTCCTTCGTCGCTGATGATCGGCTGCCGCGCGATGGCGACGGGCGCGGAGCTCACGCTCGACGAGACCGAGATCGAGGCCGCGATGTGGGTCGATCGTGCCGGAGTGCGCGCGGCGCTCGCGGGCGACATGGACGCGCCGTTCGTGGCGCCTCCGCCGCTCGCGATCGCGCGGCATCTGCTGGAGGATTGGGCGGGTTAGAGCAGCCGGAGGAACCGCGCCGCATTGTGCCACTCGGCCTCCTTGCGCGCGCGGGCCTTTTGCGCTTCGCCATCGGCGCCCCAGCGGCGTTCCTGATAAAGTTCGTCGAGGCTCACCGCCTGCCACAGCGCGTCGGCGTCGAAGGCGCGCTCGATCAGCGCCAGCCCCGCGACGAGCGAACCGCCGATGGTGACGAGCGGGGTCAGCGCGGTCACGCGCCACGGGCCGAGCGCCGCCACCGCCTCGCGCAGCGCCGCCACGGTCGCGGGCGGCTGGTCGATGGGGACGATCCCCCGGGTGATCGCAAACTCGATCCCGTAACGCCCCTCGGCCCAGGCGAGCAGCGGATTCCACGTCGCCGCCTGTTCGGCGAGCAAGGCGTCGTCGCGATCCTCGCGATAGCAGAAAAGCTCGCTTTCCGCATAGGCGGCAACCGGTTCGGCGAAGGCCGCGAGGTCGGGCGCGGCGAGATCGAGCGCGGCATTGGCGAGCCCCGTCATCGGCATCGCAGCGGGGTCCAGCGTCTCGCCGACGGCCTGCCATTCGCCGGCAATCGCATGCGCCAGCTCTTCGCTCGCCACCACGAGCGCCGCGCGCCGGGGCGTATGAACGGCGCGGCCGTCGAGCGCGATGCCCCAGCCGCCGTCCGTTTCGATGGCGGCGGCCTGTTTCCAGAAGCGTTTCACAGATCCTTGGGTGACCGCCAGCGGCGCGCGAGCAGCAGCGGCATCACCGCGAAGTCGAAGGCGCCGATCAGCACCGCCGCGACGCCGATCCAGCGGTCCATCGGCTGGCCCGCCAGCTCGAAACCGCCGCGGATCAGCACGAAACCGGCGAGGACGAGCAGCGCGCCGACGATCCGCATCAGCGCGAGGGCGAGAAAGCGTTTCTTCGCGAGGGCGTCGTCGGCTGGGGTCGTCATGCGCCCTCCCTATCGCCGCCGAGGTGGCGCATCAACTGCGCGAGCGCGCCGTGGCCGGTCGCCGCGACCCCCGCCGCCACCCGCTCGCGCTCGGCAGCGGGCTTGTTCTGCGACAGCTTGATCGTCGGGCGCCACGCCGCGATGCGCATCTCGAAGCCGGTGATCGCGCCGGTCATCCGGCCGAACAGCGCCGGGTTCATCTTGGCGCGCGTCCACGGCGGGTCGGCGCCGATCCGCGCCTCGTGCAGCGCCGACAGCGCGTCGAGCTGCGCGACCAGTTCGGCATCGTCCAGCCGGCGCAGGGCGCCCTCCATCTCGACCGCGACATAGTTCCACGTCCCGACCTGATCGGGCGCTTCATACCAGCCGGGGCTGACATAGGCGTCGGGCCCCTGCACCACCGCGAGCGCGGTCGCCCCGTCGAGATGCTTCGTCAGCCCGTTGCCGCGCGACAGGTGGAAACGCAGCGTCTCCGCATCGTCGCTCAGCACGACCGGCGCATGCGCGACGCGCGGCCCGTCGGGCGTCCCGGCGAAGATGGCGGCAAAGCCGATCTCGCGCACCAGCAGCGCGGCGAGGCCGTCGTCCTGCGGCCGGAAGGCGGGATCGGGGTGCATCAGCGCGGTTTCCTGGGCGCGGGCTTCCGGCCACCCGGCTTGGCCGGGCCGCGCTTCGCGGGCGGCTTGCCGGCTGGCTGGGCTTTCGCCTCGGCCCGGCCGCGCCGCTCGCCTCGCCGCGCCTTGCGGACCTGCTTGGCGTGCGCCTTGGCCTTGGTCTTCTGCACCGCCCTGGGCGAGGGCCGGGGCGCCTCTTCGGCCAGCACGTCGCCGAGCAGCGGGTCGAACCCGAGCGCGTCGAGGCTCGCGGCGAAATGCTCGGGCACCGGCGCCGACACGTCGAGCGCGCCGCCGTCGGGATGGTCGATGCGCAGGCGGCGGCTGTGCAGGTGCAGTTTCCGGCTGATCGTGCCGGTCAGGAAGGCGCCCTTGCCGCCATATTTGCCGTCGCCGACGATCGGATGGCCGATCGCCGCCATATGGACGCGCAGTTGATGCGTGCGCCCGGTCAGCGGCTGAAGCTCGACCCATGCCGCGCGGTTCCCGGCGCGTTCGATGATGCGATAGCGCGTCTTTGACGGCAGGCCGCTGTCGTGGACGTGCATCTTCTCGCCGCCCGACCCCGGCTGTTTGGCGAGCGGCAGGTCGATCTCGCCTTGCGCGATGTCGGGCACGCCGACGACGATCGCCCAATAGGTCTTGCGCGCGCTGCGGTTGGAAAAGGCCTTGGCGAACCAGGCCGCGGCGCGCGGCGTCCGCGCGATCAGCAAGGCGCCCGACGTGTCCTTGTCGAGCCGGTGGACGAGCTTCGGCCGCACCGGGCCGTCGAACTTCAGCGCGTCGAGCAGCCCGTCGACATGGCTTTCGGTCTTCGTCCCGCCCTGCGTCGCGAGCCCCGGCGGCTTGTCGAGCACCAGCGCGCTCGCATCGCGGTGGATCACCATCGATTCGGCCAGCGCGATATCGGCGTCGGTCAGCGGCCGATCCTTGCGCGCCGGACGCGCGACCGCGTCGACCGGCGGCACCGGCATGGCGATCGTCTGTCCGGTTTCGATGCGGTCCGACACGTCCGCTTTCTTCCCATCCACCGTCAACTCGCCCGACCGCGCCCAGCGCGCGATCAGCGCATGCGGCGTTCCCGGCCGGTGCCGCTTGAACCAGCGGTCGAGGCGGATGCCGTCGTCCTCTTCGGCGACGGTGGCGCCATCCTTTCTCATGCCGGCACCTGCCGCATGACGAGCAGGCCGAGCCCGCAGGCGAGGATCGCGCCGACGACCGAGGCGAGGACATAGGCGGCGGCCTGCGCCGTCTGGCCGCGCTCGAAGAGCAGCCAGAATTCCATGCTGAAGGCGGAGAAGGTAGTGAAGCCGCCGAGCAGGCCGACGCCGACGAACAGCCGCGCCATCTCGCCGCCGCCCTCACTGCGCGCGAGCCAGCCGATCAGGAGGCCCATCAGCAGGCTGCCGACGATATTGATCGACAGCGTCCACCAAGGAAAGCCCGGCCCCAGCCGCGCGAGCATCGCCGCGCCGACAAGGTGCCGCGCGCCGGCGCCGAGCGCGCCGCCGATCATCACAGGAAACAGGCAGTTCATCCGCCCGCCCTAGCCGCAAAAGCGCGTCGCGCAAAGCGGAGTCCCCGCCAATGCGGCGGGGGAAGGGCGGAGCGTCGTTAGAGCAAATTGCGCGAAATTTGAATCATTCCGCTTCCCCGAGCGAAGACGAGGGGCGTGTTCGAGCGAAGCGAGAACCTTGGGCGTCGCTGCCTCGACTTCGCTCGGCATGGCCCCTCGTCTTCGCTCGGGGAGGCGGTTCAGATTTCGCGCACGATGCTTTAATCGTCCGCCTTGCCATCCGCTCCCCCCGGCCGCGTGTGCGCCGCGCGCCAGTCGGCCGGGGGTATGAAGGCGCCCTGCCAGATGCCGCGCCGTTTCGCCCGCGCCTCGCCGTCCTCGACCGGATAGGCGTCGCCTGCTGCCACCGCCCAGCCCTGCCGGACCATCTCGGCGCCGAGGTCATGGCCTTCGGGAAAGGGCCGGGTGCGGCAGGTGGCGAGCGTGCGGCCGTAGCGGTCGCGCGCCTGCAGCGCGCAATGCAGCGGCCCGCGCCCGGCGAGCTTTTCCAGTGCCGCGCGCGCCTCGCGCCCGCACGGCCAGCGGCGGCCGTCGGCATGGGCACAATCCTGCCGATATTCGACCGCGTCGAGCCCGGCGAGGCGGACGGTCAGCGCCGCGCCGTCGCGCCGCACGCGCAGGCTGTCGCCGTCGATCACCTCGACCAGCGGCAGTGTCGCGACGGGCGCCGGCAGCGACAGCCAGACGGCGAGCGCCATCGCGGCCAGCAGCGCCAGCGCGGCGAAGGACCGCAGCCGGCGGCGCCAGCGCAGGCGGCTCGAAAGGGACGGGCGGCGCGTCATGCGGGCCGGAGTGGCGCGCAGCCGGCGTCGAGGCAAGCGCGAAAGGGGATTGACGATGAGAACAAAACATGTCCAAAATGGACCAATCCTCATCGACAATTCGGTGCGGATGCACGCTGCGGCGGCGCATGGGTCCGGATCGGCGGCAAATGCGAATGAACAAAAGGTGAATATCACCATTGCGGCGGCATAGTTACGCCAGGGTGGAGCGGCGCGAGGGAAGGGGGCGGAATGGAACCGATGACATGGACGGAGCCGAGAGCCACGGCCTTTCCGTCGCCGGTCGCTGACGAGGAATCCGGCTGGGCCGATGAGGCGGGCGCCCGCGTCCCGGCGTCGATCCTGTTCCTGGGGCCGCGCGGCATCGCCGCCGACTTGAAACGCGCGGGATCGGTGCGGATCGTCGAGCATGTTCCCGCCGGGCAGGCGGCCAGCCATCTGCGACAGATGACGCTGTCCGACATCCTCTGGGTCGCGGCGGCGGAGACGATCGAGGAGGAGACGCTCGCCGCGATCTTCGATGCGGCGGCCGAAATGGAATGCGCCCTGGTGTGCGAAACGCCGCTCACCGCGCTTGACCGCATCGCGGCGATGGTGCCGGCGTCGGTGCGCATCGAATGGCTGGTCGATGCCGATGCGGCCGACCGGCTCGCCGCGCTGGCCGCCGCGTCGCGCTCGGCGGGCGCGCTGGTCCACGACGTCGCGCGCGACGAGGCGATGGAGCGGATCGACCGCCTGCAGGACGAGGTCGCGCGCATTTCGCGCCTGCTCGGCGAACTGGCGGGGCGGCGCGGGCTGCCCGGCACGCCGCCCGGAGGTTTCGCGCCGCGCGGCGAGGATGCGGAGGATCATGGCGGCGCGCTGCATTCGCCGGTGCGCGACTATGCCGCGATCCCGCGCAGCTTCGGGCCGGAGGAGCGCATGGTCCAGCGCCAGCGCGCGAAGGCGGTGCGCCGGATGCTGCGCCAGCGGCGGATGCGCGAGCAATATTTCCCCGCCGACCTGTTCGCCGATCCGGCGTGGGACATGCTGCTCGACCTCTATGCCGCGCGGCTCGAGCGCCAGCCGGTGTCGGTGTCGAGCCTGTGCATCGCCGCCGCCGTCCCCGCGACCACCGCGCTGCGCTGGATCAAGACGATGACCGACGCCGGCCTCTTCCTGCGCGAAGCCGACCCCAGCGACGGCCGCCGCATCTTCCTCGCGCTGGCCGAAGGCGCATATGACGCGATGGCGCGCTATTTCGAGGCGCTGGAGGAATAGCCGCCCGGCTTGCCAGCAGGATGAAGCTGTGGCAGGGGCCCGCTTCCCCGTGGGGCGCTTAGCTCAGTTGGTAGAGCATCTCGTTTACACCGAGAGGGTCGGCGGTTCGAGCCCGTCAGCGCCCACCAGCGGCAGCCCATGCCCGATCGTCGGACGGACATGGCCGAAAAAGGAACGGAAATAGGGGACGACCGCCGTGGCGCCGCAGTAAAGCATCGCCCGGAGGCGAACAAATATTATCGTCCGCTGCCCGACGCCCTCATCATGCGTCGGCGGCGTCTTCCCCGAACGTCTCGCTCCACAGCAACACGGCGTCCCTGGTATATTTGCCCGAAACCGTCACCGTCTGTCCCGTCTCCACCGGGCGATCGAGCGGGTAGAAGGCGGCGAACCAAGCGGAGCTGGCGCCGTGGCAGGGCGCGTTCTCGTAGACGACGGCCGGATCGAGCTGCACGCGTATCCACTGGACGATGCCGTTGGCGGGGCCGGTCGCTTCGAGTTCGTGCTGCGCTTTGCCGCCCCGATAGATATCCGAACGGGTGAAGTCGAAGGCGAAGAGCGAGACCGGCGCGCTCGTCACCGCCAGCATCCGGTCGCCGATCGACAGGCGGTGCGGAACGGCGACCAGCCGGTTGAAGGCGCTGAGATCGAAGCCCAGCGCCTCCCCTATCAGCTTCCCCGGCAGCCCTCCCCAGCAGGCGAGCGCCACCCGGACCTCGCCCGCGCCCGGAATGATGATGCCGCCCGGTTTCAGCAGGCGTCGGGCGGCGTCGGCGATGGTCCGCAACACGCCTTCCATCAGCAGGTCGGAGGCCAGGATTTCCGAAACCAGCAGGTCGACGGGTCCGCCCAGATCGCCTTCCGGGTCGATGTCCGTGGAATGTTTGCGCAGCACCCGCACGCGGCCGGCATGGCCGTTGCGGGCGATGATGTCTTCGGCGGCGTCGGCGATGGCGGGGTTCTGCTCGCAGGTGAACACCTGCCCCGCGCCGGCCCGCGCCGCGATCATCGCCAGCAACCCGGTCCCCGCGCCGATGTCGAGCACGCGCATGCCGGGCTTCACCGCGCGCTCG
>CALMYE010000220.1 GCA_937873425.1 uncultured Sphingopyxis sp. | reverse complement strand
ACCCCCTTTTCGATCATCGTCACGCCGAACAGGCGGTGCATGCGCGCCATCGTCACCGCATTGTGGGTGACGATCAGATAGCGGGTGTTCGTCTCGCGCGTCATCCGGTCGAGCAGGTCGCAGAAACGCTCGATATTGGCGTCGTCGAGCGGCGCATCGACCTCGTCGAGGACGCAGATCGGCGCCGGGTTGGTGAGGAACAGGCCGAAGATCAGCGCGATCGCGGTCAGCGCCTGTTCGCCGCCCGACAGCAGGGTCAGCGTGCCGAGGCGCTTGCCCGGCGGCTGCGCCATGATCTCCAGCCCCGCCTCGAGCGGATCGTCCGAATCGACGAGTTCGAGATGCGCCTGACCGCCGTTGAACAGCGTGGTGAAGAGGCGCTGGAAATGGGTGTTCACCGTCTCGAAAGCGGCGAGCAGGCGGACGCGGCCCTCGCGGTTGAGATTGCCGATCGACCCGCGCAGGCGATGGACCGCCTGCGTCAGCTCCTCGATCTCGGCGGCGCTCTTCTCGCGCTCGATATCGAGCTCGGCGAGCTCGTCGGCGGCGACCAGATTGACCGGGCCGAGCCGCTCGCGGTCGACGATCAGCCGGTCATGCTCGGCCGATTCGGCGCCGGCGTCGCGGATTTGGTCGCTCTCGAAACCGATCTTCTGCGGCAGCAGGGGCGGCGGGCATTCGAAGCGCTCGCCCGACAGCCGCCCCATCTCGACGCGGCGCAGTTCGGCATTTTCGGAGCGCGCGGCCGCGCCGGCGCGGGTCTCGCGCGCGGTGGCGAGCGTTTCGCGCACGGTGGTGAGCGCGGCCTCGGCCTCGCGCAGCGCGGCTTCGGCGTCGCGCTCTTGCGCTTCGGCCTCGGCGACCTTGTCGCGCAGCGCCGCCTGCCTCGCTTCGGCTTCGGCGCGCTGGGCGGCGAGCTTTTCGGGAAGGTCGGCGAGCCTGGCGGCTTCGGCGGCGAGTGCTTCGGCGCGCTTGTCCATTTCGGTGACGCGCCGCGCCGCCTCGCCCGCGCGCGCCTTCCAGCTCTTGATCTCGGCGGCGACGACCGCCTGACGCTCGCTCAATGCAGCAAAAGCGCGGTCGTGCGCGGCGAGCGCGTCCCGCGCTGCATTGGAGTCGGCGCGGGCGCGCTCGGCGGCGGCGTCCTGCGCGTCGAGCGCGGCGCGGGCGATCGTATCGTCGGGCAGCGCGGCGAGCGCCGCTTCGCGCGCCGCGAGCTCCTTGCCGGCTTCGGCGGCGGCGGCGGCGAGGTCGGCGCGGCGGCGGTCGAACAGGCTCGCGGCATCGCGGTGCCGGTCTAGCGCGGCCTGCGCCTGGTCGGCGCCGCGCAGCGCCGCGCGGCGGCGCTCGTCGGTGTCGGACAGCGCGCGGCGGGCGGTGGACACAGCTTCGCTCGCGGCGGCGAGCGCGGCGGCGGCACCGTCGCGGCGGTCGCCCAGTTGGACGACGCCGAGTTCGACCTGCGGGCGCTGCGCCGCCAGTTCGTCGAGGCGGTTCCGGCGGGTCAGCCGCTCGGTCGCGGTGGCGCCGTCGCCGCGCGCGACGAAGCCGTCCCAACGGCGCATCACCCCGCCCTTCGTGACGAGGCGCTGGCCGACGCTGAGCACTTGGCCGGTATCGCTGTCGGCGACCGCGACCTGCGCGAGGCGGCGCGCGAGCGCGGCGGGCGCGGTGACGAGATCGGCGAGCGGCACGGTGCCGGGCGGGAGCGGCGGGTCGTCGGCGCGCTTGTCGGCGCCGCGCCAGCTGCGCGCCGCCCCGGCGTCGGTGCCGGCGTCGAGATCGTCGCCGAGCGCGGCGGCGAGCGCGGCCTCGTAACCCGGCGTGACGCTGAGCTGGTCGAGCACGGGATTGGCGTCGGATTGCGCGGCGGCGAGCGCGCGCGCCAGCGTCGCCGCCTCGCCTTCCAATGCCGCGAAGGCGGCGCGGGCTTCGGCGAGCCCCGCTTCGATCTCGGCGAGCGTGGCGGCGGCGGCTTCGCGGTCGGCTTCGGCGCCCTGCAGCGCGGCTTCGGCGGTGCCGATCGCGGCTTCGGCCTCGGCGGCGGACGCGGCGGCTTCGTTCTGGCGTCGCGCGAGGTCGGCGCTGTCGCCGAGCGCGGCGACCTCGGCCTCGACGCGCTGTGCCTCGGCGGCGATGCGGCGGACGGCGGCGTCGGCGGCGTCGCGCGCCGACGCGGCGATGCGGCGGTCGGCGGCCTCGCTGGCCGCCTGCGCGCGCGCCTGCGCCAGCGCGACCTCGGCGTCGCGCAGCAGCGCCTGCGCCGCCTGGCTCGCCTCGACGAGCGCGGCCTTGCCCGCCTCATGCGCGGCAAGCTGCTGCGCCAGCGTCTTCGCTTCGGCGTCCAGGCCGGTCAGCGCGCCATGCGCCTCGCGCGCGAATTCGCCTTCGCGCTCCCGGTCGTCGGCAAGGCGCGCTTGCTGCGACGCGAGATCCTCCTGCCGCTGCCGCGCGGCGCGTTCCTCGCCCGCGAGGCGGACCTGCGTCGCGGTCGCTTCGGCGAGCGCGTCGCGCTGGGCCTGCGCGGCGGCGCGCGCGTCGGCGACGCGGGTCGCGACCTCGGTCTGCGCTTTCGCCACCAGATCGAGCTTTTCCTGCGCCGCCTTCACTGCCGCCTCTGCTGCGTCGGCGTCGCGGCGCGCCTGATCGGCGGCGGCGGCGGCGTCGCGCCAGCGCGCGTAGATCAGCCGCCCCTCGGCGACGCGGATATCTTCGGAGAGCTTCCTGTATTTCTCCGCCGCGCGCGCCTGCCGCCGCAGCGCATTGGCGCGCACCTCCATGTCGGCGACGATTTCGGACAGGCGCGTCAGGTTGGTTTCGGTCGCGCGCAATTTCTGCTCGGCGTCCTTGCGGCGGACGTGCAAGCCGGCGATCCCCGCCGCTTCCTCCAGCATCGCGCGGCGGTCGGCGGGTTTGGCGGCGATGACGTTGGCGATCTTGCCCTGGCTGACCAGCGCCGGGCTGTGTGCGCCGGTCGCGGCATCGGCGAAGATCAGCGCGATATCCTTGGCGCGCACGTCGCGGCCGTTGGCGCGATAGGCGCTGCCCGCGCCGCGCTCGATGCGGCGTATGACCTCCAGCTCATGGCCTTCGCTCGCCTCGGAGAGGCCGGCGACCAGCTCGCCCTCGGTGTCGCAATGGAGCGCGACCTCGGCGAAGTCGCGCGGCGGGCGCGACGCGGTGCCGGCGAAGATGACGTCCTCCATGCCGCCGCCGCGCATCGACTTGGGGCTGGATTCGCCCATCACCCAGCGGATCGCCTCGAGCAGGTTCGACTTGCCGCAGCCGTTGGGACCGACGACGCCGGTCAGCCCGGGCTCGATCCGGAGTTCGGTGGGTTCGACGAAACTTTTGAAACCGGTCAGGCGCAGGCGCTTTATCTGCACGGAGCGGCTCCGTGCAGCGGGACGAATCGCGGATGGTGCAACCTGGCTGTCACATATCCCCCTTGCCGCCCGTCATGCCGCGTGGGCGGGGGAGTCGCAAGGGGGTGGCGAGGGCCGGGTCGGATCAGCGCGCGCCCATCAGCCGCAGCCGGTCGCGCAGCAGCGGCCAGCTGCTCACGCCATCGGCGACCTGACCGTTGATGACGAAGGTCGGGGTCCCGGCGACGCGATATTGCTCGGTCGCCTTGTTCACGCCCTGCTCCAGCTTCTGGATGTTGCCGAGGTCGGACAGGCAGGCGTTGATCTGATCGCCCGTCAGGCCGCGCGCCTGAAAGAACTGGTCCAGCTTCAGCGCCGCGGCCAGCGGCCGGAAGCGCTGCTCGGGGGGCAGCGCCAGCGCGGCTTCGACGGCTTGCGGATCGGCCTGCGCGCCCTGGAAAAGCTCGTTCTGCGACGCGAAGACATTTTCCATCAGCGGGAAATAACGCTCCGCCGGCGCGCAGCGGATAATCGCGGCGCTCGTCGCGTCGAGCGCGTCGCGGACGAAATTGCGCAGCTCGAAGCTCACCCGGCCGCTGTCGACGAACTCGCGCTTCAGCTCTTCGTGGCTGTCGTTGGAAAATTGCGCGCAGGCCGGGCAGGTGATGGAGGCGAACTCGATCACGCGGATGGAGGCTTCGGGGTTGCCCATCACATAGCCGCCGTCGGGCGTCGCCGCGACGACCTCCGACCAGCTCTTGCCTTCCGGCGGGGCGACCTTGGCGATCGCCGCCTGTTCCTTGGCGGGGTCGGTCTTGCTGTCGCCGCAGGCGGCGAGGGCGAGCGCGCCCATCGAGGCGAGGAGGGCGGTGCGCAGCATGGTCATGGTCTTTCTGTCTCCACTGGTCGGGAATGCGGGGCTTTTACGAGCCCTTGAGCGCGAGGTCGAGTTTCGATTTCAGCGCCGGCCAGGCGGTCACCTCGGCATTGCGGCCGTTGATGAAGAAGGTCGGCGTGCCGGCCACGCGGTCGGCGTTGCGGCCGATGTTGGTCATGCCGGTGACCTCGGTCTGCGCGACCACGCTGTCGAGGCAGGCGTTCTGCTGCGCCGCCGTATAGCCGCGCGCGGTCATCAGCGCGGTAAGGCCGGTGTCGGTGGCGATCTTGCGCGCGCGTTCGCCGGTCGTGCCTTCGAACCAGCTCGTCTGCTGCGCGTCGCTCGCTTTCGCTATCTTGTCGAGGATCGAGGTCTGCGCCGCGAAGATCGCCTGATGATTGCCGGCAAAGGCCTTGGGGCCGCCGCACCGGGCGAGCAGCGCCGCGGTCATGTCGACCGGATCGCGCACCAGATGGCGATATTCGAACTGAACGAGGCCGGGGTCGATATATTGCGCCTTCAGCGGCGCCGATCCGGCCTTCGCGAAATCGCCGCAGACGTGGCAGGTGTAGCTGAAATATTCGACCAGCTTCACCTTCGCGGCGGGATTGCCGACGCTGTAGGCGCCGATGCCGCTCGTCGCGACCGTCGCCGACCAGCGCGGCGCGGCCTGTTTCGCGGGCGCGAAGGCGCCGAGCAGCAACAGCGCGCCGCCGGCGAGCGCGACGCGGCGGGTGAGGGGCGGGACGATGCGACCTGCGGCCATGCGAGCGTCTTTCTTCAACTGATCCGGGGAAGTTTCGGCGCGGCGGCGAGCCCCGCCGCCATGCGTTCGAGCACGGTGCGCAGTTCGGGATCGCCGATGTCGCGCAGGCTGTCCCCCAGCTCGGCGGGTACGGGCTTCAGCATTGCCGGCTGCTGAACGGGCGGCGCGGCGGGGGTGACCTGGCCGTGCGTCATATGGACGCGCGCAATCGCGGCATAGCCGAAGAAGCGGTTGACCGACGCGACGATGTCGGGCGCGACATGCTGGAGCATCGGGGCATGCGCGCCGCTGATCGTCAGGTGCAGCGTGCCCCCCGCCTTCTGCCCGGCGGGAAAGCGGATCATCGCCGGCTGGGTGACGTCGGCGAGCCGGTCGCCGACGATCTCGCGCCAGCGGCTGACCACCGACGACTGGATGAAGCCGAACTTGCGGAAGGCGGTGCGGCCGATTTCGGGAACGAGGTCGCTGATCGCGCGCGCCTCGCCGCCGCGCGGCCGTTCATAGGCGCGCGCGGGGGCCTTCGCGGCCTTCGCCTTGCGCTTCGCTTTGGGTTTTCCGCCGTCCTGTCCGGTCTCTTTCGCCATAGCCGGCGCCATGCCATAGGCGGGGGGTGAGCGTCCATAGTCACGATAGCCCCGCGGCCTTCGCGGACCGCCTGCTCGGCTGGTACGACCGCGCGGCGCGGGTGCTGCCGTGGCGGATGCCGCCGGGGAGTGCGGCGGTGCCCGACCCCTATGCCGTGTGGATGGCCGAGGTGATGCTGCAGCAGACGACGGTCGCGGCTGTGGCGGGCTATTTCGAGCGTTTCACCGTCCGCTGGCCGACGGTCGCCGACCTCGCCGCGGCGGAGGATGCCGACGTCATGGCGGCATGGGCGGGGCTCGGCTATTACGCCCGCGCGCGCAACCTGCTCGCCTGCGCGCGCGCGGTGGTGGCGGATCATGGCGGCGCCTTTCCCGATACGGAAGCGGGGCTGCGCGCGCTGCCGGGGGTGGGCGACTATACCGCGGCGGCGGTGGCGGCGATCGCCTTCGGCCGCGCGGCGGTGGTGGTCGACGCCAATATCGAGCGGGTGATCGCGCGCCACCGGCTTATCGAAACCCCGCTGCCTGCCGCCAAGCGCGCGATCAGGGAGGTGCTCGCGCCGCTGGTGCCGGCGGACCGTCCGGGCGACTTCGCGCAGGCGCTGATGGACCTCGGCGCCACGATCTGCACCCCGCGCAGCCCGGCGTGCGGCATCTGTCCCGTCATGGACGACTGCGCCGCGCGCGGGCGGGCCGACATCGAGCGGCTGCCGGTCAAGCCGCCGAAGAAGGCGAAGCCGCACCGCCACGGCGTCGCCTGGTGGATCGAGCGCGACGGCGCGATCTGGCTGGTGCGGCGGCCCGACAAGGGCATGCTCGGCGGCATGCGCGCGCTGCCCGGCGGCGCGTGGAGCGGTGATCGCCCGCGCGAGTCGGGGCTGGTCAGCGTCGATCATGGCTTCACCCATTTCGACCTGACGCTGAC
>CALMYE010000219.1 GCA_937873425.1 uncultured Sphingopyxis sp. | reverse complement strand
TTGCGCTGGACCATCGGGCGGCTCCGCTGATACGGAGCGGGCCGGAAGCTTCTTCATAGGATGGCAATGACCAGAATTTCGACCCTGATCGGCCTCGCCGCCGTCGCCGCCGTCGGCGTCACACCGGTGCTGGCGCAGACGGTTGCCGACGACGACGTGCCGGCGACCAGCCTCAACATCCCCGGCAACGTCCAGCTTTACGGCGACACCAAGTCCAACGTCTATCGCCCCTCGGCGACGGTGAACGGAGAGATCATCACCGCCACCGACATCGAACAGCGCATGGCGCTGATCCGCGTCGCGAACAATGATCTGGACCTGCCGCCGGATCAGGAACAGGCGCTGCGCCAGCAGGTGTTCGCCAATCTGATCGACGAAAAGCTGCAAATTCAGGAAGCGCGCGCCGCGAAGATCGAGATCGACGAGAATCTGGTCAACGACCAGTTCGCGCGGCTTGCGGCGCGATTCCGCCAGAACCCCGACCAGTTCGCCACCTATCTGGCGTCGCGGGGATCGTCGGCGGCTTCGGTGAAACAGCAGATTCGCGGCGAATATGCATGGGATCGCCTGCTCCAGCGCAACATCCAGTCGACCACCAACGTGCCGACGGACGAGGTCGAAGCCATCTACAAGCGCACGATGGAGGCCAAGGGGCAGGACGAATTCCACCTCGCCGAAATCTATCTGACCGCGACGTCCGAGACGATCCAGCAGGTTGCCGAGAACGCCGACAAGATCGTCCAGGCGCTCCAGGCCGGCGGCAGCTTCGCCGCCTATGCCCGGCAATTTTCCGAAGCCTCGACCGCGGTCGTCGGCGGCGATCTCGGCTGGGTGCGCGCGGGGCAATTGCCCGATTCGATGGCCGACGCGGCGCGCCAGATGGTCCCCGGTCAGCTCGTCGGACCGATCGAGGTGCCGGGCGGCGTTTCGATCATGCTGATGGTCGACCGGCGCCAGGTGCTGACCGCCGACCCGCGCGACGCGGTGCTGAGTCTCAAACAGGTCGCGCTCACCTTCCCTGAAGGGACGAGCCCGGCCCGCGCCTCCGAACTCGCGGGTCAGTTCGCCGAAGCGACGCGCAATATCGCGGGCTGCGGCGCGGCCGATGCGGTCGCGGCAGGTCTCGGCGCGTCGGTGGTATCGCGTGATGGCATCGCCATGCGCCAGTTGCCGCCGCCGTTGCAGCAGACGCTGATCGAGATGCAGATCGGTCAGACGACGCAGCCCTTCGGCTCCGCAGACGAAGGTGTCAGCGTTTTGGTGCTGTGCGGACGCGACCTGCCGAACACGGTCGTGGAGCCCGATCGTCAGGAAATCGAGAACCGCCTGCTCGAGGAAAAGGTCAACAAGCGCGCCCAGCGCTATCTGCGCGACCTGCGCCGGGATGCGGTGATCGAATACAGCTGATGCCCGATTCCGCACAACGACGCCCGATCGCGGTCACCCTGGGTGACCCGGCCGGCGTCGGCCCGGAGGTTACGGCGCGCAGCTGGGCCGCGCGCCGCGACCATGCGCTGCCGCCCTTCGTCGCCATCGGCGACGCCGCCTCGATCGCCGCCGTATGGGACGGCCCGGTCGCGCGCGTCGACGACATCGCACAGGCCGCGCGGCTGTTCGACGATGCCCTCCCCGTCTGGCACCTTGAGGACAGCGGGCCGGTGGTGCCGGGGTCGCCGACCAAGGCGGGCGCGACCTGCGCGCTGCATGCGCTGGAGACCGGCATCGGCCTTGCCCGGACCCAGGCGGCCGCCGCGCTGGTGACGGGGCCGGTGTCGAAGCTCCAGCTCTACGGCATCGGCTATACCCATCCGGGGCAGACCGAATTCATCGCCGAACGCTGCGGCGTGACCGCGACCAACGCGGTGATGATGCTCGCCGGACCGGCACTGCGCGTCGTGCCGCTGACCGTGCATGTGCCGCTCGCCGAGGTTCCCGAGCGGCTGACCGGCGAGCTGATCGTCGCCAAGGGACGGATCGTCGCGCGCGCGCTGAAGCGCGACTTCGGGGTCGACAAGCCGCTGATCGCGGTCGCCGGGCTCAACCCGCATGCGGGCGAAAGCGGCCAGATCGGCGACGAGGAAGGCCGCATCATCCGCCCCGCGGTCGAGCAATTGCTCGCCGACGGCATCGCGGTCGAAGGCCCGCTCGCCGCCGACGCGCTGTTCGCACCGACCGTCCGCACGCGCTACGACGCGCTGCTCTGTCCCTATCACGACCAGGCGCTGGCGCCGTTCAAGGCGCTGCATTTCCATGACGGGGTCAATCTGACGCTCGGCCTGCCGATCGTCCGCACCTCGGCCGATCATGGCACCGCCTTCAACATAGCGGGGACCGGCGCCGCCGATCCGGGGCCGACCATCGCGGCGATCCGCATGGCCGCCGCGCTGGCGGCGAGCCGCGAGCGCAGCTGCGCCCCCGCCGCGTGACGCATCCCGCGCTGCCGCCGCTGCGCGAGACGGTGCGCGCGCACGGCCTGTCGGCCAGCAAGGCGCTGGGGCAGAATTTCCTGTTCGACGAACAATTGCTGGACCGCATCGCGGCGCTGCCCGGCGACCTGAACGGCGCGACGGTGTTCGAGGTGGGACCGGGACCGGGCGGGCTGACGCGCGCGCTGCTCCGCGCCGGCGCGCGGGTGATCGCGGTCGAGCGCGACGACCGTTGCCTGCCGCTGCTCGGCGAATTGTCGGAGGCGTTCGGCGGGCGGCTGACGATAATCGCGGACGATGCGATGGCGGTCGATGTCGATGCGCTGACCGGCGGGGCGCCTTATCATATCGTCGCCAACCTGCCCTATAATGTCGGCACCGCGCTGTTCACGCGCTGGTTGGAGCCCGCAGCCTGGCCGCCGCGATGGCTGTCGCTGACCCTGATGTTCCAGCTGGAAGTCGCCGAGCGCATCGTCGCGCCGGTCGGCACCGGCGCCTATGGCCGGCTCGCGGTGCTCGCGCAGTGGCGCTCGGCCGCGCGGATCGCGATGAAGGTCCACCGCTCGGCCTTCACCCCGCCGCCCAAGGTGATGTCGGCGATCGTCCATGTCACCCCCGCCGAGCAGCCAGAGGGCGTCGACCCGAAGCTGCTCTCGAAGCTGACCGAAAAGGGCTTCGGCCAGCGCCGCAAGATGCTGCGCCAGAGCCTGAAGGGCGTGGCCGGCGCGGTCGAGGCGCTGGAGGCGCTCGGTATCGACCCGACGCGGCGCGCGGAAACGGTGACGGTGGCGGAATGGGTGGCGCTGGCGCGGGCGCTGGGGCGGTAACGTCGGGTGGTCCGCGGGGGACAGTGAGGGTCCCTCTTCGTCATTGCGAGCGAAGCGAAGCAATCCAGAGTGTGCGTAAACCGCTCTGGATTGCTTCGCTTCGCTCGCAATGACGAATTTATGGATGCGAGGGGGCGATCCCCGGCGAAAGCCGGGGTCCACGCGGAATGGCGCTACGCCATCTGGACCCCGGCTTTCGCCGGGGATCGGTTCCGTGTCCCCGCGGGACAAACGCCCGCACCTTGCCGTGTTCCTCCTTTGTCCCTAGCGTGATCCCATGCCCGCGCCGCCCCCCCTGCCCGCCATATATGCGAGCCATGTCGGCATCTGGCTCGCCGATGCACAGGGGCACGCGCGGCGCGTCGGGCGGGGCGAGGCGATTGCGGCGGTCGCGGGCACGCCGCACATCTTCCTCAATGCACCGCTGACCGGCGACCGGCTCGGCTATCCTGAATTGTCGGGACTCGACCTGCTCGAACTCTTTGCCTTCCTGTTTCCCGCGCGCTTCGCGGTGCCGACGCCGGCGGGGCTGGCGGCGGCGCTGGAGATCGCGCCGCCGGCGAGCGAGGATGAGGTCGCCGCCTTCCTGCCGCGCGCCGCCGCCGCGATGCTCGCCTGCACCGACGATCCGACATGGCCCGAACGCGAGGGCACGTGGCACGGCTTGCAGGCGCTCGCCCGCCAGCGCTGGCCCTGGGCGCCGCTGGTCCAGCCGCGCCTTGCCGCGCCCGACCGCGACGAGCGCTGGCTGTTCGCGCGCCTGCCCGAGTGGGAGGAAGCGCCGCCGCGCCCGCAGCCGCGGCAGGCGACGGTCGCCGACGCCGACGTCACCGCGCGGCTCGACCGGCTGACCGGCGACGGCGCCGAGACGCGCCCCGGCCAGCAGGATTACGCCCGCGCCGCCGCCGGCATCTTCGCCGCGCGCGAACGCCGCGACGCACCGCAGATGCTGGTCGCCGAGGCCGGCACCGGGATCGGCAAGACATTGGGCTATCTCGCCCCCGCGAAGCAATGGATCGACCAGGCCGCGGGCGCGGTGTGCATCTCCACCTTCACCAAGGCGCTGCAACGCCAGCTCGCGCGCGAGACCGAGAAGCTCTATCCCGACCCCGCGACGCACCGCGAGAAGGTGGTGGTGCGCAAGGGGCGCGAAAATTATCTCTGCCTGCTCAATCTGGAGGATGCGCTGCAGGGCGGTTTTTCGGGGCGCGCCGCCATATTGGCGCAGCTCGTCGCGCGCTGGGCCGCTTACACCCGCGACGGCGACATGGTCGGCGGCGACCTGCCCGGCTGGCTTCCCGCGCTGTTCCGTCGCAACGGCACCACCGCGCTGACCGACCGGCGCGGCGAGTGCATCTACGCCGGCTGCCCGCATTTCCGCAAATGCTTCATCGAACGCTCGGCGCGCGCGGCGGCGCAGGCCGACATCGTCATCGCCAACCACGCGCTGACCATGGTGCAGGCCGCCCGTCCCCGCGACGGCGGCGCCCCCGCGACGCGGCTGATCTTCGACGAGGGGCATCATCTGTGGGACGCCGCCGATTCGATGTTCGCCGCCGCGCTGACCGGACAGGAGGCGATCGAGATCCGCCGCTGGGTGCTGGGACCGGAGGGCAAGTCGCGCGGGCGGCGGCGCGGGCTCGCGGCGCGGCTGGCGGACGTCGCCAGCTATGACGAGGCGGGCGACAAGGCGATCCAGGCGGCGATCCACGCCGCGGGCGAATTGCCCGGCGACGGCTGGCTCGCGCGCCTCGCCGAAGGCGAGCCGTGGGGCGCGGTCGAACGGCTGCTCGCTGCGGTGCGCGGACAGGTCTATGCGCGCGGCGCCGACGCCAAGGGCACCGATGCGGGCTATGGCCTCGAAACCGAGCTCGCCGATCCCGACGCCGATCTGGTCGCGGCGGCGGCGGCAGCGGGCGACGCGGTCGAGGCGCTGCTGCGCCCGCTGATGGCGCTCGGCAAAAGGCTCGATGCGCTGATCGAGGACCCGCCCGATTGGCTCGACGGACAGGCCCGCGCGCGGGTGGACGGCGCGCGGCACAGCCTGGGGCACCGCATCGACACGCTCGCGGCGTGGCTGTCGCTGCTCGGCCGCATCGGCGGCCCCGCCGACCCCGATTTCGTCGACTGGCTCGCGGTCGCGCGCATCGACGGGCGCGAGGTCGATTGCGGGCTGCACCGCCACTGGCTCGATCCCGCAAAGCCGGTCGCCGAGGCTGTCTATCGCCCGACGCACGGCGTCCTCGTCACCTCGGCGACATTACGCGGCGGAAACGACTGGCAAGACGCCGACATCCGCACCGGCGCGCGGCACATGGACGGCGGCGTCCGCCACTTCGCGGTCCCCAGCCCCTTCGACTATGCGCGCCAGTCGGAAGTGCTGATCGTCACCGACCTTGCGCGCGGCGACCTGCCCGCGCTGGCCGGCGCCTACAGCCGGCTGATCGAGGCGTCGGGGGGCGGCGCGCTGGGGCTGTTCAGCGCGATCCGGCGGCTGCGTATCGTCCATGCGCGCATCGCCGACCGGCTCGCGCGCGCCGGGCTGCCGCTGTTCGCGCAGCATGTCGATCCGCTCGACACGGGGACGCTCGTCGACATCTTCCGCGCCGATCCGCACGCCTCGCTGCTCGGCACCGACGCCTTGCGCGACGGGGTGGACGTGCCGGGCGATTCGCTGCGGCTGGTGGTGATGGAGGGCGTCCCCTGGCCGCGCCCGACGATCCTCCACGCGGCGCGGCGCGCGGCGCAGGGCGGCGCGCGATACGACGATATGGTGATCCGCGGCCGCATCGCGCAGGCGTTCGGGCGGCTGATCCGCCGCGCCGACGATTATGGCCAGTTTGTGATGCTGTCGCCCAGCTTCCCCTCGCGCCTGCTCTCCGCCTTTCCCGAAGGCACGCCGGTCCGCCGCCTGCCGCTCGACGAGGTGGTGCATCATGTGCAAGCGGCGAATGTCGAACGGAGAAAAAGCGCATATCCCGCCTTTTCACCGCCGTGAGATTGCGCCACAAGGCGCGCGAACGAGGGGTTGGTGCGCGCGGGGCGCGGGGAGATGTTTTGAAGACGCTGACGATCCTGCGCCACGCGAAATCGGGCTGGGATGCCCAGGTGGAACGCGATTTCGACCGCCCCATCAACGCCCGCGGCCGGCGCGGCGCCGAACTGATCGGCCAATGGCTGAAGCGGCAGGGCTTGCCGGTCGAGCGCATCGTCGCCTCGCCCGCGGTGCGGGTGACCGAAACGCTCGACATCTTCCAGCCCGCCGC
>CALMYE010000218.1 GCA_937873425.1 uncultured Sphingopyxis sp. | reverse complement strand
GTCCAGGTCTGGCCCTTGCTGAGCAGGTTCTGGAGGTCTGCCTTCTTGCCCTCGCTCGCCGCCTTGTTCTGGCGCCAGACGTCGGCTTCAAAGGTCGGGCGCGGGTCGTCGTAGAGGACGCCGAGCGCCATCGGGAATTCGCCGAAGCGCATCTCGACGAGCATGTGCGCGACGCTGCGGTTGGTGACATCATGGACGATCACCCCCGCCGCCTGCCAGTCGCCATCGACGACATCGACCGTCTTCAAATGCAGTTCCTCGGCGTCGAGCGCGATGCCCTTCGTGCCTTTGGCGTAGAGCATCGGCTCACCATGCTTCAGCCAGAGCTGGCGGTCCTCGGCGCCCTTGGGTGCCGCGAAATCCTCGAACACGTCTTTATTATAGACGATACAGTTCTGGAAAATCTCGATAAAGGCCGCGCCCTTGTGCGCGTGCGCGGCCTTGAGGACGTTCGGCAGTTCTTTCGACACGTCGAAGCCGCGCGCGACGAAGCGCGCGCCTGCGCCGAGTGCGAAGGCGGCGGGCTGGGCCGGGCGGTCGACCGAGCCATAGGGCGTCGAAGGGCTGGAGGTGCCAACGCGGCTGGTCGGCGAATATTGCCCCTTGGTGAGGCCATAGATCTCGTTGTTGAACAGCATGATCTGGCAATCGAGATTGCGGCGGATCAGGTGCATCGTGTGGTTGCCGCCGATCGACAGCCCGTCTCCATCGCCGGTGACGATCCAGACGTCGAGTTCCGGATTGGCGAGCTTCAATCCCGTCGCGAACGCCGGCGCGCGGCCGTGGATGGTGTGGAAGCCGTATGTTTCCATATAATAGGGGAAGCGCGACGAGCAGCCGATGCCGCTGATGAACACGGTATTCTCGGGCGCGGTGCCGATGTCGGGCATGGTGCGCTGCACCGCCTTCAAAATCGCATAGTCGCCGCAGCCGGGGCACCAGCGGACTTCCTGATCGGTTTCCCAATCCTTGAGCGTCGTCGTGCGCGCGATGGTGGTCATTTCGTTCATGTCAGGCTCTCGCTTCCGCCATCAGATCGCCGGCAAGATTTGAAAATCGGCCATCATGGAAAAATCCCACGTGCTCGCGCTGTTGATCGAACACTTCTGTCCCTTTGATCGAAAACCGGCGCCCCCACCGGGCGGCGAGAGAGCGGCCATCATCCGATACGGAAGCGACTTCGTGCCCATATTTGGCGTCGTATAGCTTCATGCGAGCGCCTCCTCGATAGCGCTTTCGATCTCGGCGATGGTGAAGGGCTGGCCGGACACCTTGTTCACCGGCTTCGCGTCAACCAGATACTGGTCGCGCAGCACCGTCTTCAATTGCCCCGTGTTCATTTCGGGGACGATCACCCGATCATAGCTCTTGAGCAACTCGCCGAGATTGGCGGGCAGCGGCCAGATATGGCGGATATGGATATGGCTGACGTCGGCGCCCTGCGCCCGCTGGCGGCGCGCCGCCTGATGGATCGGGCCGAAGGTCGATCCCCAGCCGACGACCGCCAGCTTGCCGCCCTCGGCGCCCAGTTCGACGACCTGGTCGGGGACCGCGATGCCGTCGATCTTGTCCTTGCGAATGTCGGTCATCGCCTGATGGTTGGCCGGCGCATAGTTGATGTGGCCGGTGTCGACCTCCTTCTCGATGCCGCCAATGCGGTGGAGCAGGCCGGGGGTGCCGGGCTTGACCCACGGACGCGCCAGCTTTTCGTCGCGGCCATAGGGCTTGAAACCGCCTTCGGGCACCTCGGTCAGGAACTCGACCGGGAACGCCTCATAGCTTTCGAGGTCGGGCACTTTCCACGGCTCGGCGGCGTTGGCGATATAGCCGTCGGTCAGCAGCATCACCGGGGTCATGTACTGCACCGCGATGCGGCACGCCTCGATCGCGCATTCGAACGCATCGCCCGGCGAGCGCGCGGCGATGACCGGCATCGGCGCGTCGCCGTTGCGGCCGTATACCGCCTGATAGAGGTCCGATTGCTCGGTCTTGGTGGGCAGGCCGGTCGAAGGGCCGCCGCGCTGCGAATTGACGATGACGAGCGGCAGCTCGGTCATGATCGCGAGGCCCATCGCCTCGCCCTTGAGGGCGATGCCCGGCCCCGACGAACTGGTCACGCCGAGCGCGCCGCCATAGCTCGCGCCGATCGCCGAGCAGATGGCCGCGATCTCGTCCTCGGCCTGGAAGGTCGTGACGTCATATTCCTTGAGCCGCGACAGGTGATGCAGGATCGCCGAGGCGGGCGTGATCGGATAGCCGCCGAAGAACATCGGCAGCTTCGCAAGCTGTGCGCCCGCGACGAGGCCGAGCGCGATGCCCTCGGCCCCCGTCAGCGTGCGGTAAAGGCCGGGCGCGGCGGGCGCGGGATCGACATGATGCTGCTTCAGCGGCCCCGCCAGCTCGGCGGTCTCGCCATAGGCGTGCCCCGCGTTGAGCGCCGCGACGTTGGCGGCGGCAAGGTTCGGGTCCTTGGCGAACTTGCCGTTCAGCCAGTCGATCAGCGGCTGGCGGTCGCGGTCGAACATCCAGAGCGCGAGCCCCAGCGTCCACATATTCTTGCAGCGCAGCGCTTCCTTGTTGCCGAGGCCGAAGGGCTTGACCGCGTCCATCGTCAGCTGGCTGATGTTGAGTTTCAGCAACTGCCACTTGGCGAGGCTGCCGTCCTCGAGCGGGTTGGCGTCATATTTCGCCTTGGCGAGGTTGCGGTCGTTGAACTCGCCCTCGTCGGCGATGATGAGGCCGCCCTGCTTGAGCGCGGGGACGTTGGTCTTGAGCGCCGCCGGGTTCATCGCGACCAGCACGTCGGGCGCGTCGCCCGCGGTCTCGATCGCCGACGATCCGAAATTGATCTGGAAGGCCGACACGCCGAACAGCGTCCCCTGCGGCGCGCGGATTTCGGCCGGGAAGTCGGGGAAGGTCGCGAAGTCGTTGCCCGCGAGCGCCGACGACAGGGTGAACTGACCGCCGGTCAGCTGCATCCCGTCGCCACTGTCGCCTGCAAATCGAACCACCACTGCGTCGGAAAGGGGGGACTGCCGCCGGTCTTCTGGGTGACCCTCGGCCCGGTCCTCTACCGCTGTCGCCATTTTACCTGTCTGCCTTTGAATCTCGCGAACCTGTGACATCGGCCTAGGCCTCCCCGCGCCAAGCCGCAATTCAGAAAAAATTGTGCGCCGCAAAGCGAATGAGGTCGGTGGGTTTCGATTCGCGATTGAATTTGCGCCGCCGATGCCGAATAGCATGCGGCAAAGAGTGATCAGGGAGAGACATATGGCCGACCATTATACCCGCCCCGACGTGGCCGCTTTCCTCGCCTTCCTCAACGCACAGGAAGGCCCGAAGATGGAGGAAATGCCGCCCGAGGCGGGCCGCGAGATGATGCGCGTGATGGGCCAGCTCGCCGACGCCCCACGCGGCGAGATCGCGAAGGTCGAGGATCGCACGATTCCCGGCCCCGCGGGCGACATTCCGATCCGCATCTACGACAACCGCCCCGACCGCGAAGCCGGCCCGGTGATGGTCTTCTATCATGGCGGCGGCTGGGTGATCGGCGACCTCGAGACCCACGATCCCTATTGCGCCGAGGCGGCGCGCATCCTCGACATGCCGGTGATCGCGGTCGACTATCGCCTCGCGCCCGAACATCCCTTCCCCGCCGCGCCGGAGGATTGCGAGGCCGCGACGCGCTGGGTCGCCGACAATATCCCCTGCACCGGGCTGGTGCTGTCGGGCGACAGCGCGGGCGGCAACCTCACCATCGTCACCGCGCTGAGCTTGCGCGACCAACCCGCCTCGAAGCCGGTGCTGGCGATCCATCCCATCTATCCGGCGGTTACCACGCACAACGACTGGCAGAGCTATCGCGACTTCGGCGAGGGGCATCTGCTGACCGAGGGCGGGATGACCTGGTTCGGCAACCATTATGCCGCCGATCCCACCGACCGCCGCGCGTCGCCGATCGACTTTCCGGCCGAAGGATTGCCGCCCACGCTGCTGATCACCGCGAGCCTCGATCCCCTGCGCGATCAGGGCCGCGCCTATGCCGCCAAGCTGATCGAGGCGGGCGTGCCGACCACCTGGCGCGAGGCGAAGGGCAATATCCACGGCTATATCTGCCTGTCGCAGGGCATCCCGAGCGCCAAGGACGATATCCGCGGCGCGCTCACCGTCTTGAAAGCGATCGTCGCCGAAGCTAGCGGCAGCGCATGATCGACCATGACAAACTTCCCTATCGCCCCTGCGCCGGGGTGATGCTCGCCAATCGCGCCGGCCGCGTCTTCGTCGGCCAGCGGCTCGATACGACCAGCGAGGCGTGGCAGATGCCGCAGGGCGGAATCGACGAAGGCGAGGATGCCGAAACCGCAGCGATCCGCGAACTGGGCGAGGAAACCGGCGTCCACGGCGGGCTGGTCGAGATCATCGCGCGCAGCCGCGCGGAATATTTCTATGACCTGCCCGATCATCTCATCGGCAAGATGTGGGGCGGCAGATATCGCGGCCAGCGCCAGCACTGGTTCCTGATGCGCTTCATGGGCGAGGACGGCGACGTCGATATCCACACGAAGCACCAGGAATTCCGCGCCTGGCGCTGGGCCGAGCTGAACGAGATCGAGAAGCTGATCGTCCCCTTCAAGCGCGCACTCTATCGCGGGCTGGTCGAGGAGTTCGGGCCGCTGGTCTGATCCTTCAGGCCAAGCGCCGTCCGGAACACGTCGGCGAACATCTCCGGCGTCAGCCGCCCGGTGTTCGTATTGTAGCGCGAGCAATGATAGCTATCGACCAGATGCCGCCCATCGGGCAGCGCATGCGCCGCGCCATGCGCGAAGGGATGCGCGGAAAGCCGGGCCCCCGCCGCCCGCAAGGCCGCGTCATGCGCGATCCGGCCTAGCGCGATCACGACGCGCACCTTGGACAGCGCCGCCATCTGCGCCTCGAAGAACGGGCGGCAGGCGGCGATCTCGGCGGGGGTCGGCTTGTTCTGCGGCGGCAGGCATTTGACGCTGTTGACGATGATCGCGCCGTCGAGCGTCAATCCATCGTCGATCCGCGCGCCATAACGCCCCTTGCTCAGCCCGAATTCGGCGAGCGTCGCGAACAGCAGGTCGCCCGCATGATCGCCGGTGAAGGGCCGTCCGGTGCGGTTGGCGCCATGCTTGCCCGGCGCCAGCCCCGCGAAGGCCAGCCAGGCATGGGGGTCGCCGAAAGCATGGACGGGCGCGTTCCACCAGTCGGGATATTCGATGCGGCATTGCGCGCGAAAGGCGACGAGCCGGGGGCAGCGCGGGCAGTCGCGCGGCGGCTCGGTACCGGGGAGCGGACTGGCAATCTCCATACGGCTGCGATAGGCGCGGCGCCATGTCCGACGCAACGCCCTTACCCCTCTATGCCATCGGCCTCGGCTCGAACCGCCGCCATGTCCGCCACGGCGACCCGCGCCGGGTGCTGCTCGCGGCGCTCGCGGCGCTGGAGAGCGACGATATCGAGCCTGTCGATGCAAGCGCGATCGTCGCCAGCGCCCCGCTCGGCCCGTCGCGCCGCCGTTACGCCAATGCCGTCGCGCTCGTCGCCTCGCCGCTCAGCCCGCCCGAGATGCTGGAGCGGCTGAAGGCCATCGAACCCGCTTTCGGTCGCCGCACCGGGCGGCGCTGGGGCGCGCGCACGCTCGACCTCGACATATTGCTCTGGTCGGGCGGGACGTGGAGCGACGCCGAACTGACCGTGCCGCATCCCGCGATGGCCGAGCGCGATTTCGTCCTCGGCCCGCTGACCGCCGTCGCGCCGCAATGGCGGCATCCGCTCTTCGGCCTCACCATCCGCCAGCTTCGCGCGCGCCTGATGCGGGCGAAGCCGGTTGACCCGGCGGCATCGGCGCACTAGGGCGACGACCTGTCCCGCGCCGGCCCGTCCCGGCGCCGAGACGGGCCCTTAGCTCAGTCGGTAGAGCAACTGACTTTTAATCAGTAGGTCGCTGGTTCGAACCCAGCAGGGCTCACCATTTCCCTTCGCCCAGTTCATTCCGGCCACGCCGGCGCGCGGCTCACCATCGCGGGCAGCGGGCGGTCCATCACGCCGGTAAACCAGGTCGCCGCATCGACGATATCGGGCAGCGACAAGCCGGTTGCCACGCCGCTTCGTTCCAGCAGATAGGCGACATCCTCGGTCGGCACATTCCCCGCCGCGCCGGGCGCGAAAGGGCAGCCGCCGAGGCCGCCGAGCGAGGCATCGACGGTCGCCGCCCCTTCCGCCACCGCGGCCCAGACGTTGGCGAGGCCGGTGTTGCGCGTGTTGTGGAAATGGACGCGCACCGGAAGGCCGGCGACGGCTTCGCGCACACGGCCGACCATCTCGGCGACCTGCGACGGCACGCCGACGCCGATGGTGTCGGCGAGCGCGATCTCGCGCGGCTGCGCGTCGGCGGCGCACTTCGCCATCTCGACGACGCGGGCCGTCGCGATCTCGCCCTCGAAGGGGCAGCCGAAGGCGGTGGCGATGGTGATCTGCCCACCCTTCCCCGCGGCTTTCGCCAGCGCGACGATTTCCATTGCGGCGGCGAGCGATTCGTCGGAGGACTGGCCCTGGTTGCGGATGCCGAAGCTGTCGCTGGTCACGCACACCGCGCCGAGTTCGTCTATCCGCCCGGTCGCGAGCGCGCGTTCAGCGCCGCGCGCGTTGAGGACGAGGCCGATATAGGTAACGTCATCGCGTTCGGGCAGCAGTGCGACAAGCTGTTCCGCGTCGGCAAGCTGCGGGACGCGCTTCGGATTGACGAAGCTCGTCACCTCGATACGGCGTGCGCCATAGGCGATCGCGCGGCGAACCAGTTCGAGCTTGTCGGCGGTCGCAACCGTCGCGGCTTCATTCTGGAGGCCGTCACGCGGGCCGACTTCGACGATTTCAATGCTTTGTTGGGTCACGATTTTGCCTATCGTTGCGCATATCCGTTATGGGTTGCCAATTGCATAGCATTCTAAGTATATTGAATCCAGCGTGGGCGGCGGGAGCATTGTTTCTATGCCCGTGCCCGCACCGAAAGGAAAATAATGACGACGAATGGGGGAGCACTGAACGGAATCCGGGTGGTCGAAATGGGGCAGCTGATCGCCGGTCCCTTTTGCGGCCAGCTCCTCGGCGACATGGGGGCCGAGATCGTCAAGCTCGAACCGCCAGAGAGCGGCGACCAGATGCGCCACTGGGGCCAGGGGGACAAGCCGAGCTGGTGGCGGGTGATCGCGCGCAACAAATATTCGGTCGCGGCCGACCTGCGCAGCGAGGAAGGCCAGCAGCTGGCCCGCGACCTGATCGCCAGGGCCGACATATTGATCGAGAATTTCCGTCCCGGTACGCTGGAGAAATGGAATCTCGACCCCGCCGAACTGCGCCGGACCAACCCGGGGCTGATCGTCGTGCGCGTGTCGGGCTACGGCCAGACCGGCCCCTATTCGGCGCGCGCGGGCTTCGGCGGGATCGGCGAGGCGATGGGCGGGTGGCGCGGTATCGTCGGCTATCCCGACCTGCCGCCCGCGCGTATGGGGGTGTCGATCGGCGACACGCTCGCCGCCACCTATGGCTGCATGGGGGCGCTCGCCGCGCTCCATCATCGCGGCAGGACGGGTGAAGGACAGATCGTCGATTCGGCACTCTATGAAGCTGTGCTGCAGGTGATGGAATCGACCGTGTCCGACTATTCGGCGAGCGGCACCAAGCGGCGGCGCACCGGATCGACGCTGCCCGCCATCGCGCCTTCGAACGTCTATCCGTGCAAGGACGGCGAATATCTGATCGGTGCCAACCAAGACGGCGTCTTCGCGCGTTTGGCCGCGGCGATGGGCCGGCCCGAGTTGGCGGCCGACACCCGCTATGCCACCCACCGCGCCCGCGGCGCGCGGCAGGAGGAGCTCGACGCGCTGATCGGCGAATGGACCGCCACGCTGACGATCGCGGAGCTGGAAGCGAAGATGCTCGACGCCGGGGTGCCCGCGGGGCGCGTCTATGACGCCGAGGACATGCTGGCCGACCCGCATTTCGCGGCGCGCGAGGCTTTGGTCACGCTGCCCGACGCCGAGCTGGGCGAAGTAACGATGCAGGGCGTGTTCCCGAAGCTGTCGGCGACGCCGGGCAGCGTCCGCCGCCCTGCCCCGCTGGAGATCGGGCAGGATACGGCGGAGGTGCTGGAACGCTGGCTGGGGCGGACGGGCTGACGATGATCACGCTCTACGGCGGCCCCACCCCCAACACCCGCAAGATCGCGATAGCCTTGCTGGAAATGGAACTGCCGTGGCGGCTGGAACATGTCGACATATTGGCGGGCGACCAACTGACACCGGAATTCCTCGCGCTCAATCCGAACAACAAAACGCCAGTGATCGTCGATGAGGACGGCCCCGGCGGCGCACCGTTCGTCCTGTGGGAAACCGGCGCGATCCTTCTTTATCTCGCCGAAAAGACCGGGCGCTTTCTGCCCGCCGATCCGGCATCACGCGCGATTTGCTGGCAATGGCTGATGTTCCAGGTGTCGGGCGTCGGCCCGATGTTCGGGCAACTGGCGCATTTCGCGCATTATGCCAGCGACCGGCACGACTATGCCATCGCCCGCTATTCGCGCGAGGCCGACCGGTTGATGATGGTGCTCGACAAGCGACTGGGCGAAGCCGCGTGGCTCGGGGGCGAAGACTATTCGATCGCCGACATGGCCACCCTTCCCTATTTGCGGCGCCAGTTGACCGAAAGGGCGGGACAGTTCCCGAATGTCGATCGCTGGGGCGCCGCCATGCTCGAACGGCCGGCAGTCGCGGAGGGTATGACGGTAGGCGTCGCGCGCGCCGAAACGATCGAAGGCGGGCTAACCGGCTTCACCGACGCGCATCGTTCGATCCTGTGGGGCGACCGCCAGCACGCCAAACGATAGTGCGACACTCCGGACACTGGGGCCTCAATCGCCCCGCACTGCCGCCCGGTTCGCTTCGCCGAACATGTTCGACCATTCGCGCTCGTCCAGCTTTTGATGGCGTCCGAGATATTTTTCCGGCGGCTTCAGATCCCCCCGCTCCATCGCCCGGGCTACGGCAGGACGCGCCCGGATGCGCTCGAACCAGATGCGCGTGGCGGGCCATTCATCGAGGCTCTGCCCCATGACGAAGGCCGACGCACGACCGGGCCAGATCGCCATGTCGGCGATCGTATAATCCTCACCCGCGACATAGGCGCTCGCTTCCAGACGTTTTTCCAGCACCGTGAGCAGGCGCTGAACCTCTCCGGTGTAGCGCGCGACGGCATAGTCCTGCCCCGGCGGCGCATAGCGGAGGAAGTGACTCGCCTGTCCGCCCATCGGTCCCAGCCCCGCAACCTGCCACGTCAGCCAGGACAGCGCCGCCGCGCGCGCCGCGCCCGATGCGGGGAGGAAACGCCCGGCCTTTTCCGCAAGATATTGCAGGATCGCGCCCGATTCGAACACGGCGACAGGTTCGCCACCATCCACCGGTGCATGGTCGATGATCGCGGGCAATTTGTGATTCGGGTTGATGCGACCGAATTCGGGCGTCAGCTGATCGCCCGCGAAGATGTCGTAGGGAATGACGCGATAGGCCGCGCCGATCTCTTCGAGCAGGATCGCGATCTTCTGCCCGTTCGGGGTGGCCGAATAGTGAAGGTCGATCATCAAGATATCTCATAAATTCGGTGCCGGACGCCGAAATCGGTGCGTTCGCCCACCCCGACCGCCAGCACCCCGTTCAGCCAGTCATATTGCGCGCTCGCGGTTTCAAACACCGGTGCGATTCGCAGATAATAGCGTGACGGATCGACCGGCGGCGCGGCGGGGGCGGCGA
>CALMYE010000217.1 GCA_937873425.1 uncultured Sphingopyxis sp. | reverse complement strand
GCGGTGAGGAGGAGGGCAGCGAACAGGAGCAATCCCCTCCCGCAGGCGGGAGGGGCAGCGAAACTTGGTCCGGCGCAGCCGGACCTAGTTGCAGCGGGGTGGGCAAGCCTGCCTCGCAACCTGCCCACCCCGCTGCGACTAGCCAGCAAGCTGGCAAGTCTCGCTGCCCCTGCCGCTTGCGGGAGGGGATGGTTTTTGCCGCCGTCCCTCATTTCCCCAGCCTCGTCACCAGCGAGCTGGTGTCGCTGCGTCCGTGACCCAGCGCCTGCACCTCGGCATAGAATTGATCGACCAGCGCCGCGACCGGCAGCGCCGCGCCATTGGCCCGCGCCTCCTCGAGCGCGAGGCCGAGGTCCTTGCGCATCCAGTCGACCGCGAAGCCGAAATCGAACTCGTCCTTCGCCATCGTGCCCCAGCGGTTGAGCATCTGCCAGCTCGCCGCGGCGCCGCCCGACACCGCCTCGAACACCTTGTCGGTATCGAGCCGCGATGCCTGCGCGAAGCGCAGCGCCTCCGACAGGCCCTGCAGCACGCCGGCGATGGCGATCTGGTTGACCATCTTGGTCGTCTGGCCCGCGCCGGGGCCGCCGATATGGACGATGCGCGCGGCATAGGCGCGCATCACCGGCTCGGCGGCGGCGAAGGCGGCGGGGCTGCCGCCGCACATGATCGACAGCGTGCCGTTCTGCGCCCCGGCCTGCCCGCCCGAGACGGGGGCGTCGACGCCGAGCAGGCCCAGCGCATCGGCCTCGACCGACAATTGACGCGCGATGCGCGCGGAGACGGTGGTGTGGTCGATGAAGACCGCGCCCTTGCGCATCGCCCTGAACGCTCCGTCGCGGCCGAGCGCCACCTGCGCGAGATCGTCGTCGTTGCCGACGCAGGCGAGCACCGCGTCGGCATCCGCCGCGGCCTCCGCGGGCGTGGCGGCGGCGCGGCCGCCATGCTCCGCCGCCCAGGCGTCGGCCCTGGCGCGGGTGCGGTTGTAGACGGTGACGTCATGGCCGGCGCGCGCCAGATGCCCGGCCATCGGCCCGCCCATGACGCCGGTGCCGATGAAGGCGATGCGCAATTTCTGTTCGCTCATGGGGTGGTCCATAAGCATTGTTCGTGACGAGAACCACCCCTCCCTGAAAGGGAGGGGCAAGGGGTGGGTGAGGCCCGCTCCGGCTCGATGCCGGAGCGGGCCTTTTGACGCGGCGCCGGAGCAAGCACAGCCGGACTTCGAGCCCGGCTGCGCTTCACCCACCCGTGATCAGAGTCACGTGCCTCTGATCACCCCCTCCCTTGCAGGGAGGGGAGTTTCGCTCTTTCCCTTCGCCTTGCTTGCCGTTAGGGCCGCAGCGCCATGACCGATCAACTCACCCTGACCTCCGCCGCCGATTATCCGGCGATCACGCTCGACGACGTGCGCGCGGCGGCGGAGCGAATTGACGGCGCGGTGGTCCGCACCCCGACGCTCAAGTCGCAGACGCTGTCCGAGCTGGTCGGCGCCGACGTATGGCTGAAGTTCGAGAATCTGCAGTTCACCGCGGCATACAAGGAACGCGGCGCGCTCAATGCGCTGCTGCTGCTGGACGACGAGGCGAAAGCGCGCGGCGTGATCGCGGCGTCGGCGGGCAATCATGCGCAGGGCCTCGCCTATCACGGCAAGCGGCTCGGCGTCCCGGTCACCATCGTGATGCCGAAGACGACGCCGCAGGTGAAGGTGTCGCAGACCGCCGGCCACGGCGCGCAGATCGTCCTCCACGGCGAGAAGTTCGACGACGCCTATGCGCATGCGAGGCTGCTGGAGCAGGAGCGCGGCCTGACCTTCGTTCATCCGTTCGACCATCCGCATGTCGCGGCGGGGCAGGGGACGGTGGCGCTCGAGATGCTCGAGGATGTGCCCGAGATCGACACGCTGATCGTGCCGATCGGCGGCGGCGGGCTGCTCGCCGGCATGGGCACCGCGGCGCGCGGGATCAAGAACGACATGCGCCTCGTCGGCGTGCAGGCCGAGCTTTACCCCTCGATGTATGCCGAACTCAACGGCGTCGACATGGCGTGCGAGGGCGACACGCTGGCCGAGGGCATCGCGGTGAAGGAGCCGGGGAGCTATACGCGCAAGCTGGTCGCCGAGCTCAACGACGATATCGTGCTCGTCGCCGAGCGCCATCTGGAGCGCGCGGTCAGCCTGCTGCTCCAGATCGAGAAGACGGTGGTCGAGGGCGCGGGCGCGGCGGGGCTCGCGGCGATGCTCGCGCATCCCGAGGAGTTCGCGGGGCGCAAGGTCGGGCTGGTGCTGACCGGCGGCAATATCGACACGCGCCTGCTCGCCAATGTGCTGCTGCGCGACCTCGCGCGTTCGGGCCGCATCGCGCGGCTGCGCATCCGGCTTCAGGACCGGCCGGGCGCGCTGTTCCGGGTGATGAAGATCTTCGACGAGAAACAGGTCAACATCATCGAAATCTATCACCAGCGCATCTTCACGACGCTCCCCGCCAAGGGCCTGATCACCGACATCGAGTGCGAGGCGCGCGACAAGGAGCATCTCGACAGCCTCGTCGCCGCGCTGCGCGAGGCGAGCTATATGGTGACGACGGTGGAGCTGGCCTGAGCCAGAGAAGCCCCTCCCCTGAAGGGGAGGGGTTGAAGGATCGCGATGAAACATTTTTCCCTCTCCCTCACCGCCATCCCCGACACGATCGACGAACTCGGCCACGTCAACAATGCGGTGTGGGTCCAGTGGATTCAGCAGGTTGCGACCGGGCATTGGGACGCGGCGGCGCCGCAATCGCACAAGGACGCTTACATCTGGGTCGTGGTGCGGCACGAGATCGACTATCTGCGCGCGCTCGGCCCCGGCGAGGCGGTGACCGCGCGGACGTGGGTCGCCGACAGGCCGCAGGGCGCGAGGTTCGACCGCTTCATGGAATTCACCGGCGCCGATGGGCGCGTGCATGTCCGTGCGCGCACCGTGTGGGCGCTGCTCGACAAGGCGAGCGGCCGGCCGCTCAGGGTGACGGCGGAGGTGGTCGCGCCCTTCCTGGATGCGGCATGACCGGCGGCTGGCGTCCGATGCGCGCGGCCGACCTGCCCGCGGTCGTCGCGATCGCCGACGAAGTGCACGGCGTCTTCACCGAGCCGCTCGCCGTCTATGCCGAGCGGCTCGCGCTCTATCCCGACGGCTGCCGCATTTTCGAGGCGGAGAGCGCGGTCGCGGGGTTTCTCGTGACTCATCCCTGGCATCGCGATGCGGCGCCGAAGATCGGGGCGATGCTCGGCGCGCTGCCCGCCGGGACCGCCAGCTATTATCTCCACGACATCGCGCTGCTGCCCGCGGCGCGCGGGACCGGCGCGGGGGCGGCGGCGATGGCGTTCGTGCTGGAACAGGCCGCGGCGGCGGACTGCGACGAGACCATGCTCGTCGCGGTGCACGGCGCCGACAGCTATTGGTCGGCGCAGGGGTTCGATTATGCCGAGCCGGGCCGCGACGGACCCTATGGGCCGGGGTCGCACCTGATGCGCCGCACATTGTAGCGGGTCAGCCGACCTCTTCCCTCAACGCCTCGACGATCGCCGCCACCGACGTCGGTGCGAAGGCGAAGCCCATGTGGCCGCAGTCGACCTCGACCTGCCGGTCGCTTTCATGCGGCTCGCCGCGCGCGCTGCCCACCGCGACGACGCCGTCGTGCGCCGACCACAGCGCGAAGGTCGGCATGCTCGGGCGCGGGGCGGGGTGGAAGTCGATCGGCGGGTTCTCGACCGGGTGGCGCGCGATCAGGTGATAGAGGCGCCAGGCGCGGTTGGCGCGGCGGCTGCCCGAAAAGGGCGAGCCGAGCGTCACGACGCGCGCGACCTTGTGCGGGTGGTGCTTGGCATATTCGCGGGCATAGATGCCGCCGAGGCTCCAGCCGACGAGCGCCGGGGCGTGGCCGGTGCGGTCGATGATCCATTGTACGCGGGTGTCGATGCGATCGATGATGTCGGCCGTCGCGCCGCGGTTGAAGCCGAGGCCCCAAGCATAGCAGCGGAATCCCGCGCGGCGCAGGTCGGCGCGCAGCGCCTTGGTCGCCCAGTCGCCCGACAGGAAGCCGGGCAGCACCATCACCGGCGGATGGTCGCTGTCGGGGTTGGGCTGGCGCGGCATCGGGCGGATGCGGCCCCACAGTGCGCGGGCAAGCGCCCACGCCTCGCGCCACAGCAGCTTCAGCGGCGGCGGCGCGTCGGGATCGGGAACGCGCGCAGGCCATTCGGCGCGGCGGGCGAGGAAGGCGCGGATCATGGGCATGATATAGTGCTGGATGATCCCCGGCGAAAGCCGGGGTCCATTGCTGGCGTCGCTGGGCTGGCGTTGCTGGACCCCGGCTTTCGCCGGGGATCGGTCAGCCCTTCGGCACCAGCTTGAGCAGCTTGCCGCCGCTGCCGTCGGTGAGCAGCCAGACGCTGCCGTCCTCGCGCACCTCGACCTCGCGGATGCGGGTGCCGAAATCCCAGCGGTCGGCCTTGCTCAGCTGGTCGCCGTCGATGCTCGCGCGGACGAGTCCCTCGCCCGACAGCGCGCCCATCAGCAGGCTGTTCTTCCAGCCGGGATAGAGGTCGCCGCCATACCAGGCCAGACCGCCCGGCGAGACGGCGGGGTTCCACCACAGCTTCGGCGCGGCGAATTCGGGCCGGGTCGGATGGTCCGGAATCGCCTTGCCGTCATAATGATCGCCATAGGACACGACCGGCCAGCCGTAATTGGCGCCGCGTTCGACCAGGTTGATCTCGTCGCCGTGGCGGGGCCCCATTTCCTGATTCCACAGCCGCCCGTCGCCGTCGAAGGTCAGCCCCAGGATGTTGCGATGGCCGAGCGACCAGATCTGCGCGGTGACGCCGCCCCGCTCGGCGAAGGGATTGTCGGCAGGCACGCTGCCGTCGGGCTTCAGCCGGACGATCTTGCCCAGCGTGCCGCCCATGTCCTGCGCCGGATCGAGCTTCTGCCGGTCGCCCGAGCCGATGAACAGATATTCGCCGTCGGGCGAGAAGGCGAGGCGGTGCGAATAATGGCCGCGCCCGGTGACCTTGGGCGATTGCCGCCAGATGATCTGCAAATCCTCGATGCGCGGGGATGCGTCCTGCACCAGCCGCGCCTTGCCGACCACCGCGCCGGCGGTGCCGCCGTCGCCGGCCTCGGCCCAGCTGAGATAGATGGTGCCTGTGGCCCCGAAATCCGGGGCGAGGATCACGTCGCCGAAGCCGCCCTGTCCGCCATAGGCGACGCGCGGCGCGCCCGCGACGTCGAGCGTCGCGCCGCCTTCCTGCCACAATTTGAGCCTGCCCGCTTTCTCGGTGACCAGCGCCTGACGGCCGCCGGGCAGGAAGGTCATCGCCCAGGGTTCGTCGAAGCTCGCGACCTCCTCGACCGTGAAGGGGGCGTCGGCGAGCGGCTTTGCGGGATGCTCGCCCGCCGCGTCGGCGGGGGCGGCGTTGCCGCTCGACGTGCCGGCCGAACAGGCGGCGACGAGGATCGCGCCGGAAAGGTAAAGGACGTGAAATTTCGTCATGGAAAATCTCGCTTGGCTGGGGGGAAGACGGGCGCAGTCTGGCGCGCCCGCCTTCCGGAGTCGAGAGGGTCAGCGTCCGCGCGCCTCGTGGCGGGCGGTGATGGTCTCGACGCTGTCCATGATCGCGTCGATCGCCTCGCTCGCCGGCGCCGCTTCGGCGCGGGTCTGGGAGAATTGGCCGCGCGCCATGATCTCTTCGAGCGCGGAGCGCGCACGCGACACCCGGCTTTTCATCGTGCCGAGCGCGCAGCCGCAGATATGCGCCGCCTCCTCATAGGACAGGCCGCCCGCGCTGACGAGGATCAGCGCCTCGCGCTGGTCCTGCGGCAATTCCATCAACCCGCGTTGCAGGTCGGCCATGCCGCCCGAATCCTCCTGCGCGGCGGGGGTCGCCAGGGTGCGCTCGACCGCATTTTCGTCATAGTCGCCGACGAACTTGTTGCGCCGCATCTGCGACAGGAAGGTGTTGCGCAGGATGACGAAGGTCCACGCCTTGATCGAGGTGCCGGCCTCGAACCGCTCGCGCGAGGCCCACGCCTTGACCATCGTGTCCTGCGTCAGGTCGTCGGCGAGGTCGGGATTGCCGCACAGGCTGCGGCCATAGGCGCGAAGATGGGGGATGACCCCGGCGAGCAACGTCTTGAACTCGCGGTCGGAGAGGCTTGCGCTTCCCTCCGGCCGCGTGGCGGCTCCGCTCTGCGTCATTTGCGGCCGGGCGCTTTCTGGTCGAGCTGCGAGAGAAGGTCGAGCATCCGGTCGGGCAGTTGTTCGGCGACGATATTGCCATAGATGATGCGCAGCTTCGTGCTCACCGGCTCGGGCGACTGCCGCCCGGTCAGCGCGCGGTGCCACTGATCGCCGCCGGTGCCGGGAAAGCTCCCTGCGCCCGGGCGCGCGCCGTTGGCCGCTGTGTGCGGCGTGCTGCCGCCTTTCACCCTATGATCTCCATGCGTTGCCATGCCCGTTGAACGAAAAAAATGACGCCGGGTTCCCGGCGCGTTGTTTTTTGCGACGGACCGTGTTGCCGGAAAAGCACGCCCGCGGCTTTCTAACCCAGATTAGCGCGCGTTGCGGCGGGCGTGGCTACCATTGCCGGGCGCCGCGCTTCGCGGCGCGGGGAGGGTCGCGTCTTGCTATCGGTCGTCTATGTCAGCGTCGCGGACCCGAAGCTGGGGGACGGCGACATCGCCGCGCTGGTCGAGCAGGCGCAGGCGAACAATGCGCGCGATGCGCTGACCGGCGCGCTGATCTACAACGGCCAGAATTTCATGCAGCTGCTCGAAGGGCCGATCGCGAAGGCCGAGGCGTGTCTTGCGCGGATTCGCGCCGACCGGCGGCACAACGGGATGATCGAAATCCGGCGCCGCCTCGTCGACGAACGCGAATTCGCGGCATTCTCCATGCTCTACAGCCCGCTGTTCCGCGATCATGACGATGATCTCTCGCGGCTCGCCGCGCGCGGCGCGCTCGATCCGCAGGATGCGCGGCTGATGGCGAATTTCCTCGCGCTCGGGCGGCATGGCAAGCCGGGATGAGCGCATGGGTGCGCCGCATAGTGGTTTGCATCGTCCGGCGAACGGGCTAAGCGGGGGGCAGATGATAATGAAGACCCTCATGGCACGGCTCAGGCGCCCGGAGCGGCGCATCCCGTGACCGGCGATACGCCTCAGCCGCTCGACGACGCGACCTTCAAGCGCGAACTGGCCGCCATGTTGCCGCACCTGCGCGCCTTCGGGCGCAGCCTGTGCGGCAACGCCGACCTGGCCGACGATCTGGTGCAGGAGACCATGCTGAAGGCGTGGAAGGCGCGCGCGCAATATATTCCGGGGCCGTCGAGCATGAAAAGCTGGGCCTTCGTCATCCTGCGCAACTGTTTCCTGTCGCAGATGCGGCGCAAGAAATTCACCGCCGATTACGACGAGATCGCGGCGGAGAGGCTGCTCGTCGCGCCCGACGACCAGGACGACAGCCTGCACCTCGCCGACGTCCAGCGCGCGCTGATGCTGCTGCCCGTCGACCAGCGCGAGGCGCTGGTGCTGATTGGCGCCGGGCAGCTTTCCTACGAGGAGGCGGCGGCGATATGCGGCTGCGCGGTCGGCACGATGAAGAGCCGGGTGTCGCGGGCGCGCAGCGCGCTCCACGCGATACTGGAAAGCGGCGACATGCCGCTGCGCAGCGGCGCCCCCGCGCCGGCGAGCGAAGTCTTCGCCGCGATCATGGACGATGTCGATGCGCTGACCTCGGGCGGCGTTCCGGGGCGTTAGCGCTTGTGGGGATTCGGATTTAGGGCAAATTGCGCGAAATCTGAATCCCTCCGCCTCCCCGAGCGAAGACGAGGGGCTCGTTCGAGCGAAGCGAGAACCAGCGCCGTCGCTGCCTCGACTTCGCTCGGCATGGCCCCTCGTCTTCGCTCGGGGAGACGGGTCAGATTTAACGCACGATGCTCCAAGCCTCTCCTGTCATGAAAAAGGCCGTGTGTCCCCGCGTAGGCGGGGACCCATCACCGGACGGTTCAACCTGGCACCGGCAGGAGATGGGCTCCCGCCTTCGCGGGAGCACACAGTTCCTGTAACGCGGCTGCTGCAACAAGCGGCCACGGATGGAAACCCGCAAGCCGGGGCTGGGGTCCATCTCTTCGCAACGGAACCGGCTGTCAGGCCGCGAGCTGCGGCGTGAACAGCAGGCTTTGGCTGATCGCGGCGCGCACCGTATTCTCGCGGAACGGCTTGGAGATCAGGAAGGTCGGCTCGACGCGGTGGCCGGTGAGCAATTGTTCGGGAAAGGCGGTGATGAAGATCGCCGGCACCGGCGCCATCGCGAGAATATCCTGCACCGCGTCGATCCCCGACGAGCCGTCGGCGAGCTGGATGTCGGCGAGCACGAGCCCGGCCTCGCTTTCCTCGAAGGCGGCGACGGCGGCGTCGTGGGTCGCCGCGACGCCGGCGACCTCGTGCCCCAGGCCGCGGACGATCTGTTCCAGCTCCATCGCGATCAGCGGCTCGTCCTCGATGATCAGCACCGAGGTGCGCGATTCGCGGTCGAGGCCGGCGACCGCTTCGCCCAGCAGCGTCTCGACGGTGGCGGGATCGGTGCCGGTGATCCGCGCGGCGTCGTCGGTGGAGAAGCCCTCGAGCGCGGTCAGCAGCAATATCTGGCGGCCGAGCGGGGTCAGGCGCGAGAGGCGGCGGGTCGCGGCGCGGACGAAGGCGTCGCTGTCGTCCACCTCGCCCTCGTCGATGAAGGCGCTTTCCCAGATGCGGTGGAAGGCGCGATAGAGGTCGATGCGGATGCCGTCGCCCGAGCGGAACTCGTCGGGCGCGGCGACGATCACTTCGAGCAGGGTGTGGACGAAATTGTCGCCATGCTGCTGGCTGCCGGTCAGCGCCCGCGCATAGCGGCGCAGAAAGGGCAGATGGCCGCGGATTTCTTCACCCAGGCTCATGCGAATCCTCCCTCTTGAAAGCGTTGATACGCGCCCGCGCGCGATCCGGTTCCCGCGCCGCTGCGATTATCGGTGCAACTTGTCGGCGCGCGGTGCGTAGAAAAGCCCGGGACGCGACAGGGCTGCGGCGCAAGCGACGGGAATGACTTCGCCTTTCGCTTTCGTGGCGACCATGCTTTTGCGAGGACCGGAATCATGGCACAGCACCCTGGGGACCAGGCGGCGCGATGACGCCGGAGGCGGACAAGGGGCGGCTTTTGGCGGACGGTGGGGATCGCGACCGGGTGGAGGACGAGCGGCGGCGGCTGCGCACGCTGCGCGAATATCGCATCATGGATACGGGGCCGGAGCCGGCCTTCGACCGGGTGACCAAGCTGGTCGCGGGGCTGTTCGACGCGCCGATCACGCTGGTGTCGCTGGTCGACGACTGCCGCCAGTGGTTCAAGTCGGCCCATGGCCTCGATACCGCCGAAACGCCGATCGAGATGAGCTTCTGCCGATATGCCGTCGCCGACGAGCGGCCGCTGATCGTCCCCGACGCGATGCGCGACGAGCGGTTCCGCGGCAATGCGCTGGTCACCGGCCCGCCGCACATCCGCTTCTATGCCGGCGTGCCGCTGCGCGCCTATGACGGATCGGTGCTCGGCACCCTGTGCGTCATCGACACCAAGGTTCGCCCGCCGCTTCAAGCCGAAGAGATCGAGCGGCTCGAGGATTTCGCCGCGATCGTGATGGCGGAGGCCGATCTGCGGCGTCTGGGGATCGAGCGCGACGAGGCGCGGCACATGCTGGAACGCGCGCTCGACTTTTCGAACATCGCGAGCTGGCAGTTCGACCCGCGCACCGACGATCTGCGCTGGCGCGGCGCGACCACCGACCTGTGGGGCGCCGATTATGAAAGCGCGCTGGCGACCGGCGCGGGTTTCTTCGCCCGCCTGCACCCCGAGGACCGCGAGGCCGTCCGCGCCGTGCTCGACGAGGCGATCGCGACCGGCGAACCCTATGCGACCGAATATCGCATCGTGCATCCCGAAAAGGGCGTGCGCTGGCTGGCCGCGCGCGGCGACTGGGACGTGCGCAGCGACGATGCGATGCTGACCGGCATCAGCATCGACATCACCGAGCAGAAGCAGCGGCAGGACAATGCCACCATCCTGCTGCGCGAATTGCACCACCGGATGCGCAACCTGTTCGCGACGGTGGGCGCGATCATCTCGCTGACCCGCCACGCCGCGACCGATGTCGACGATTATGTCGAGCGGATCAACAGCCGGCTCGACGCGCTCAACCGCGCGCAGAATGTGCTGCTCGGCGCCAATTTCCTGACCGGGTCGATGCATGCGCTGATGCGCGAAGTGGAGGCGGCCTTTCCGCGCATCCGCTGGTCGGGTCCCGATCTGGAACTGCCCGAAAATGCGCTGGTGGCGATGGCGCTGCTGTTCAACGAGCTCGCGACCAACGCGGTCAAGCATGGCGCGCTCGCCAGCGAGGAGGGACGCGTCGACATCGACTGGGTGCAGGACGGGGAGGGCGAGGACCGGCAATTCCGCCTGGTCTGGGCCGAGACCGGCGGCAACCGCGCGGTCGCGGCGCCCGAGCGAACGAGCTTCGGCACGCTGCTGATGGAGCGCAGCGTGCGCAACAATCTGGGCGGCACGATCGAGCGGCGCTGGGAGCCGACCGGCCTCGTCTGCACCATCACCCTGCCGGCGCGGTGGCGCGAAGCATGACGGGGGACGGGGCATGACGGGGGACGGGGCATGACGCTCGAAGCGCTGGTCGCGCGCCTTTCCTATTACAGTCGGCTCGGCGACGGCGACCGGGCGCGGCTGCTCGCGCTCGGCGGCAAGGTGCGCGGCTTCGCGGCGAACAGCGAGATCATCGGCGCGGGCCAGCGGATGGATGCGGTGCTGGTGATGCGCGAAGGCTGGGCCGCGCGCTTCAAGCAGCTCGAGGACGGGCGGCGGCAGATCCTCAACATCCTGCTGCCCGGCGACATCTTCGACCTGCAGGTGCTGGTCGCGGCGGAGGCCGATCATGGCGTACTGGCGGTCACCCAGGGGTCGCTCTATGCGATCCCGCCGCAGGCGGTGCGCGAACTGCTCGCGGGTTCGGGGTCGCTGACCATGGCCTTCTGGTGGACGCAGGTGCAGGAAGAGGCGTTCCTGCGCGAACAGATCGTCCGCAACGGGCGGCAGACGGCGCAGGAGCGGATCGGCCACCTGCTGCTCGAACTCCACCGCCGCGCGCAGATCGTCAATCTGGCGAACGACGACGCGATGCGCCTGCCGCTGACCCAAACGCAGATCGCCGACACGCTGGGGCTGACCCCGATCCACACCAACCGCGTGCTGCGCCGGCTGGTGCGCGAGGGCTATATCGAGACGCACCGCCAGTGGATTCGCTTCCTCGACGCCGACGCGCTCGCGGCGATGTGCGATTTCGACCCCAGCTATTTCCACCTCGACGCCTTTCGCATGCGGCTCGGCTAGACGGTATTTGTTCTTTGTTCGTTCCCTGTGCTAGGTAGCGAGAATGAACCTTTCGGCGCTTCGCGTGGTTATCGGCTGATGGCGAAATCCTGGATCGAGCCGCACCCGCACGGCATTTATGTGCGCCCGGCCGACCTGTGGATCGACCCGTCGCGGCCGGTTCCGCGCGCCGCCGTCACCCACGGCCATGCCGATCATGCGCGCAGCGGTCATGGCGCGGTCCATGCGACGCCGGAGACGCTGGCGATCATGGCGCTGCGCTACGGTGTCGATGCGGAGGCGAGCCACAATGCGGCCTTCGCCTATGGTGAGGGATTCGAGCGCGGCGGGGTGCGCTTTTCCTTCCATCCCGCCGGTCATGTGCTGGGCAGCGCGCAGATCGCGATGGAATATCGCGGCGAGCGGATCACCGTCACCGGCGACTACAAGCGCCGCGCCGACCCGACCTGCGCGCCGTTCGAGGTGGTGCCGTGCGACATCTTCGTCACCGAGGCGACCTTCGGCCTGCCGGTATTCCGCCACCCGCCGACAGGGGACGAGATCGCGAAACTGATCGGCGCGGTGCGCGCCGAGCCCGCGCGCTGCGTGCTCGTCGGCGCCTATGCGCTGGGCAAGGCGCAGCGGGTGATCGCCGAACTGCGCCGCGCGGGGTGGGATGCGCCCATCTATATCCACGGTGCGCTCGAACGCATGTGCCAGCTTTATGCCGCGCATGGCGTCGATCTCGGCGAATTGCGGCTGGTGTCGGAAAGTGACAAGGCCGCGATGGCGGGGCAGGTCGTGCTCGCGCCGCCGTCGGCGCTGCACGACCGCTGGTCGCGGCGGCTGCCCGATCCGGTGACCGCCATGGCCTCGGGCTGGATGCGCGTCCGCCAGCGCGCGCGCCAGCGGATGGTCGAGCTGCCGCTCGTCATCTCCGACCATGCCGACTGGGACGAACTGACCGCGACGATCGCCGAGGTGAACCCGCGGGAAAGCTGGATCACCCACGGCAGCGAGGAGGGGCTGCTGCGCTGGTGCGAGCTGACCCAGCGCAGGGCGCGGGCGCTGCATCTGGTCGGGCGCGATCTGGAGGAGGAGGCGTGAAGCGCTTCGCGGCCCTCATCGACCGGCTGGTCTACACCCGCTCGCGCAACAGCAAGCTCGCGCTGATCGTCGATTATCTGAAGCACACGCCCGATCCCGACCGCGGCTGGGCCATCGCGGCGCTGACCGAGAGCCTCGACTTTCCGGCGGTGAAGGCGGGGACGGTGCGCGCGCTCTTGGGAAGCCGCGTGGACGAGGAGCTGTTCCGCCTGTCGCGGCATTTCGTCGGCGACACGGCCGAGACGGCGGCGCTGTTGTGGCCGGAGCCGAGCAAGCCCCTCCCCTTCAGGGGAGGGGTTGGGGTGGGACATGTCGATGGCGCGCAACCGCAACAGGCCCCACCCCGACCCTCCCCTGAAGGGGAGGGAGATTTGACGGTTTCCGAAGCCGTCGCCGCCCTCTCCGCCGCCACCCGCAGCGACGCCCCCGCCATCGTCGCATCGCTGCTCGACCGCCTCGACGCCGACGGGCGCTATGCACTCTTGAAACTCGCGCTCGGTGGCATGCGCGTCGGCGTGTCGGCGCGGCTCGCGAAACAGGCGTTCGCGCAGGCCTTCGAAGTGCCGGTCGATGACGTCGAGGAATTGTGGCACGCGATCCCGCCGCCCTATGCGCCGCTCTTCGCCTGGGGCGAGGGGAGGGCTGCGCGGCCCGACCTCGCCGACGTCGCCTTCTTCCGCCCCTTCATGCTCGCGCATCCGCTCGAGGAGGAAAGCATCAACCTCGCCGATTTCGCGGCCGAGTGGAAATGGGACGGCATCCGCGTCCAGATCGTGCGCGGTGGCGGACAGACCCGCATCTACAGCCGCGGCGGCGAGGAGATAAGCACCGCCTTTCCCGAACTGGTCGCGGCCTTCGACCAGGAGGCGGTGATCGACGGCGAACTGCTCGTGCGCGGCGACGCGCAGGGCGGCGAGGCCGCGAGCTTCAACGCGCTGCAACAGCGGCTCGGGCGCAAGACGGTGTCGAAGAGGATGCTCGCCGACTATCCCGCCTTCGTGCGCGTCTACGACCTGCTCGCCGTCGACGGCAACGACCTGCGCGCCCTGCCGTGGACCGAGCGGCGGCGGCAGTTGGAGGCTTTCGTGCCGCGGCTCGCCGACAACCATTTCGACCTGTCGCAGATCATCGAGGCGCGCGACTTCGACCATCTCGCGGAGTTGCGTGCCGGCGCCCGCGATGCCGCGATCGAAGGCGTGATGCTCAAGCGCCGCGACGCGCCTTATGTCGCGGGCCGCCGCGCGGGGCTTTGGTATAAATGGAAGCGCGACCCGCTCACCGCCGATTGCGTGATGATGTATGCACAGCGCGGCAACGGGCGCCGCGCGAGCTTCTATTCCGACTATACCTTCGGCTGCTGGAGCGACGAGGGCGAGCTGCTGCCGGTGGGCAAGGCCTATTCGGGCTTCACCGACGAGGAGCTGAAATGGCTCGACAAGTTCGTGCGCGACCACACGCTGAACCGCTTCGGCCCGGTGCGCGAGGTTGAGAAGTCTCTGGTGCTGGAGGTCGCCTTCGATTCGATCCACGCCTCGAAGCGCCACAAGTCGGGCCTCGCGATGCGTTTCCCCCGCATCTCGCGCATCCGCCGCGACAAGCCCGCCGAGGAGGCCGACCGCATCGCGACGCTGCGGGGGATGATGACCTAGCGCTCCCCTCCCTTTCAGGGAGGGGAATTTGTCGGCGCCAAAGGAAAAATTCCCCGTCACGGCCTTGCAACCCCGCTACTCGATGCCGAGTTAAAGGCCGCAAAGCCCCCAAAAAAAGGAGACTGCCATGACCATCGCTTTCCCCCCGCTGCCCTATGCCGAAGACGCGCTCGAACCGCACATCTCGGCGGAAACGCTGAAGACCCATCATGGCAAGCATCACAAGACCTATGTCGACAAGGTCAACGCCGCGATCGAGGGCACCGAGCTGGCCGACAAGACGCTCGAAGAGATCGTCCACCACGCCGAGGGGTCGGGTAACAAGGGGCTGTTCAACAATGCCGCCCAGTCGTGGAACCACGCCTTTTATTGGGAAAGCCTGAGCCCCGAAAAGACCAGCCCAGCGGGCGACCTCGCCGCCGCGATCGACCGCGACTTCGGGTCGCTTGCCGAGTTGAAGAAGCAGCTCAAGGACACCGCGGTCAACCATTTCGCCTCGGGCTGGGCCTGGCTGGTCGCCAGGGACGGCAAGCTGTCGGTCACCGACACGCACGACGCGGGGACCGAGCTGACCGCCGGCATCAAGCCGCTGCTCGTCATCGACGTGTGGGAGCATGCTTACTACATCGACCGCAAGAATGTCCGTCCCGACTATGTGAACGCGGTGGTCGATACCCTGCTCAACTGGGATTTCGCCGCGGAGAATCTGGCGCGCGAGGCGACCTGGACCTATCCGGGCTGATCGCCTTCTCCTTCCCCCTTGATGGGGGAAGGATACGCAGCCTTGCCGCGCAGCGGCCAGGCGAAGTTGGATGGGGGTGAGGGTGCGCTCTTTCGCCGTCGGTTGCAGGCTGAACCCGCACCCCCACCGCTGCAACTAGCGAACAAGTTCGCAAGTTTCGCTGCCTCCCCCATGAAGGGGGAGGGATTTGGTGCCTACCGTCATGACCTCCCATCGCCTATAGGCGCCGCCATGACGATCAGCCTGTTCGAACTGTTCAAGATCGGCGTCGGCCCGTCGAGCTCGCACACCGTCGGGCCGATGGTCGCGGCGCGGCGGTTTACGGTCTGGCTCGACGAGCAGGGCCTGCTGACAAAGACCGCGCATGTCGAGGCCGACCTCTACGGCTCGCTCGCGCTCACGGGGAAGGGGCATGCCGCCGACACCGCGGTGGTCGCCGGCCTCGCGGGCGAGATTCCGGCATCGACCAGCCTCGCCGCGATCAGGGCGCATTGGGACCGGGCGGAGAGCGAGGGCTTTCTCTATCTGCTCGGCCGCCAGCGGGTGCGCTTCCAGCCGGCGCGCGACCTGCATTTCCAGATGAAGCAGCGCCAGCCCTTCCACAGCAATGCGCTCAGCTTCACCGCGCGCGACGGCGTGAGTGAAATCCTCGCCAAGCGCATGTATTTCTCGATCGGCGGCGGCTTCGTCGTCGACGAGGACGAGGCGGGGCGCAACAGCCGCGGCGCGGAGGATGAGGTCGAGCTGCCCTTCGCCTTCACCTCGGGCGCCGATTTGCTGACCATGGGCGCGGCGTCGGGCAAGAGCTTTGCCGAGATGATGCTGGAAAACGAACTCGCGCACCGGAGCCTCGAAGAGGTCGAGGCGGGGCTCGATGCGATCGCGGGCGCGATGGACGCGTCGATCGACGCCGGCTGTTCGAGCACCGGCGTGCTGCCCGGCGGCCTGAAAGTCCGCCGTCGCGCGCCGCAGATCGCCGCCGACATCCGCGCGCGGCACGAGCAGAATCTGTCCGATCCGATGGCGATGATGGACTGGATCAACCTGTGGGCGATGGCGGTGAACGAGGAGAATGCCGCGGGCGGCCGCGTCGTCACCGCGCCGACCAACGGCGCGGCGGGGATCATTCCGGCGGTGATCCGCTATTATCGGCGCAGCTATCGCGGCGACGCGGCGGGCGTGCGTATCTTCCTGCTCGCGGCGGGCGCGGTCGGCGCGCTCTACAAGCGCAACGCCAGCATCTCGGGCGCCGAGGTCGGCTGCCAGGGCGAGGTCGGCGTCGCCTGCTCGATGGCGGCGGCGGGGCTGACCGCGGCGCTCGGCGGCACCAACGCGCAGGTCGAGAACGCCGCCGAGATCGGCATGGAGCATAATCTCGGCCTCACCTGCGATCCGATCGGCGGGCTGGTGCAGATCCCGTGCATCGAGCGCAACGCGATGGGCGCGATCAAGGCGATCGACGCGAGCCGCATCGCGATGATCGGCGACGGCACGCATGTGGTGAGCCTCGACACGGTGATCGCGACGATGCTGCAAACGGGGCGCGACATGCGGGATAAGTATAAGGAAACGTCGAAGGGCGGGCTGGCGGTTAGTGTGGTGGAGTGTTGACCGTTTGGTTGCGGAATTTCAGCAAAGCTGCCAAAAGATCGGTATGAAAAATGTCCAGATCATTGACGGCGCCGCGAATGCGACCTTCAGCATATTTCAAGCGACTGAAGAGGAATATACAGCAATTTTTCCCGATGGTCGAGATATGGAACTGATTGAGGACTTGTTCGCCAGACTGGGCGATGACGCAGCAGCTCAAGCATTAAATCCTATATGGAATCGGCCAATCCTTAAACGCGATGCTGTTGGGATTCACGGTACGCTGTTTTATGGCAATGAGCAGCGCTGCATTCCTTCGACCAAGCGCGAAGTAGATTGGAGCGATAGTGCCATAAATCCCGCGCAGAGGGAGTTGTTTGCGCGTCATCAGAATTGATGGCTCGCAATCAGTTCAGCACGGTGTTTGGCTACGCCGTCTCGTTCCGCCGCAACGCCCCCGGCAATTCCTCGCGCAGCTTGTCGATCAGCAGCCGCACCTTCGGGAGCAAATGGCGGCGCTGCGGATAGACCGCCCAGATCGGTTCTTCCTGCGGGCGGAGCGGGTCGAGGAGCGAGACGAGGGCGCCGCTTTGCAGATGCGGCATCACGTAGAAATCGGGAAGCTGGCAGACGCCGTGACCCGCGAGCGCGGCTTCGGTGACCGCGGTGCCGCTGTTGCAGCGCCAGCGGCCGGCGGGGCGGTGGGTGATCGCCTTGCCCTGCGCGCGGAAATGCCAGGCGGGGGCGGTGCCGAGCAGGCATTCGTGGCGCGCGAGGTCGTCGATCGACGTAGGGGTTCCGGCGCGCGCGAGATAGGCGGGGGCGGCGCAGAGATAGAGGCTGCGCGAGGCGATACGCGTCGCGACCAGCCCCGAGTCCGGCAGTGTCCCGGTGCGGATCGCGAGGTCGAACCCCTCGGCGAGCAGGTCGACGACGCGGTTGGTGAGTTCGAGCGTCACCGTCACATCGGGAAAGGCGAAGGCGTAATCGCGCGCGATCTGCGCGACGAAGCGCTCGCCCATCGCGATCGAGCAGGTCATCCGCACCTCGCCGCGCGGCGCGCCGTCGTCGCTGACCGCCGACAGCGCGTCGTTGCGCGCGGCGATCAGGCCGCGGAACTGCTCGATCAGCGTGCGGCCCGCGGGCGTGGGGACGACGCGGCGGGTCGTGCGCACGAAGATCTGCGCGCCGATGCGGTTTTCGAGGCGGATCACCGCGCGGCTGATGTGCGAGGTTGAGGTGCCGAGCCGCGCCGCCGCGGCGACGAAGCTGCCCGCGTCGGCGATCGCGACGATCTCGTCGATGCCCTCCCATGCGCTCATTGTCTCACCTCTGGGATAATATATTGCCGATTGGCCCCTTTATCCGGCTTTCGATCGGTGTAACAGGCTGGGCGACAGATTCTGGAGGAGTGCTCGCATGAAGACCCGCGCCGCCGTTGCGTTCGAAGCGAAGAAGCCGCTGGAGATCGTCGAACTCGACCTCGAAGGCCCGAAGGCGGGCGAGGTTCTGGTCGAGATCATGGCGACGGGCATCTGCCACACCGATGCCTATACGCTCGACGGTTTCGACAGCGAGGGAATCTTTCCGAGCGTGCTGGGGCATGAGGGCGCGGGCATCGTGCGCGAGGTCGGCGCGGGTGTCACCAGCGTGAAGGCGGGCGACCATGTGATCCCGCTCTACACGCCGGAATGCCGCCAGTGCAAAAGCTGCCTGTCGGGCAAGACCAACCTCTGCACCGCGATCCGCGCGACGCAGGGCAAGGGGCTGATGCCCGACGGCACGACGCGCTTCAGCTACAAGGGCCAGCCGATCTATCACTATATGGGCTGCTCGACCTTCTCCAACTTCACCGTGCTGCCCGAGATCGCGGTGGCGAAGATCCGCGAGGACGCGCCGTTCCAGACGAGCTGCTACGTCGGCTGCGGCGTGACCACCGGGGTCGGCGCGGTCGTCAACACCGCGAAGGTGCAGGCGGGCGAGAATGTCGTCGTCTTCGGCCTCGGCGGCATCGGGCTCAACGTGATCCAGGGCGCGAAGATGGTCGGTGCCGACAGAATCGTCGGTATCGACATCAACCCCGACCGCGAAGAGTGGGGCCGCAAGTTCGGCATGACCCACTTCGTCAACTCCAAGGGCCTGTCGCGCGACGAGACGGTGGCGAAGATATTGGAGATCACCGACGGCGGCGCCGACTACAGCTTCGATGCGACGGGCAATACCGAGGTGATGCGCACCGCATTGGAATGCTGCCATCGCGGCTGGGGCGAAAGCATCATCATCGGCGTCGCCGAGGCGGGCAAGGAAATCAGCACCCGCCCGTTCCAGCTCGTCACCGGCCGCGTGTGGAAGGGCACTGCGTTCGGCGGCGCGAAGGGGCGCACCGACGTGCCGAAGATCATCGACTGGTACATGAACGGCAAGATCGCGATCGACCCGATGATCACCCATGTGCTGACGCTCGAAGAGATCAACAAGGGCTTCGACCTGATGCATGCGGGCGAGAGCATCCGCAGCGTGGTGGTTTATTGACGACATTGCTCCCTTCTCCCATGGGGAGAAGGATATGGAGCCTTACCGGCTTTGCCGGTTAGGCGCAGTTGGATGAGGGGTTCCGCACGCCGATGGGGTCGAACCCCTCACCACTGCGACTAGGCGGCAAGCCGCCAAGTCTCGTTGCCTCTCCCGACGGGAGAGGTCTGCGGCCGTCCAATTCCGGCAGGGAGCGATGATTTGACCGGACCCTATGTCCTGACCTTCAGCTGCGCCGATGCGGTGGGCATCGTCGCTGCCGTGACCGGGCTGCTCGCGGAGCGCGACGGCTTCATCCTCGACAGCCAGCAATATGCCGACCTCGATTCGGGGCGCTTCTTCATGCGCGTCGAGTTCCGCGGGGCGGGACCGTGCTTTCCCGAAGGGCTCGCGGCCGTGCAGGCGGCGTTCGCGCCGGTGATCGAACGCTTCGCCATGGATGCGCGGATCGGCGACCGCAGCGCCAGGCCGCGCTTCGTCATCGCGGTGTCGCAGGGCAGCCATTGCCTCAACGACCTGCTCCACCGCTGGTCGACGGGCAATCTCGCGATCGATATCGTCGGCGTGGTGTCGAACCACGAACATCAGCGGCGGCTGTCGGAATGGCACGGCGTCCCCTTCCATCACCTGCCTGTCACCGACGCGAACCGCGGCGAGCAGGAAAGCGCGATCCTCGACGTCATGGCGCGTGGTGGCGCCGAATATCTCGTCCTCGCGCGTTACATGCAGATACTCTCGACCGACCTGTCGGCGAAGCTCGCGGGCCGCTGCATCAACATCCACCACAGCTTCCTGCCGGGCTTCAAGGGCGCGAAACCCTATCACCGCGCGCACGAGCGCGGGGTCAAGCTGATCGGCGCGACCGCGCATTTCGTCACCGGCGACCTCGACGAGGGGCCGATCATCGAGCAGGCGGTCGAGCGCGTCGATCACCGCGATTCGGTCGAGGAGCTCATCCGCACCGGCCGCGACATCGAGGCGCAGGTGCTGGCGCGCGCGGTGCGCTGGGTCGCCGAGCAGCGGGTGCTGATCGACGGATGCAAGACGGTGGTCTTCCGCTAGGCGGCCGGACAGGATAAGTTCCGATTCGCAACCAAATCAGGAGGAGCAGAGGATATGTACAGTCACAATATGGTCGGTTCGAACGACCTCGACGCGTCCCGGAAATTCTATGACGCGACCTTTCAGGCGATCGGTGGCAAGCCGGGCATCCAGGACGACAAGGGCCGCCTGATCTATATGCACAATGGCGGGCTGTTCCTCGTCACCGAGCCGATCGACGGCGCGGCGGCGACCGCGGGCAACGGCTGCACCATCGGCTTCGCGATGGACAATCCCGAGCAGGCGAATGCCTGGCACGACGCGGGCGTCGCCGCCGGCGGCACCTCGATCGAGGACCCGCCGGGCGTGCGCGAAGGCGGCTTCGGCCAGCTCTATCTCGCCTATCTGCGCGATCCGTCGGGCAACAAGCTCTGCGCACTGCACCGGCTGTAGGCTGACGATGCGCGGCGAGGCGGGATTGCTGGCGGACTTGAACGCGCTCGCCATCCCCTTCGCCGCGCACGAGCATGAAGCGGTGTTCACCGTCGCCGAGAGCGACGCGGTCAACGCTGCCATCCCCGGCGCGCATACGAAGAATCTGTTCCTGAAGGACGCGGGCGGCGTTTTCTGGCTCGTCACCGTGCCGGGCGAGGCGCGCGTCGACCTGAAGGCGCTGCCCGCCGCGATCGGGTGCAAGCGCGTGAGCTTCGGCAAGGCGGAGGACATGCAGCGGCTGCTCGGCATAGCGCCGGGTTCGGTGACCCCGCTCGCCGCGATCAACGCCGCGCCGGGGAGCGTCACCGTGGTGCTCGACGCCGGGCTCGCAGCGGCGGAGCGCGTCAACGTCCACCCGCTGCGCAACACCGGCACCATCGGGCTCGCCGGGGCAACGATCCTCGACCTCTTGCGTCATTGGGGGCATAGCCCGCTCGTCGCTCCCATCCCCGTGCAGGACACGCCATGACCATCGAAACCCTCTCCACCAACCGCAGCCACGGCGGCACGCAGGGCGTCTACAAACATGCGAGCACGACCACCGGCACCGACATGACATTCGCGGTCTTCGTTCCCGACCATGACGAAAGCGCGAAACTGCCTGTGCTCTGGTATCTGTCGGGGCTGACCTGCACCCACGCCAATGTGATGGAGAAGGGCGAATATCGCGCCGCCTGTGCGGAGCATGGCGTGATCTTCATCGCGCCGGACACCAGCCCGCGCGGCGAGGGCGTGCCCGACGATCCCGACGGCGCGTGGGATTTCGGGCTGGGCGCGGGCTTCTATGTCGATGCGACCGAAGAGCCGTGGGCGGCGAATTACCGCATGCGCTCCTATGTCGAGGACGAGCTGCCCTCGCTGGTCCTGCGCAATTTCCCCGCCGCCGACCTGACGCGGCAGGCGATCACCGGCCATTCGATGGGCGGGCATGGCGCGCTGACCGTGGCGCTGCGCACCCCCGACCGCTTCCGCTCGGTTTCCGCCTTCTCGCCGATCGCCGCGCCGCTGCAATGCCCGTGGGGCGAAAAGGCGCTGGCGCACTATCTGGGCGAGGATCGCGAGGCGTGGGCGGTCTATGACGCCTGCGCGCTGATCGAAAGCGGCGCGCGCCTGCCCGACCTGCTCGTCGATCAGGGCGAGGCGGACGGGTTTCTGGCCGAACAGCTCAGGACGCATCTGCTGGCGGAAGCGTGCGAGCGCGCCGGGCAGAAGGCGACGATCCGGATGCAGCCGGGATACGACCACAGCTATTATTTCATCTCGACCTTCATGGCCGAGCATGTGGCGTGGCATGCGGAGCGGTTGAAGGCATAGCTAAGCCCCTCCCCTTCAGGGGAGGGGTTGGGGTGGGGGCCGGCGAGATAGCGCAAGGCCGATAGCCCCACCCGCTGCGACTAAGCCAGCAAGCTGGCAAGTCTCGCTGCCCTCCCCTGAAGGGGAGGGATGTTGTTCAGGGAATCAGCAGCGTCGACCCCGTCGTCCGGCCCGCCTCCAGATCGGCATGCGCGCGCGCCGCGTCCTCCAGCGAATAGCGCTGGCCGACATTGATCGTCACCGCGCCGCTCTCGATCATCTCGAACACGCGCGCCGCGCCCGCCGCGCGTTCGCCGGGATGGAGATAATAGTCGAACAGCGACGGGCGGGTGACGAACAGGGCGCCATGCTGGGCGAGCGTGTTGATATCGACGCCCCTCAACGGCCCGCCGGCATTGCCATAGACGGCGATCAGCCCGCGCCGCGCGGTCGCTTTCAGCGAAACCTGCCACGTCGCCATGCCGATGCCGTCGAAGGTCACCGGCACGCCCTGGCCGTCGGTGATCTCGCGGACATGGGCGGCGACGTCGTCCTGCTTGTAGCGGATGACATGGTCGGCGCCGGCCTCGCGTGCCGCATGTTCCTTGGCCTCGGTGCTGACGGTGCCGATCACCGTCGCGCCGATCGCCTTCAGCCACTGAACGAGGATCAGCCCGACCCCGCCCGCGGCGGCGTGGACGAGCACCGGCCAGCCCGCCTCGATCTTCGCGCAGCGCTCGACGAGCATCTCGACCGTGCAGGCCTTGAGCAGCGCGGCGGCGGCGATCTCGTCGTCGATGCCGGCGGGGAGCCTGAACAGCGAGGCGGCGGGGAGGATGCGCGCGCTCGCATAGGCGCCCAGCTGCGGCCCGAAGGTCGCGACGCGGTCGCCGGGCTGGAACCCGTGAACGTCGGCGCCGACCGCGACCACCTCGCCCGCCGCCTCGACCCCGAGTCTGCTCGGCAGGCCGATCGGATAGGTGCCGTCGCGGTGATAGGTGTCGAGATAGTTGAGCCCGACCGCGGTCTGGCGCAGCAGCACCTGGCCGGTGCCGGGCTCGCCGAGCGTGACAGTGCGCCAGTCGATGACCTCGGGGCCGCCCTGTTTCTCGATGAACGCTTCGATCGCCTGCATGTGCCGCTCTCTCCTGCTGTGCAGCCCATCTGGGGCGCGGAGGAAGGCGGCGCAAGGGCGGCGCGACAATAGCCCCTCCCCTTCAGGGGAGGGGTTGGGGTGGGGCTGCCGGCGCAGCGCTCGGCCGCTGGTCCCACCCCGCTCGACTAAAGGCCCGGCTGACGCCGGACCAAGTCTCGCTGCCCCTCCCCTGAAGGGGAGGGGGTTTGCGCTTTATTTCCCCGGCTTGCGCGGGCTGCGCTGGCCATAGGGCTTGGGCTTGTAGCGATCGCTGTTGCCTCCTGGTGCGCCGGGGCCGCGCGGCTTGCGCGGGCCGGCGCGGTCGCCGCTGGGCGCGCGGCCGAGGGTTGCGCGCGGGGCGCCTGCGCCCTTCTCGCGCCGCGGCGGCCAGGTCGCGCCGCCCGGTGCCGGGGTGATCGCGACGCCGCTGTCGTCCTCGCCGTCCTGATTGGCGGTGCGCTGCACGGCTTCGGCGAAGCGGTCGGCGATGGCGAGCGGGATGTTGAACAGGGTTTCCGACGGCCCGATGCGGATCGCGCCGATCTCGTGCTTGGTCACATGGCCGCGGCGGCAGAGCAAAGGCAATATCCAGCGCGGGTCGGCGTTCTGGCGGCGGCCGATGTTGAGCTTGAACCACACGCTGTCGTCGAACTGCTCGCGGTGCTGGCCGCGATCGCCCCGGTCCCGCTCGAAGCGCTCGCCGCGCTCGGGCCGCTCGCCGCGCGGGCGCGGGCCGGTGTCGATCAGATCCTCGGGCGGCGGCATCGTCGCGCGGTGCGCGCGGACGAGCGCGGCGGCGATATCCTCGGGAGACCGTTCGGCGAGCAGGCGCTGGCCGAGTTCCATATCCTCGGCCTCATGTTCCTGCGGCGCGAGCAATTTCTCGATCAGCCGCTCCTGATCGCGCGCGCGGACGTCGGCGGCGGTCGGCGCGTTCATCCATTCGGCCTCGATCTTCGCGCCGCGCAGCATACCGTCGACGCGGCGCCGGCGCGGATAGGGGACGATGATGACCGCGGTGCCCTTCTTGCCCGCGCGGCCGGTGCGGCCCGAGCGGTGCTGGAGCGTTTCGGCGTCGCGCGGGATTTCGACGTGGACGACGAGGGACAGGCTGGGCAGGTCGATGCCGCGCGCCGCGACGTCGGTCGCGACGCAGACGCGCGCGCGGCGGTCGCGCAGCGCCTGCAGGGCATGGTTGCGTTCGTTCTGGCTATGCTCGCCCGACAGCGCGACGGCGGCGAAACCGCGCTCGACGAGGCTCGCGTGCAGGCGGCGGACATTGTCGCGCGTCGCGCAGAACAGCATCGCCGTCTCGGCCTCGTGCAGGCGCAGCAGGTTGATCACCGCGCCCTCGATGTCGGCGGGGGCGACGGTCACCACCTGATAGGCGATGTCGCCATGCCCGCGTTCCTCGCCGACGGTCGAGATGCGCAAGGCGCCCTGCTGATAGCGCTTGGCGAGCTGCGCGATCGGTTTGGGGATCGTCGCGGAGAAGAGCAGGGTGCGGCGCGTCGCCGGCGTCGCGTCGAGGATTTCCTCCAGATCCTCGCGAAAGCCCATGTCGAGCATCTCGTCGGCCTCGTCGAGCACCGCGACGCGCAGCGATTCGAGATCGAGCGCGCCGCGCTCGAGATGGTCGCGCAGGCGCCCCGGCGTGCCGACGACGATATGCGCGCCCTGATTGAGGGTCCGCCGCTCGCGGCTCGCGTCCATGCCGCCGACGCAGGTCGCGATGCGCGCGCCGGCCTTGGCATAGAGCCAGCCGAGCTCGCGGCTGACCTGCAACGCCAGTTCGCGCGTCGGCGCGACGATCAGCGCGAGCGGCGCGGTCGCGAAGGGCAGGCGGCCGTCATCGAGGAGTTCGTCGGCCATCGCGAGGCCGAAGGCGACGGTCTTGCCCGATCCGGTCTGCGCCGACACGAGCAGGTCGCGGCCCTTGGCCTCGGGCTCGATGACATGCGCCTGCACCGGGGTGAGCCCCTCATAGCCGCGCGCGGCGAGGGCGTCCGACAGGACGGGGGGGAGGTGATCGAAAGTCATTATCTTCTTTTCCGTGTGCGGGCAGCGCCGCCGATTCTTTGATTCGTCACCCCGGCCCTTCGACAAGCTCAGGAGATCCGGGGTCCATTCAACGCTTCGTGGCAAGTGACGAATGGATGCCGGATCAAGTCCGGCATGACGATGGTTTTTAAGGTTATTCCTAAAGCGCCTGTCCCGCCGCGTGTCCGCTGGCCCAGGCCCATTGAAAATTATAGCCGCCCAGCCACCCGGTGACGTCCACGGCTTCGCCGACCGCATAGAGGCCCGCGACGCTTTTGGCCATCATTGTTTGCGATGAGAGATTCGCGGTCGATATGCCGCCGACCGTGACCTCGGCCTTGGCGAAGCCTTCGGTGCCGTTGGGGTGGAAGATCCAGCGCTTGAGGCGCGCCTCGGCGTCGGCGAGCTTGCGATCGGTTTGCGCGCCGAGTTCGCCCGGAAGCGCAAGGCGCTCGGCGAGCGTCTGCGCGAGGCGGTCGGGCAGCGGGAGCACCGCGGCGAGCGTCGCGCGCGGGCGGCTGCGCTTCGCCTCGGCCAGCAAGCCCGGCGCGGCGCCCGGCAGGAAATCGATCGTCACCGGCTCGCCGTGCCGCCAATAGCTGCTGATCTGAAGGATCGCGGGGCCGGACAGCCCCTTGTGGGTGAACAGCGCCGCCTCGCGGAACGCCGCCTTGCCCGCGCGCGCTTCGACCGGCGTGGCGACGCCCGACAGGTCGCGGAACAGCACATCCTCGCCGCCGAGCGTCAGCGGCACCAGCGCGGGGCGCGGCTCGACGACCTTGAGCCCGAAGCGGCGCGCGAGGTCATAGGCGAAGCCGGTCGCGCCCATCTTAGGGATCGACGGTCCGCCGGTGGCGATGACGAGGCTGGGCGTGGTGAATTCGGTATCGCCGAAGGTCACGCGGAAGCGGCCGTCGGCGTGCGTCACCTCTCCGACCGGCTGGCCGCAGCGGACGTCGACGCCGCCTTTGGCGCATTCCTCCAGCAGCATCGCGACGATCTGTTTCGCCGATCCGTCGCAGAACAGCTGGCCGAGCGCCTTTTCGTGCCAGGCGATGCGATAGGCATCGACCAGCGCGATGAAATCGGCGGGCGTGTAGCGCGCGAGCGCCGATTTGGCGAAATGCGGGTTCGCCGAGATGAAGCGGTCGGGCCCCGCGTGGATGTTGGTGAAGTTGCAGCGGCCGCCGCCCGAGATCAGGATCTTCTTGCCCACCGCATCGGCATGGTCGAGCAGCAGGACGCGCCGCCCGCGCTGCCCCGCGACCGCCGCGCACATCAGCCCGGCCGCGCCGCCGCCCAGCACGATCGCGTCGTAAGAGGAAGTCACGACGTCCTTCCCCCTCGATGGGGGAAGGATACGAAGCCTTGCGCCGCAGGCGCTAGGCGAAGTTGGATGGGGGTGAGGGTGCGTCCTTTTGCCGCCGCTTCAGGCCGCGGGCGCACCCCCACCGCTGCGACTAGGGCAGCAAGCTGCCAAGTCTCGCTGCCTCCCCCATAAAGGGGGAGGGAAGGGATGGGCTGCGAAAGAGACACAGGTTCGTCAGTGCAGCTTGGCGATCGACAGCCCGTCGGCCTTGGCGCGCGCCTTCACCGATTCCTCGCTGCGCGTCAGCGCCTTGGCGATCGCCTTCAGCGCCATGCCCTTCTTGGCGAGCATATGCAGCTTGTCGATCTCGGCCGCGGTCCACGGCTGCTTGTGGCGTTCGAACTTGCCTTTCATGCCGCCGCCTCCGGATCGGCGTCGATCGCGACGATCTCGATCGCTTCCTCGCGCCCCTGGAAATCGGCGAAATCGCCGGCTTCGCTCCCCATCAGCGCGCGGCCGAGCGGCGCGGTGAAGGCGATGCGGCCCGCGGCGGGATCGGCCTCGTCATGCCCGACGATCGTCACCGCGCGCTCGGTGCCGTTCAGCCGGTAGCGCACGCGGCTGCCGATGCCGGCGCTGCCGCTCAAGGGCGGCGCCTGCACCTCGGCGGTCGCCTGCCGCGTCCCGACATAGCGCAGCCGGCGCTGCAATTTCTTGCGCGCCTCCTCCTCGCCCTCCGCCGCGACCAGCGCGGTCAGCCGCGCGATCTCCTCGCCCAGCAGGCGCAGCCCGCGCGGCGTGACGAGGTTCGCGCCGACCGGGATCGGCAGCTCATATTCGGGTTCCTTGTGCTCGTCGTCGCTCTCGCGGCGGAACGCTACGCTCATCGTCCATCTCGCTATCGGGGAATGGCCCGCTTTGGCGAGGGAAGGTGGCGACAAGATGGCAGCGCGGGCTGGACAGCGCGGCGCTCCTGTATTATGTGTGTAATACACAAAGGAGATGGACGATGCGACACTGGACGATGGCGGCTGTGCCGCTGGCCCTCGCGATGACGCTGACCGCGTGCAACGCCTCGGTGAGCGGCGGCGGCAAGGAGCAGGCGGGCGAAACGCGCGACGCCGGCCCCGTGACGACGCAGGATTTCGCGCTCACCGGCTTCACCGGGGTCGAGGTCACCGGGCCCGACGACGTTACCATCCGGCAGGGCACGGCCTTTTCGATCAGCGCGACCGGGCCGAAGGCCGAGATCGACGAGCTGGAGGTCAGGCTCGACGGCCAGACGCTGTCGATCGGCCGCAAGCGCGAGGGTTTCAACTTCCGCCGCGGCGGCAAGGGGGTGAAGATCGCGATCACGATGCCGCGGCTCGACAGGCTGCGGCTGACCGGTTCGGGCTCGATCGACGCCGACGCTGTCGAGGGCGACGCGGTCGAGGCGGCGTTGACCGGATCGGGCGACCTCAAGATCGCGAAGCTGACCGGCAAGACGGCGAAGATCAGCGTGTCGGGGTCGGGCGACGTCGAGATCGACGGCGGTAGTGCCGACAGCGCCGAGCTCAGCGTGACCGGATCGGGCGACATCGACGCGAGCGACCTGACCGTCGCGACGATCGACGTCGCGGTGACCGGATCGGGCGATGTCGCGGCGAAGGCGACCGGCAAGGCCGATATCAGCATCCTCGGCTCGGGCGATGTCGAACTGACCGGCGGCGCGACCTGTTCGACCAGCAGGATGGGATCGGGCACCGCGACCTGCAAATGATCGCGCGCTGGTGCCGCCGCGCCGGACCGGCTAAGGCGGCACCATGTCCATGATATCGCGATCGGCCGCGCTGGCGGCCGCCCTCCTCCTCGCCGCCGGTCCCGCGTCGGCGGCCGAGAAACGCTATGGCCTGACCAGCTTCGAGACGATCGAACTGCAGGCCGACGTCATCGTCGAGGTGACAACCCGCGCACCGGTCAGCGCGGTGGCGAGCGGGCCGCAGGACGCGCTCGACCGGCTGACGGTCGAGGCGCGCGACGGCCGGCTGGTGATCGGGCAGCGGCAGCGGGCGGGCGACGAGCGCCGCCGCGCCGCGCCCGGCCCGGTCGTGGTGCGGGTCAACGCCGCGAACCTGCGCGGCGCGACGGTCGCGGGCGCGGGGTCGCTGCGCATCGACCGGCTGCGCGGGCCGCGCGTCGACATCGGCCTGCGCGGACCCGGGCGGATCGCTGTCGATGCGGTCGCCGCCGACCGGCTGTCGGTCGCGATGATCGGCAACGGCGCGATCACGCTGGCGGGCAGCGCGAAGGAGGCGAAGATGATGCTGTCGGGGGCGGGCGCGGTCGATGCCGGCGCGCTTTCGGTCGGCGAACTGGTCAGCGACAGCGAGGGCGCCGGCGACCACCTGCTCCGCGCCGAGAAGAGCGCCACGGTGACGACGCGCGGCGTCGGCAAGACGGTCGTGCTCGGCAAGCCGGTCTGCACCGTGCGCAACGCGGGCAGCGGCACGGTGGAATGCGGGGCGGGGAAGTGAATCGTTCCCCTCCCGCTTGCGGGAGGGGCTAGGGGAGGGCTTGTTTCGTCTCAAACCGTCGCATTTGCCAGGCCCTCCCCCGACCCCTCCCGCAAGCGGGAGGGGAGAAGAGGCCTCAATGCCCCGCGCCGCCCAGCCCGTCGATCTTCTTCGACTGGCGGACGATCAGTCCGGGGAACCAGCGGGCGATCCGCGCCAGCCGCTTCGCCATCCGGCCGACCGTGACATGCACACGGTCGCCGTGCACCGCCTGCCACGCCGCCTCGGCGACGCGCTCGACGGGGACGATCTCGAAGCCGCTCGCCGACAGGCGGTTCCGCGCCGGTTCGTTGCTGTCGGCGCTGACCTGGTCGAGCAGCGGCGTGTCGATGAAGCCCGGCATCAGCGAGCGCACCTTGATGCCGTGCTTGGCGAACTCGATCTCCAGCGCCTCGGTCAGGCCGCGCACCGCGAATTTGGTCGCCGAATAGACGGCAAGCCCCGCGACGCCATAGAAGCCCGAGGCCGATCCGGTGTTGAGGATCGTCGATCCCGGCGTCGCGCGGAGTAGCGGCAGCGCCGTGTAGATGCCGTTGACGACGCCGCCGAAGTTGATCGCGATCAGCCGGTCGGCCTCTTCCGGCGCCATGTCGAGGAACTGGCCGCCCGAGCCGATGCCGGCATTGTTGAACAGCACGTCGAGCCGCCCGCCGCTCGCCGCCGCGAAATCGGCCAGCGCCGCCGTCCACTGGTCGCGGTCGCGCACGTCCATGATGTGGCGCGACGCGGCGCCCTCGGGAAGCAGCGCGGCGGTTTCGTCGATACCGGCGGCGTTGACGTCGGCGATGCCGACGAACCAGCCCTGCGCGGCGAAATGGCGCGCCGTGGCCCGGCCGATGCCCGATCCCCCGCCGGTGATGAAAATCGCCTTCCGCGCCATCGCTCATTCCCCTCCTGACATGATTGTCAGCGGGAGATGCGGCCAAGCCAGTGCGCGCGTCAAGCGGCAATGATCCTCTTTGCCATCGCCGCGCTCGCCTCTATGGTGGACCCGTGGGTCCGGGGAGTTTTTCATGCTGAAGACGATGATGATTGCGGCCGCGGTCGCGCTGGCGCCCATGCCGGTTCTTGCACAAGGGCAGGGCGGGCCGACCGCCGCGCAATTCGCGCAGGCCTTGCAGACAGAGGTGGGCAAGGAATTCGATGGCGGGATCAGGATCGTGGGGATCGAGGCGGAGGGCAATACGCTGATCTTCAAGATGAGCGGTCCCGCGGGCTGGCGCGAAGGCGAGACGCCGGAATCGCTGTCGGACGCGCTCGTCGGCGGATTCTGCAAGGAGGCGCCCGATTTTTTCGACCGGGGGCTGACGATGCGCGTTCACAGCATCGACGGGCCATCGGAATGGCGCGGCCCGCTGGTCCGGTCCTGTCCGCCGCCGGAGGACTGAGGCAAGCCCCGACTATGCGTCGGTAGTGGGTCAGTTTGAGTTTCCGCTTTTGCAAAGGGCCAGTCTCTTTCTTCTTTCGTCATGCTGAACTTGTTTCAGCATCCATGGCCGGACCTCGAATTTGAAGCTGCGCCGAAGGAAGCGGCGGGCCATGGACCCTGAAACAAGTTCAGGGTGACGGGAAAAGAGAGGTGCGCGAACCGCTCACAGGCCGAGATTCAAACTGACCCGCTATCTACGCGCCGCGCCTCTGGACCTTCCGCCGCTTTCACCCTATGTTCAGCGTCCAGCGTGCTATACGTCGCGCGCTGGATGAAAGAGGGGCTGTTTTCTTGCGTTTGCTGCTGACCCTGTTGGCGTTGATCACCGGGCTTTCCGGCGCGGACCGCGCCGTTGCGGCGCCGGCGACCCCGGCCGCAATGGGGTCGATGCTGCTGCTCGCCGATGCGGCGAACAAGGCCGAAAGCAGCGACGCCGACCGCCGCCCCGCCACCGCCGCGCCGACCCGGCGCACCGCCACCACCGGAACGGGCAGGCCGCGCAAGGTCGCGCCGCCGCATGTTCCCGGCCTGCTCACCGGCAGCGACCGCGCGCTCGAATAGCCGCTGATTTTCGGGCGCCTGCTGCCCGATTCCCCGTTTTCGCGGCCATGCGATCCCGCACGACCCGGTGGTCGCCTCGCGATCCCTTCGCTTTGTTACACATTCATTCCCAAGGAAATCCGCCATGTTCGGCAGCATTGCCAAGAGCCTGTTCGGCTCGTCCAACGACCGTTACGTCGCCTCGATCCGCAAGATCGTCGACAGGATCAACGCCTTCGAGCCCGCGATGCAGGCGCTCGACGACGCGGGGCTGAAGGCGCAGACGCAGACGTTCCGCGCCCGGCTCGACGCCGGCGAGACGCTCGACGATATTCTTCCCGAAGCCTTCGCCACGGTGCGCGAGGCAGCGGTGCGGACGCTCGGCATGCGGCATTTCGACGTGCAGATGATCGGCGGCATCGTGCTCCACCGCGGCGAGATCGCCGAAATGGCGACGGGCGAGGGCAAGACGCTGATGGCGACTTTGCCCTGCTACCTCAACGCGCTCGAAAGCAGGGGCGTCCATGTCGTCACCGTCAACGACTATCTCGCCCGCCGCGACGCCGAATGGATGGACGCGGTCTACGGCTTCCTGGGCCTGACCACCGGCGTCATCGTCCCGAACCTGACCGAGACGCAGCGGCGCGAGGCCTATGGCTGCGACATCACCTATGCGACGAACAACGAGCTGGGGTTCGACTATCTGCGCGACAATATGAAGTTCGACCGCGCGCAGATGGTCCACCGCCCCTTCAATTTCGGCATTGTCGACGAGGTCGATTCGATCCTGATCGACGAGGCGCGCACGCCGCTGATCATCTCCGGCCCGACCGACGACAAGTCCGAGCTCTACATCCGCGTCAACGAGATCGTCCTCCAGCTGGCCGAGGAGGATTATGAAAAGGACGAGAAGACCAAGTCGGTCAGCCTGACCGAGGACGGCACCGAGCATGTCGAGCGGCTGCTCGAGGATGCGGGCCTGCTTCAGGGCAGCAACCTCTACGACATCGAGAACACCCAGGTCGTCCACCACGTCAACCAGGCGCTGAAGGCGACCAAGATGTTCAAGCTGGACACCGACTATATCGTCAAGGACGGCAAGGTGGTGATCATCGACGAATTCACCGGCCGCATGATGGACGGCCGCCGCTGGTCCGACGGCCTGCATCAGGCGGTCGAGGCGAAGGAAGGGGTGAATATCGAGCCCGAGAACCAGACGCTCGCCTCGATCACCTTCCAGAATTATTTTCGCATGTATCCCAAGCTTTCGGGGATGACCGGCACCGCGGCGACCGAGGCGGCCGAATTCTTCGAAATCTACAAGATGAACGTCGTCACCATCCCGACCAACCGCCCGATCGCGCGGCGCGACGAAGAGGATGAATTCTACAAGAACATCACCGACAAGTTCAGCGCCATCGCGCGCACGATCCGCGAGGCGCAGGAGCGCGGCCAGCCGGTGCTGGTCGGCACCGTGTCGATCGAGAAGTCGGAGCTGCTCTCCTCCTATCTCGAAAAGGAGGGGGTCGCGCACAGCGTGCTCAACGCGCGCTTCCACGAGAGCGAGGCGCATATCGTCGCGCAGGCGGGCCGCTCCGGCGCGGTCACCATCGCCACCAACATGGCGGGCCGCGGCACCGACATCAAGCTGGGCGGCAACGAGGAATTCCGCATCGAGGACGAGCTCAAGGACCTGCCCGAAGGCCCCGAGCGCGACGCCGCCGCGCAGCGCATCCGCGACGAGGTCGCCGCCGAGCGCGAGGCGGTGAAGGCCGCGGGCGGCCTGTTCGTGCTCGCGACCGAGCGTCATGAAAGCCGCCGCATCGACAATCAGCTGCGCGGCCGCTCGGGGCGGCAGGGCGACCCCGGCCTGTCCAAATTCTACCTCTGCCTCGACGACGATTTGCTGCGCATCTTCGGCCCCGACACCTTGTTCGCCAAGATGATGAACAAGAATCTGGAGGACGGCGAGGCGATCGGGTCGA
>CALMYE010000216.1 GCA_937873425.1 uncultured Sphingopyxis sp. | reverse complement strand
CACGCGGCGGGCCGCGCGCTCGGCGCGCATCTTGCGGGCGGCGGGCGATGAGCGCACTCGCCGCCCATGCCGCAAAGGCCCATGCCTCGCACCAGACCGCGCCGCCGGTGATGCGCCGCGCGGCGCCGCAGAGCCGCCACGCGCCGTCCCCGATCGCCTCGCTCGCCGCCATCCCCGCCGGCCCGGCGGTGCAGCGCCAATGCGCCGCCTGCGAGCAGGAGGAGACAGAGGAAAGCGCGGTCCAGCCGCGGCTGGAGGTCGGCCCCGTCGGCGACCGCTACGAGCGCGAGGCGGACAGCATCGCGGCGCAGGTCATGGCGATGCCCGATCCCGCGGCGGCGCTGGCGGCGGACGCGTCGGCGGCGGACGGGGCGGTGCAACGCGCCTGTTCGGCCTGCTCGCCCTCGCACGAGGAACCGCGCGCGCGCCGCTTTGCCGATCCCGAGGAAGAGGGTGATGCGAAGGTCCGCGCGCGGCGCGATGGCGGCGCCGAGACCATCGCCGCTTCCGACGCCGACCTGACGCGTGGCGGCGCACCGCTGCCCGCCGCGACGCGCGGCTTCTTCGAAAGCCGCATGGGCCGCGACCTCGGCGACGTCCGCGTCCACCAGGGCGGCGAAGCGGCCGCCCGCAACGAAAGCATCGCGGCGCGCGCCTTCACCTACAAGAGCCATGTCTGGCTTGGATCGGGCGAAAGCGCGGGGCCGACCTTCACCATGGCGCACGAACTGGCGCATGTGATGCAGCAGACGGCGCCGGGTCCGGTGGGGCCGCAGCGGCGAGAGGCGAGCGAGGCCGGCTCCGTCGTGCAGCGCAGCGCGCCCTTCTTCATGCAGGGCAGCAAGAAGACGCCCAGCCATGCCAAGATGCACGAGGTCGCGCAAAAGGCGATCCGCAAGCATAACACCGACCTGCTCACCGAAGTTCCGATCCCCGGCGCAAACCGCAAGACCGTCTCCTTGGGCAAATGCGGTTTCGCCGATTTCTATACGGCCAATCCCAAGGGCGGTCTCATTCCGGTCCCGGGCGTCGAAGCGGTCGAAGCCAAGGCCGGAAGCGGGACGTTGAAGCTGCAGAACTTCACCGCCGCTGTTTCCAAATCCTCCTGCGTCGGCACGATCGCGTTCGACAAGGTCAAGCGCGGGGACAAGGACTATCCTCTCGATTCCGCGCGCGGTCCGGTGCTTGACGCGGCCGGCAAGGTTGGCAAACTCGACTCCGCGCCGACGGGCGTGAAGGTCGGAGAACTCAAGCCTGCGCACGACATCAACTATCGCGGCAGCGGAGTCACCCAGCTCAATAACTATATCGCGGGCATCGAAGGTGCGGCGGCCGAAACCAACAGAACCCTGGGTGGCGGGCAGAGCTGGAACCCGTCGCCATCGCGGTGGACGACGATCGCATTACCACCGGGTTGGGACGCATCGGGAACCGACGCGACGACGACCTGGCCGATCCCCGACCTCAAGATCCGGAGCTATGACAAGCCGCCTGCCTTGCCTGCTGCCTCCAAGAAAAAGAAAGGAAAGGGTGCTGCGCCGCCCACCGCGAAGGATGTCGAATCGGGTTCGAACGTCAAGATTTCAGGCCGCTGGATGCTCGCGAAGGATTCGACGCGGATCAGCGGCGGCGACGGCGTCTATGTCTATTTTCTCGCACCCAATCCCGACGATCTCACGCGCGCACTGAAAAGCCGCAAGACCTCGGCCGAGTTCCGCAAGCTCGCGGCCAAGGTGCGCGAGGTCTACAAGCCGCTGCTCGCTACCCCCGACGTCAAGAAGGCGGCGCGCAAGCAGCCGCTGCCCGCGCCGGAAGCTCCGCGCCGGCCCGCGCCGATGCGCCTCCGACCGCGCGTCCAGCGCAAGGCGGTAGACCCCTTCAACCGCGGCCAGTGGGAGTTGCTGCGCACGGGCAGCTTCGACGGCAAGAGCAAGTCGGGCAGCCTTGCCGAACTTTTCGCGACCACCCCGTCCCAGCAGCATCGCGAGCAAGCCGCCGAAATCCACGGCATCGCCGAATGGCTCCAGTCGCCGCCCGAAACCGCCAAGGGCGTGACCTATAGCAAGCAAGGCGCAAACGAGGGCGATCCGGCGGTCGAGGATTTCGACACGCTGCGCAAGGCGGCCTTTTGGGCGGGGTCGCTCGCGACGCCGATCGGCGTGCTGCGCGAACGCTTCGGCAAAATGTTCATCAAGGGCCATGCCGCCTTCGTGAAGGTAAAGAAGAAGATTCGCAGCGTCTTCAAGAATGCGAAATTCAGCACCGGGAGCGGATCGGGCATCGGCGCCCACGCCGCGAAGATCGTCGGCAAGATCTTCATGCAGTTGGGCAAGGTGGTGCTCGCGCGCACCGCCGACATCATCGTTCAGTGCATGCAGTCGGGTTTTGCTGCCTTCATGAAAAAGCAGGTCGACGGTTCGATCGACGAACTGCTCGCCAAGGCCGAGGAAGCGAAGATCAGCGCTGAAAAGCTGAAGGAGGATGTCGAGGAAAAGATCAAGGCGGCGCTCGAACCGGTGATCAGTGGTTATGAAAAACGGATCAAGGAAATCGCCGACGACGCGCGGGTGATCGCGGCGATTGCGGGTGCGGTGTCGGAAATCGTCCGCATCGCGCGCCTGGCCTTTTGCGTCAGCGGACTTGCGGCCGCAGGCTGGGGCGCGATCGTCACCTGTCTTCTGTCGGTCGCCGACTGGATCGCGTCGAAATTCGACGCTTCGCCGCTCGACGCGATCATCAAGCGGGTGATGGGCAGTTGTCGCGGCCGCAAGATTTTCGCCGAGGCGCTGATGAGTTTCGAAGCGATCCGGTCGCTCCCCACCCTGCTCGCCAAGACCGTCCTGCGGCCGATCAAGGCGAATCTGCCGTCCCCGGCGGACGAGATGTTCTGCGATATCGAGGCGCTGAAGGTTCCCGACCTCAGCATCGCCGATTTCGAATGCAAGTCGGGGGACGGTGAAGGCGACGGCGGCGATGGAGGCGGCGGCGGTGACGGTGACGAGGACGAAGAGGGGGACGAAGGTGCGGCGGGAACCCAGGCCGGCGAAAGCACCGGTGGCGGCAGCGAGGCGGGTGGGCAGCAGTCGAGCGGCGAAACCTCGGGCGGCCAGGACGGCAAGGCGGGGTCCGCCGCCGATGCCGCCTCGAGTTCTGCCGGCGGCTCGAAACCCGACGCTGGCAAATCGTCGACCACCGGCGATGCCGTGAAGAAAGGTCAGGAGCAGAAGGGGCAGGGGATTATCGAAGAGGGGCTGAACCCCGGCGGCAGCTACAACAACAGCAAGGTCAGGTTCAAATTCACCATGCGGATCGAAGACCATGTCTTCCGCAACGTCGAGTTGACCTGGGTGGTGGTGAAGGTCGCGCGTGACGCCCAGGGTCCCTATGCCGAGGTCTATCTCGATCCGAACGATATCCCGGCGGGCGAGCGGACGCTGCGCGTCGAGTATCCGGACAAGCGCTATTATGAATGGACGCCGCATCGCGGCAAGCAGCACCGGTCGCACTTCCGGTTCCGGAAGGCATCGAAATGACCAACTTCCCCGGCTCCCCCAAGCTCATCAAGGGCGCGATCGTCGGGCTCGACCTGTTCAATCCGCTCGCCTCGATCGCGATCTTCCAATATAATCCCGAACAGATTTCGCGCAGCCTGGCGCCGCAATATTCGGAGGCCGGCGGCGGGCGGGCGGAGGCGCTGCGGCTCGCCGGGCCGCCCGCCGAAACGATCAGCGCCAATCTGACCCTCGATCTCGCCGACCAGATGGAACAGGGGGAGGCGGGGCCGCTCGGCGCCGGGCTCACCGGCTATCTCGCCGCGCTCGAGATGCTGACCTATCCCAAATCGCTGCTCGTCGCCGCCAATCAGGTGCTGCTCCAGATGGGCACGATGGAGGTGATCCCGCCCGCCGCGCCGCTCACCCTGTTCATCTACGGCTGGAAACGCGTCGTGCCGGTCAAGATCGAGAGCCTGTCGATCACCGAGACGATGCACGACCCCGCGCTCAATCCGATCCGCGCCGACGTGTCGGTGTCGATGAAGGTGCTGACCTATAACGATCTCGCCATCACCCACCCCGGTTTCTGGGCCTTCATGGCGCATCAGGTGGTCAAGGAAGTGCTCGCGACCGTCGCCAGCGTCGACAATGTCGGCGCGGTGCTCGGCGGCGACGTGAAGCTGATCTGAAAGGAAGGCCGCGCGATGTTCACCCTCACCAGCCGCTATGCGACCCAGCCGGTGCTGGAGGCCGACCGCGGCGACGGGGTGACGGTGCGTTACGTGCTGCCCCGGCTGCTGCCCGATCCCGGCGACATGGTCGTCGCGACGCGTCACCGCGCGGTCGAGGGCGACCGGCTCGACCTGCTCGCATGGCGCCATCTGGGCGATCCGACCGCTTGGTGGATGATCGCCGACGCCAACCGCGTGACGCACCCGGCGGCGCTGCCCGGCGCGCCCGGCGACACGACCGCCGTCCCCGTTCCCGGCACCGGAAAGCCCGGCGGATGAGCCTGCTCGGCAACATATTGGGGGTTCGGATGAACCTCCTGATCGGGCCGAGCCCGGTCGCGCTGCCGGCGCCCGCCGACGTGATGAACGCGATCGCCGATATCGAGGTCAAGCTCTCCGACGAGGCCGAATCGGGCTTCAGGCTGTCGATCAACACCGGGCGCACCGGGCCGTTCGACTTCCTCGAATCACCGTTCATCATGCACCCGCAGCTTCAGCGCGGATGCCGCGCGATCGTGACGATGATCTTCGACGTCATCCCCTATGTCATCTTCGACGGGCTGGTGACCAAGCGCGAATATACGCCTGGCAGCGGCTCGCAATCGGGGGTGTTGACGCTCTACGGCCGCGACCTGAGCATGGAGCTCGACCGCGAGGTCAAGCAGACCGAGCATCCGGCGATGGACGAGACGATGATCGCGACGCTGATCGCGGTTTCCTATCCGCAGTTCGGCATGATCCCGATGGTGCTGCCGCCCAGGTTCATCGACCCGCCGATCCCGATCGACCGCGTGCCGCAGCAGAATGGCAGCGACTGGGACTATCTGAAGCAGATGGCGCGCCGCCACGGCTATGAGACCTATATCGATCCCGGCCCGGTGCCGGGGGTGAACACGCTCTATTGGGGACCGCCGGTCAAGCCGGGCGTGCCGCAGCGCACGCTGACCATCGACATGGGACCGGGGTCCGACGCCTATGACGTCACGACGTCGGAGGACGACCGGGTGCTGACCTCGGTCGAGACCAAGGTGATCGACCGCATCACCGGGGCGGAGATGCCGGTAATCGCGCTCGTCGGCAGCAACCCGCCGCTCGGCGCGGTGCCCGAAACGGTCGCGCGCTTCGGCGCGACGCGCAAGGAGCCGATCCCGACCAGCGGGCTCAACGCCGCGCAGGCGATGGGCCGCGCGCAGGCGAAGGTCGACGAGGGCGCGAAAAAGGCGTTCACCGTGTCGGGAACGCTCGATGCGACGCGCTACAACGCCGCGCTCAAGGCGCGCGACATGGTGTTCCTGCGCGGCGCGGGGCTCAGCTACGGCGGGCTCTACAAGGTGTCGGAGGTGCGCCACCTGATCAAGCCGGGCGGCTATCAGCAGCAGTTCACCCTGTCGCGCGGCGAACGCGGCCCGCTGGCCCCGATGGTGCTGCCATGAAGCTTCCCGACGGCGGCCCCGCCTTTTTCGGCAAATATCGCGGCACGGTGGAAAATCCCGCTGACGTCCAGGGGCTCGGCCGCATCCAGGTCAGCTGTCCCTCGGTGTTCGGCGACGGCTCGCTCGCCTGGGCGATGCCGTGCCTGCCCGGCGCGGGGCCGGGGGTCGGCTTCCATGCCATCCCGCCCAAGGGCGCGAAAGTGTGGGTCGAGTTCGAGGGCGGCAATCCCGATTATCCGATCTGGTCGGGCGGCTATTGGGATCTGGGCGACACCCCCGCGCCGCCCGGACCCGTCGGCTTCCTGACCAAGGCGTGGAAGGGGGAGAATTTCAGCCTCGAAATCTTCGACATCCCCGGCGCGCCGACGCTGACGCTCGAACTGACCACGGCCACCGGCGCGGCGAAGATCGAGGCGGGGCCGGACGGGATGACGCTGACCCACGGCGCCAGCACGGTGAAGCTCGCGCTCGACGGCGTTTCGATCAACGGCGCGAACCTCAAGGTGCTGCCATGACCGTCCCCCTCGTCACCATCGCCACGGTCGCGCAATGCCCGCATGCCATTCCCGGCACGCTGATCTCCTCGGCGTCGAAGGTGCTGGTGATGGGCGCGCCGCCGCTGGTGCTGGGCGACAAGGGCAGCGTCGCCGGCTGTCCCTTTCAGCTTCCCGGCCCGACGCCGTCGCCCTGCGTCACGCTGCTGCTCACCGGCGCGTCGGCCAAGGTGATGGTGGAGGGCAAGCCCGCACTGAAGATGAATCCGTCCGACATGGGGCAGGCCGCGACGCAGGCGCCGCAGGGGCCGGTGATCTGGGCGAGCGTGCAGACGAAGGTGCTCGCGACATGACCAACTTCGGCTTTCCCTATCGCATCGACGCCAACGGCATGACGGCGACCGCCGGGCACGAGGCGCATATCCGCGAGATGATCGAGCAGCTTCTCTTCACCCGGCGTGGCGAGCGGGTGAACCGGCCCGATTTCGGCGCCGGGGTGAACGAGCTCGTCTTCTCCGAAAACGCGCCCGAACTCGCGGCGGCGGCGCAGCATATGGTGATGGCGGCGCTGCAGCAGTGGCTGTCGCAGGCGATCGAGGTGCGCGGCGTCGAGACCGAGAGCTTGGACAGCCGCCTGTCGATCACCGTGCGCTACCGCCCGCTCGACGAGGCGCGCGAGCAGGCCGTGACCGTGGAGCAGGTCTTTTGACCGGCGTCGTCCAGCATTGCGGCACGCAGCGCCGCCGCCAGCTCGTCGCGGGCGCGGCGATCGACACCGGCGGCGGTGTGCTGCTCAACGGCATCGACTATCTCGAGGTCGTCGATCGCGACGCGCCGTCGCCCGAGCTTCGCCAGCGGCTGCTGACGCTCGTCTTCCTGCGCGACGACGGCGTGCTGGCGGCGGGCGTGCCGCTGCTCGGCGCCGGCAATTTCCGCATCGACGGCGGCACGCGCGTCACCGGCATCCGGGTCACCGGGGTCGCGGCCGGGGCGCCGCCGCACAGCCTGACGCTGACGCTCGATGCGGCGGGCGACTATTCGCCCTATCGGCTGTCAGTGCGCTTGGGGGCGGTCAACGATGCGATCCCGTCCTTCCTCGATCCGATGCTCGCCGCGCTCGATTTCAGCTTCAAGGCCGAATGCCCCTCGGCCTTCGACTGCGCCGCGCCCGATGCGCCCGGTGCGCCGCGTTCGTTCGGCCCGCCGATCGACTATCTGGCGAAGGATTACGACAGCTTCCGCCAGATGATGCTCGACCGCATGGCGGTCAGCCTGCCCGGCTGGACCGAGCGCAGCCCCGCCGACCTCGGCGTCACGCTGGTCGAGGCGCTCGCCCATGCCGCCGACCAGACGAGCTGGTTTCAGGATGCGGTCGGGACCGAGGCTTTCTTCGGCCGCGCGCGGCTGCGCCAGTCGGTGCTGCGCCATGCGCGGCTGCTCGGCTATGGCGCGTCGGAGGGAAGCAATGCGCGCGTCGCGGTCGCGATCGCGGCGTCCGGCTCGGTCGAGCGGACGGCGGACGAGCCGGCGATCCTGCCGCGCGGCAGCCGCCTGCTGACCCACGCGCCGAACCTGCTCCGCGCCGCTCCGGCGGTGCTGCCGCGCGATCCCGAAATCTTCGAGGATCTGGTCGGCGGCGGGGCGATCGTCTTCGAAACGCTGCACGACGTGCGCTCGCTGCGGCCGCAGCGCAACCGGATCGCGCTGCACGCCTGGGGCGAAGCCGCCTGCTGCCTGCCGGCGGGATCGACCGCCGCTCATCTCGTCGGCACCCGCGCCGAACTCGGCCTCGCGCGCGGCGACCTGCTGCTGTTCGAGGAACTGGTGCCGTTCGGCGCCACGCCCGGCGACCCGCCCGATCCGGCCCATCGCCAGCTCGTCCGCCTGTCCGCCGACCCCGTCGATGTGCGCGATCCGCTGATGGCGAAGGACCTGGTGCGGGTCGAATGGCACGCCGCCGACGCGCTGACCTTTCCGCTCAATCTGGCGCCGGCCCCCGACGAGGACGGCGACGGCGTGCCCGACGGACCGCCGGGCGCGGTGGCGCGGGGCAACATCGTGCTCGCCGACGAAGGGCGCACCGTCGATTACGGCCTGACCGCGGACGAAGCGCGCGAGGATGCGATCGCGGTCGGCGACGACCGGCGCAGCGGGCTTCTGCGCGACGACGGTCCCGGCGCGCTGGTGCGCCTGCGGCTGCTCGGCGACGCCATCGTCCATGCGCCGCCCTTCAACCCCGATGCCGCCGCGAAGGAGCCGGCGCGCACGGCGCTCGCGCCCGCCGGCGCGCCGGTCGCGGCGGTACGCCTGCGCGGCGACGGCCATGTCTGGCGCGCGGCGCCCGACCTGCTCGCCGCCGATCCCTTCACCACCGAATTCTGCGTCGAGGCGGCCGACAGCGTCCATTATGCGCGCTTCGGCGACGGGGCGGGGGGACGCGTTCCGGTCGGGCTCGACGCCATGACCGCGGCGATCCGCCACGGCGGCGGGCGGCGCGGCAACATCGGGCCCGAAGCCATCGCCCATGTGGTTACCGACGACGGCGGGAAAATATCCAGCGTTCGCAATCCTTTGCCTGCTGCCGGCGGCCGCGACCGCGAACCCGTCGCCGCGATCCGCGTCGCCGCTCCGCGGCACTTTCGCAAGCAACGGCGCGCCGTCACCCCCGCCGATTATGTCGCGGCGGCCGAAAGCCATGGCGACGTCCAGCGCGCCTATGGCGAGCGCCGCTGGACCGGCAGCTGGAACACCATCTTCCTCGCCATCGACCGGCGCGGCGGCGGGCCGGTCGACGAGGCGTTCGCGGCGGGCCTGCGCGCGCATCTCGCGAGCTATCGCCTCGCGGGCCACGACCTGCAGATCGTCGCGCCGCGCTTCGTGCCGCTCGACATCCGCCTTTTCGTTTGCGTCTGCGGCGACCATTATGCGGGCGACGTCGAGCGCGACCTGCTCGACGCCTTCACCGCCGGACGGACGCGCGACGGGCGGCCGGGCTTTTTCCATCCCGACAATTTCAGCTTCGGCGACAATATCCTGCTGTCGCCGATCATCGCCCGCGCGATGCAGGTGGCGGGTGTGAAGTGGATCGGCACGCGCGACGGCGCGGGCGCGGTGAAGGGGCATTTCGGGCGGCTCGACCAGCCGGCGATCGACTATGCCGACGACGCCGAAATCCCGATCGCGCCGAACGAGGTCGCGCGGCTCGACAATGATCCGACCTATCCCGACTTCGGGCGGATCGCCTTCCTGATGGCGGGGGGACGCTGACCATGGCGCACAAGCCCCCCGCCGATATCTGCGGCGCGCCCGACCATGAGGTGCGGCGTCCCGGCAATCGACCGGGGCTTGCCGCGATCGCCTATCGCATCGGGACGCATCCCGAATTTTTCGACCGCATGCGGTGGCAATTGCCGCGCCAGCCGGTCGAGGATTCCGGGACCGGAACCACCATCTTCCCGCTCGCCGCGCTGCGCGCGCGCGATACGTTCGATCCGACGATCGCCCTGTTAGACGGCTTCGCGGCGACGCTCGACGTCCTCGGCTTCTACAGCGAGCGCATTGCGAATGAGGGCTATGTCGCGACCGCGACGCAGCGCCGCTCGCTCGTCGAGATGGCGCGGATGATCGGCTACGAACCCGCGCCCGGCGTCGCGGCGTCGGTCGCGCTCTCCTTCACCGTCGAGGCGTCGGACGATCCCTATCGCGAGGTCGCGGTGCCGGCGGGGGTGCAGGCGATGTCGGTGCCGACGCGCAAGGGCGAACTGCCGCAGGTCTTCGAGACGGTGGCGCCGATCGTCGCGCGCGCCGAATGGAACGCGATGCCCGTACGCACGCTCTACCGCCAGCCGCTGGCGCTCTTCCACGACGGCGATCATGCCGACAACGGCACCCTCCATCTGTTCGATCTCGACAACAGCTTCGCCGAGGAGGCGCTGAACGATCCCCGCCTGCGCAGCTTCACGGCGCTCGCCGCGCTCGCCCCCTATCATCCGATCGACGGTGAGACCGATCTTGCCGAGGCGCTCGGCCAGCGGATCGAGGCGCATGCGCTGAATCCCGAGGTCGAGCCGCTGCTGCGCGCGGTGCCGGTCGACGAAATCTATCTGCGCGGCACCGGCCTCGGCCTGAAGGCGGGGCAGCGGATCGTCGTGGTCGGCACCGCCACGGCGTCCGACGGCACGACCCGGCTGGCGTCGGCGACATTGCGCGTCGTCAGCGCCGACGACGAGCGCGAATATGGCGTGACCCGGCTCGTCGCGACGCGCGGCGGCGGCACGCCCGACGCGGTGCGCCGCTCGCCCGCGCGCCGCAGCCCGCGCCTCAAGCGGCTGCCGATGCCGACGGCGCGGCTGTCCTTCACCAGCGCGACGCTCAATTCGGTCGTCAGGCAGGCGGTATGGACCGGCCCCGCGCTCACCGCGCTGGTCCGCAGCCAGTCCTGGTCGCGCGTCAAGATGATGCACCTCGTCCGCCGCCCGAAAGCGGTGGAGGCGCCCCAGACATCGGAGGCGCGGCCGGGCCTCTATATCCTGCGCGACGACTGCGGCTTCTTCGGCGCGGCGGCGCCGAAGCATGCGACGCTTCCGGCCAACAGCGGTCACGGAAGCAGCTGGGATTCGGGGACTGTCACCATCTGGACCGACAGCCAGAAGCAGAAGCTGACCGGAGCGCACGTCTTTCTGGAGCGCGAGATCAAGGAGATCGTGCCCGACGGCTGGGCGGTGATCGAGACGCCGGACGGCGAGGCGATGGTGTTCCGCGTCGCGGCGGCGGCGACCCAGTCGCGCGCCGACTTCGCGCTGAGCGGCAAGTCCAGCGGGCTGCGCTTCCGCCAGCCCGACGGCAGCGCGCTCGTGGTGCCGGAGGCCAACGACGTCTCGCCGCTCAACGACTTCGAGTTCCGCACCGCGCACATCTTCGCCGTCAGCGCGCCGCTCGAACTCGCCGGCACCCCGATCCGCGGCGACGTCGCCGCCGGGGCCGACGCGATCGATCTCGATGCCCTCTATCTCGATCTCGCCGACGGCCAGACCGTCTCCATCTCGGGCGACCGCAGCGACGCCGACGGGCTGGCGGCGAGCGAGACGCTGACCGTCAGCGACGTCGTCCATATCGGCGGTTTCACCCGGCTGCTGCTCGAAAGCGGCCCCGAATACAGCTATCGCCGCGCGAGCGTGACGGTGAACGCCAACATGGCCCCCGCGACGCACGGCGAGCATCATGAGGAGGCGCTCGGATCGGGCGATGCCGCACAGAGCTTTCAGCGCTTCAGGCTCGCCAGGGCGCCGCTCACCTATGTCAGCGCCGAAACGCCGACCGGGCGCGCCTCGACGCTCGCCATCCGGGTCGACGGGCTGCTGTGGCGCGAGGTGCCGACGCTCCACGACGCCGGCCCCGACGACCGCGTCTATGCCGTGCGCGGCGAGGACGACGGCAGCACATGGGTGCAGTTCGGCGACGGCGTGCACGGCAGCCGCCTGCCGACCGGCCAGCTCAACATCGTCGCCACCTATCGCGCGGGCCTCGGCCCTGCGGGCGAAGTCGCCGAAGAGGCGATCATCCAGCTCAAGACGCGGCCGCTCGGCATTCGTTCGGTGGTCAATCCGGGCCGCGCGAGCGGCAGCGCCGCGCCCGAAAGCCTCGCCGACATCCGCCTGGGAGCGCCGCGCGACGTGAAGACGCTCGGCCGCATCGTCTCGCTCACCGACTATCGCGATTTCGCCGCCAATTTCTCCGGCGTCGGCAAGGCTCAGGCGGCGCGGCTGTGGTCGGGCGACAAGCAGCTGGTGCTGGTCAGCATCACCGGCACCGGCGACACGATCCTCGACCCCGACGCGGCGGTCATCGCCAATCTTCAGGCGGCCGCCGACGCCGCGCGCGACCGGTCGCACCGGCTCGTCGTGCTGCCGGCGGCGCGGCGCTTCTTCCAGCTTGCGGCGCGGCTGTTCCATCATCCCGACCATCGCGCCGAGGATGTCGAGCTCGCGGTGCGCGCGGCGCTGCTCGACGCCTTCGGCTTCGCGCGTCGCGACATCGGGCAGGTGGCGAGTGCGGCCGAGGCGATCGCCGCGATGCAGGCGGTGCCGGCCGTCGTCGGGGTCGATCTCGACGCGCTCGCGCTGATCGACGACAGCGGCGTCCCCGCGCCGGGGGCCGATCTCGCCACCGTGCTGCCGGTGCAGGGCGCGCGCCTGCTGCCGCCGGGCGAGGGCGCATCCTTCGCCGCCGCCGAGCTGCTGACCCTGTTCGACGCCGGCATCGCGCTGACCGTGGAGGCCGCCCGTGCATGAACGTCCATCCGTTCCGCTGATCGAGCTGCTGCCGCAGCATCTGCGCAACCGCGACGTGCGCGAAGGCCGCGCGCTCGAGGCGCTGATGGAACTGCTCGCCGGCGAACTGGCGGTCGTCGAGCGCGATATCGACCAGCTCTACGACAATTGGTTCATCGAAAGCTGCGAGCCTTGGGTCATTCCCTATATCGGCGCGCTGATCGGCGCGCGGCCGATCCGCAGTTTCGGGGCGGGCGAGGTCGGGCTGCGCTCCTATGTCGCCAATACGCTCGGCTATCGCCAGGCCAAGGGAACCGCGGCGGCGCTCGAACAGGTGGCGCGCGACGTCACCGGCTGGCCGGTCGTGGCGGTGGAATTCTTCGAGCGGCTGATCTGGAGCCAGCACGTCAATCACATCCGCCCCGGCGCCATCGGCACCGCCTCGGTGCGCGATGCGGAGGCCGCGCGGCTGTCCGAAGGGCCGTTCGGCACCGCCTGCCACAGCGCCGCGGCCGCCCCGGCGGATAGCGCTTCCGGGCGCTATGCGATCCCGCATGTCGGGCTGTTCATCTGGCGGCTCGACGATTTTCCGCTCGGCTTTCTGTCGGACGAGGCCGACGGCTATCTCGGCGGTCCGGTTCCGCGCGCCTCGACGATCGGGCCGGCCTTCCGTCACTTCGACCCGGTCGGTGCCGACCGGCCGCTGTTCAACCGGCGCAAGCCCGACCGCTCGATCGCCGGCCGCGTCGATATGCGGATGGTGCCCGCGCCGCTCGACCGGCGCCTGCTGCACCGCGATCTCGACCGGTTGCGCGCGGGCGCGCCGGGCGGGGGACGCTGGTTCGACGATGTTCCGGTGGTCCGCATCCGGCTGGACGGCGCCGAGGTGCCGGCAGGGCGGCTGCACAGCTGCAACCTCGAAACGCGCGACGACGGGTCGGGCAACCCGAGCTGGCGGCGCCCGGAGCAGGCGGGGCATGTGCTGTTCGATCCCGAGCTCGGCCGGCTGGCGTTGCACGCGAGCGACGAGGGCAAGAGCGTCGAGGTGAGCTGCGCCTTCGGCGCCCCCTTCGCCATCGGCGGCGGCCCCTATGACCGGAGCGCGAGCTTCCGCGCCTGGCGCGAGCGGATCTTCGGCCACGGCGACACCGGCCCCTGGGTGATCGGCGTATCGGCGCGCGCCGAGGAGCAGACCGACGATGTGTTGCAGGGCGGCCCGGTCGTCGGCTCGCTCGCCGAGGCGATCGAGCGCTGGAACGATGCGGCGGCGGCGGGGATGCGCGGGCTGATCCTGATGCTCGACAATGCGAGCTACGATCAGGATCTGACCGACGCGGCGCACATATTGCGCATTCCGCGCGATGCGATGCTGGCGATCACCGCCGCCGCCTGGCCGGCGGTGCGCGAGGCGAACAATGTGATGCGGCGCGACCTTGCGGCGCTGGCGCCCGCCCATCGCCGCCCGCACATCCGCTCCGACCTGCGCATCCGCGCGGCCGCGCCCGAGGCGGGCGGCGAGGGCGGCGCGCTGATCCTCGACGGCCTGCTGATCGAGGGCGAGATCGCGGTCATGGCGGGCGGGCTCGGCAGCCTGTCGCTCCGCCATGCGACGGTCGGCGCGTCCGCCGGCGGATTGGCGAAGGGGCTGCGCGTCATTTCGCAGAATGCCGGGCTTGCGGTCGAGGTCGATCATTGCATCACCGGGCCGCTCGCGCTCGGCCCCGCGGGCGGCGGGCTCAACATCGCCGATTCGATCATCGGCGAGGACCGCGACCTGCAGGCCGATCCCGACCAGTTCGCCCTCGTCGTCGATGCGCCGTCCGCCGATGCCGACATCGCGCGCAGCACCATCTTCGGGCGCGCGAGCGTCCGGTCGATCGAGGCGGAGAACAGCCTGTTCCTCGGCACCGCGCGCGCGGCGCAGCGCCAGCGCGGCTGCGTGCGCTTCAGCCATGTTCCGACGGCTTCGCGCGTGCCGCGCCGCTATCGCTGCCAGCCCGAACTCGCGCTGGCCGAGGCCGAACAGACGGCGGGCGGGCCGCTGTCCGATGCCGAGCGCGCGCGCATCGCGGGCTCCGTCGTGCCGATCTTCACCGCCAGCGCCTGGCCCGCGAGCGCCTTCGGCCAGCTCGCGCTCGCCTGTTCCGACGCGATCGCGGCGGGGGCGTTCGGCGGCGCCGAAATGGGGGCGGGCTTCGCGGCCGGCACGCCGTTCCGCCGCGCGAACCTGGCCGACATGCTCGACGAATATCTGCCGTTCGGATTGCAGGCGGCACCCCTGTTCCAGACCTGAGGACGAAGACGATGACTGGCGATTTTACCCGCGACACCTTCCGCCCCGCCAAAGGCTACAGCGCCGTGCGGATGCAGCAGGGGCGCCTGTTCACCGACGCCGACTGGAACGAGGAAGGCGACATCCAGCGCGCCGCGCTGCGCGGCACCGCGCGCTCGGTGATCGGCGCCAGCGGCTTTCCCGAACAGGCGCCGGGCTTTGCGATCCTCGCCGGGGCGGGGGGGCAGACGCTGCTGATCGGCGGCGGGCAGGCGTTCGTCGACGGCATCGGCGTGGTGCATGCGGCGCCGGTGCGGCTTTCGCTCGCGCGCCAGTCGGCGAGTGGCGCGGCGACGCGCTGGCGGGTCGAGGCGGGAACGCGCGTCGCGGTCGGCGACTATCTGATCCTGGCCGGCAATACGCCGGCGCAGGCGGTCCGGGTCGCGGCGCTGCTCGACGATGCGAACGGACTCCAGACCTTCCTGGCCGGCGCGGCGCTGTCGGCGAGCAATGCCATCGCCGCCGACCTCTATCGCAGCGCCGAAAGCCAGCCCTTCTGGCCCGAAAGCGCGCTGCCGGCGGCGGCGGGCGACTATCTCGCCTATCTCGACGTCTGGGAGCGGCCGGTCACGGCGGCGGACGATCCGGCGATCCGCGAAAGCGCGTTCGGCGGGCCCGACACGGCGATCCGCGACCAGATCGTCTGGCAGTTGCGCTTCATCGCCACCTCGGCGCTCGTCGCGGCGGGGGCGGCGAGCGCGCCCGTCACCTGCGCCAGCTTCGCCCCCGGCTGGTCGCCCTTCGGCCCCGCCGCGCCGGGCCGCATGGCGGCGCGCGCGCGGCCCGCGGCGGCGGTTGCCGATCCCTGCGCGCTGCCGGCGACGGGCGGCTATCGCAGCCTGGAGAATCATCTCTATCGCATCGAGGTCCACAATGGCGGCGCGGCCGGCGGGCGCTGGAAATGGTCGCGCGACAATGGCGGGCGCGAGGCCCGCTATGCCGAGATCGACAATGGCGCGCTGCTGCTCGACAGCCTCGGTCCCGACGAACCGGGCGCGCTGCGCAAGGACGACTGGGTCGAGATTCTCGACGAGGCGCGACGGCTCAAGGGACAGCCCGGCTTCTTCGCGCGGCTGTCCGATATCAACGGCACGCGCGTCAGCCTGGGCGAGGTGCGCCACCCCGAAACGCTCGCCGCGCTGACCAGCGGCAGCGCCCCCGATCTTTCCGTCCTGCCCGCGAAGGGGATCGTGCGACGCTGGGAAGGCGGGCTTCCGGCCGACATCGCGCCGGGCCAGTGGGCGGCGGTGGAACAGGGGATCGAGGTGCAATTCGCCGCGGGCCGCCTCGCGACCGGCGACCATTGGCAGATACCGGCGCGCTCGCTCGCCGCGACGATCGAATGGCCGGAGGACGAGGCGACGGGCGCGGAGGCGCTGCTGCCGCCCAAGGGCGTCGTCCATCATTACGCCGCGCTCGCGCTCGTCAACCGCGACGCGGGCGGCAGCTGGAGCGTCGTCAGCGACTGCCGCAACCTGTTTCCGCCGCTGACGGCGCTGCGCAGCTTCCTCTATCTCGGCGGCGACGGGCAGGAGGCGATGCCCGACCCGCTGGCGCCCGCGAACCGCATCCCGCTCGCCGCGCCGCTGCGCGTCGGGGTGATCCGCGGCAGGACGCCGCTGGCGGGGCTGGAGGTGGAGTATGAGATCGTCGACGGCGACGGGCGGCTCGGCGCGGTCGCCGACAATCTCAGGAAGCGTAGGGCGACGACCGGCCCCGACGGCGTCGCCTCGATCGCGTGGGCGCTCGATGCGGCGATGCCGGTGCAGACGGTCACGGCGCGCCTGCTCGACGCGGCGGGCGTTCCGACGCATCTCCCCATATATTTCACCGCGCGCCTCGACACGGCGGCGGCCATCTCCTTCGACCCCGCCAACACGCCGTCGCTGGCGGGCGAAAACACGGTCCAGAAGGCGATCGAGAAGCTCGCCAATCAGGCGCAGGCCGGCTGTTCGACCTATATCGTCACTGAGGGCAGCGACTGGGTCGCGATCCTGAAGGCGATCAAGGACGGCGAGGATGCGAGCATCTGTTTCCAGCGCGGCCTTTATGAAACCGCCGAGCGGGTCGAGATCAGGGGCAAGGGGCATCTGTCGATCCACGGCGCCGGCGGCGGCACGCGGATCGTCGCCAACCGCGCCGAATGCGCGCTGCATTTCGAGGGCTGCGCGAGCGTGACGCTGCGCGACCTCGATATCGCGGCGCCCGACGGTTCGGGCGCGATCGGCAAGATCGCCGACCGGCAGGGCGTGGTGACCATCCTCGACACGCCGGTGGTCGACGTGTCGGGCCTGTCGCTGCGCTGCGGCGGCGGGGCGGAGACCGAGCGCACCGGCCTCACCATCCGCGGTGCGGCGGAGCGGCCGCTCGCGTCGGTGCATGTCGTGCGCAACCGGCTCGCGATCGGGCTGGCGCAGGACGGCATCCTCGTCGCCGACGCGGTGAACACGATAATCGCCGACAATGAGCTGGCGGTGGTGCCGGGCAAGGCGGGGCTGTCGCCCGGGCGCCAGCTCGAAGCGGCGCGCTGGCGCAAGAGCCTGGGCCTGATCCTGGTCGCCGATCCCGCCGAGGTCGAAGCCAGGGGCGGGCCGACCCGCGTCCTTCAGCTGGGGACATTGGTCGCGACCTTCGAATCGCCGATGCCGCAGGACGAATGGGACCGGCTGTTCGCCGCCGAGCCGCCGCGCGACGACGAGCGCCGCACCATCGCGGGCGTGCAATCCTATATCAAACGGCTGAGCGACGTGGTGATCGCCGACCCCGACCGCTCGCCGACCTTCAGCCGCACGATCCGCACGCTGAACACGCGCATCGGCGATACGCGGATGGCGGCGGTCGATGCCGAGGTCCGCCGCGCGCTCGTCCTGATCGGCGAGCCGGCCGTGCGCAACGAGCGCATCGCCCCCGAGCGCGGTGCCGGCGAGCGCGTGCCTCCCGATCGCGGGGGTGCCGGCAAGGTGACGGTCACCGCGGGATCGGTGTCGGTCGCCTTCGATTCGCCGATCAACCAGGCCGACTGGACCCGGGCGATGCGAATGGCGCCGATGCTGGTTGGCGGGATGAACCGGGGCGATGCCGCCGCGCTGATCCGTCACCTGCGCCAGCTTGCCGTGCGCATGGGGACCGATGAGGCGTTCCGCGCGCCGCTGCCCTCGGCGGTGGCCTGGTTCGCCCGCTTCACCAGCGAGATGCCGAGCTATGCGCGGCAGGCGATCACCTGCGGCGGAAGCCTGCTGACGACGGTGCGGGTGCGCGGCAACAAGGTCTATGGCTTCGTCCGCGGCGTCCATGTCGGCATCAGCGACCGCGACCCGCGGATCAGGCGCACCGGCGAGGTCGTGATCGCCGGCAATCACCTGTCGCTGCGCAAGCCCGCCGACGAGGTCTATGTGCCGATGGGGCTGTTCGTCGGCAATGCCGATACCGTCCGCATCCAGCGCAACACGCTCGACTGGGCGGGACAGCGGACCAAGACTCCCTTCAACCACGGCATCCGCGTGTGGGGCGATATCGGCGCCTATCTCAAGATCTCCGACAACCGGATCGCGATCGGGCGGATCGGCATCGCGGTGCAGCCGGCGCGCGATCTCGGCAATGTCGAACGCTATCTGTGGGTCGCCGCGGACAATCTGGTCGAGCAGGTGTCGCCGGCCAATGTCATCAAGGCGCCGCGCTTCCTGATCCGGCGCGACAATCGGCCCGTCTGACCGCGAAAAGCGGCGAATTTCCTTGCGAATTCCGGCGCGTTCGGCTAAGGTTTCCGCGGCCTTGATTGATGATGAGCGGCAGATTTTGGTGCCGTCAGGGGTTCGAGTCCCTTTTGGGGTCATAGGGCGAGTCCACGGTGGCTCGCCCTTGTTCGTTCCGGCTCATGCTTCCGTTCCCGCGGGTCCGTTTCAGCCCTTGGCGGGCGGTGCGTCGCCGCGCGCGATTTTCGCCCAGGGGTTGAGGTCCGGCTCCGCGATCTTCACCAGATGATTATGGTCGCGATGCAGGAAAGGGGCGTCGGTGCCCTTCACCGCCAGCATGGTGTCGGTGACATAGCTCCACGACCCGTCGTCATGGAATTCGACCGTGATTTCATAGCTGTCGGTGCGAAAGGCGGCTTCGAGGAAGCTCGTCGAGCAGATGCCATAGTCGGTTCGCCCGCGCTCGGCGCGGAGCAGCAGCCGGTCGGCATCGGGCGCGGCATGCCCCGACGCGATCGCGATCTGCCCGCGCGGGATCGCCAGCGTCTGGAGGATCAGCCCGGTCGCGGGCTCGTAGAGCCAGTATCCGACCTGGTCGTGAAAACTGATCGCCTCCTCGCGCGTGTTGATATGGACATGATAGCGCAGCCCATAGAAAAGCTGCGGCCCGTTCGCCTGCGGATCGATCGGCTGCATCTCGATCCGTTCGTAATATTCGCGCGTTTCGGGGCCGTCGGCCTTGGGGTTGACGTCGACCCCGCGCTGCCCCTCCCACACGCCGGCGAGACGGCGCAGCGGGCCGAGATTGGCGAGTGTGTCGGGATCGACATCCTCGGGCTCGGTGAAGATGTCGTCGGGAATGTCCATCTTTTCCGTCTCTTGTGACATGGTGTTCAGATGTCCTCGACCAGCCGGCCGTAAAGCTGCGGCCGCCGGTCGCGGAAGAAGCCCATGCCGGCGCGGTGCTTCGCGGCGCGGTCCAGGTCGATCGTTTCGACCAGCACGCCGGTCTCACCGGCGCCGAACTGCTGCGCCAGGTCGCCCCATTCGTCGCTGATGAAGCTGTGGCCATAGAAATTCGCTTCGCCCTCCACGCCGATGCGATTGGCGGCGATCACCGGCATGCAGTTGGACACCGCATGGCCCTGCATCGCGCGGCGCCACATGCGGCTCGTGTCGAGGTCGGCGTCATAGGGCTCCGACCCGATCGCGGTCGGATAGAAGAGCAGTTCCGCCCCCATCAGCGCCATCGCGCGCGCGGTTTCGGGATACCACTGGTCCCAGCAGACGCCGACGCCGATGCGGGTGCCGAAAACGTCCCACACCTTGAACCCGGTGTTGCCGGGGCGGAAATAATATTTCTCCTCATAGCCCGGCCCGTCGGGGATGTGGCTCTTGCGATAGATGCCCATGATGCCGCCGTCGGGGCCGATCATCGCGAGGCTGTTGTAATAATGCGGCCCGTCCTTCTCGAAGAAGCTGGCCGGGATCGCGACGTTCAGCTTCGCGGCGAGCGTCTGCATGGCAAGGACGCTCGGATGCTCGGCGGCCGGGCGGGCGCTGGCGAACAGTTCCTCATCTTCGACCTGGCAGAAATAGGGGCCCTCGAAGAGTTCGGGCGGCAGGATCACCTGCGCGCCTTTCGCGGCCGCCTCCTCGACCAGCGCGGCGACGGCGTCGATGTTCGGCTGGACGGGGCCGGGCAGGGGCAATTGCAGCGCGGCGACGGTGATGGTGCGGGTCATGCCGCCCCTATGCCGGAAGCTGCTGGCTCGAGCAATGAAAGCTGCCGCCGCCGACGATGATCCCGCGCGCATCGATGCCGACCGCGCGGCGGCCGGGAAAGAGCGCGGCGAGCGCATCGACCGCCGCTGCATCGTTCGCCGCGCCATAGGTCGGCACGACGACGCTGCTGTTGCCGATATAGAAGTTCATATAGCTCGCCGCCGCGATCTCGCCGTCCACCTCGACGCGGCCGGGCGAGGGAAGGTCGACGATCTCGACTCCGCCGAAGTCCCGCGTCCGCGCGCGCGCGTCGGCATAGATTTCGGCATTGGGATCGTCGCTGCCCGCCGCGGCCGGGATCGCCAGCCGCCCTTCGCCGACGAAGCGCGCGAGATTGTCGACATGGCCGTCGGTATGGTCGCCGACCAGCCCCTCGCCGAGCCACAGCAGCCGCTCGATCCCGAGCGACTGGTGCAGCCGCACTTCGATGTCCCCGCGCGTCAGCGACGGATTGCGGTTGAGGTTGAGCAGGCATTCCTCGGTGGTGACGCAAAGGCCGGTGCCGTCGACGTCGATCCCGCCGCCCTCCAGCACCCAGTCCTGTTCGTCGACCGGCAGCCCGCTGTCGGCGGCGAGTGCGGCGCCGACCTCCTGATCGCCCGGCATGACGAATTTCTCGCCCCACCAGTTGAAGCGGAAATTGCGCGCGCGCCGCGCGGCGCCGGTGCCGGCGACGATCGGCCCCGTGTCGCGCAGCCAGATGTCGCCGAGCGGCTGGATCAGGATGCGCACGCCCGCATCGACCAGCTTCGCCGCAATCTCCGCCTGGCGCTCGTCGTTGACGACCAGCCGCACCTCCTCGCCGCGCCCGCCATCATGGACGGCATTGGCGAAGGCCGCGACGTCCCGCCGCGCAAGGTCGATCGCGCCCGGCCATTCCGCGTCGAGGTGTGGAAAGCCGATCCACACCGCCTCGTGCGGCGCCCATTCGGCCGCCATGCGCAGGGTCATGGCGCCGTCCGCTTATTTCGCCGCGAGCGACGCGTCGCGGATCGCCCGGAATTCGTCGCCCTCGTTCCAGTTCGGCCAGGCGGTGGTCATGGCGAGCATCCGGCCGACGGCGTAATAGAGGCGCAGGTCCGCCATCATGCCGTCCCAGCTGGTGATCGCGTTCATGTCGTCCGACGGCGCGTGATAATGTTTCTCCGTATAGGCCTCGGCCCACGCCTTGCCCGCCGCGGTGCCGCCGTCGACCAGATCCTCGCCGCCGTCGAAATAGATCATCGGCACGCCCAGCTTGGCGAGGCTGAAATGGTCGGAGCGGTAGTAGAAGCCCTTTTCGGGCGTCGGTTCGTTGACGATGACGCGATTGTCCATCGCGACCGCCTTTTCCAGATAGGCTTCGAGTTCCGACTTGCCGCGCCCGATGACGATGATGTCGCGCGCCGCTCCGGCGCCCGACAGCGCGTCCATGTTGACGCCGCCGACCGTTTTGGCGAGCGGGAACACGGGATTCTCGGCATAATACTTCGACCCGAGCAAGCCCGATTCCTCGGCGGTGACGGCGAGGAAGACCAGGCTGCGGTCGGGCGCGCCGGCCTTCTTGTTCGCCTCGGCGATCGCGACGAGCGCGGCGGTGCCGGTCGCATTGTCGATCGCGCCGTTGCAGATGCCGTCGCCGTCCACCGGCTCGCACTTGCCGAGATGGTCCCAATGCGCGGTGTAGAGCACATATTCGTCGGGCCGCTTGGCGCCCGGCAGCACGCCGATGACATTCTTCGACTGCTTGCGCGCGATCTTGTTGTCGAAGCTCAGCGATGCCTTGACGCCGGTCAGCGCCACGGGCTTGAAGCCCTTTTTCTTGGCGGCGTTGCGCAGCTGGTCGAAGTCCAGCCCCGCGCCCGCGAACAGCTCGCGCGCCTTGGGCAGCTGAATCCAGCCGTTGGCGGCGGTCTGGTCGGCGCCGTTGTTTTCGCTCGCCGCCAGATATTGGGTGCCGGTCCAACTCGACTGGACGACGTTCCAGCCATAGGCGGCGGGCTCTGTGTCGTGGACGATCAGCGCGGCGGCGGCGCCCTGCCGCGCGGCTTCCTCATATTTATAGGTCCAGCGGCCGTAATAGGTCATCGCCCGGCCGTTGAACTCGCCGCGCGGCTCCTTCACCTCCCAGTCGGGATCGTTGACCAGGATGACCACGGTCTTGCCCTTGACGTCGAGTCCGGCATAGTCGTTCCAGCCCTTTTCGGGGGCGTTGATGCCATAGCCGACGAAGACGACGTCGCTGTCCTTGACCTCGGCCTTGGGCTGGACGCGATAGCTGCCCGCGACGAAATCGCTGCCATAGGCCAGCGAAAGCGGCGCCTTGCCCCCGGCGAAGGTCAGCGGCGAGACATTCTCCGCGGTGATCTCGACCAGCGGCACGTCCTGCGTCCAGCTGCCGTTGTTGCCGGGTTCGAGCCCGGCGGCCTTGAAGCGCTCGATCAGCAGCGCGACGGTTTTCGCCTCGCCCGCAGTGCCGGGCGCGCGGCCCTCGAATTCGTCCGAAGCGAGCGCGCCGACGACGTCCTGCATCGTCTTCAGCGAGATTTCGGGAATTTCGACGTCGGGGATGGCGGGCGCGGTTTCGGCCTTGTCGCCGCCGCAGGCGGAAACGGTAAGCAGCGCCGCGGCGACCGCGGCGATTCTGGGGAAGCGAAGCATGGATGATCCTTGGCACAGCATGGACGATGCCGGGGCTTGTGCCAGCGCTGCCCGGCCGATGCAAGACGAAGGGGGAGTGGAACACTTGACAAACGGGACCGGCACGTCAGCTTGCGGGCGGAGTATGAAGCCGGGGGACGCAATGATTTCAATGAGAACAGCAGTATCGGGCCTGTCGGCCCTGGCTTTGGCGGTCTTGCCGGCCACCACGCCGGCGCATGCGCAGGGGGCGGGCGTCGCCACGCATTTCGGCGCGATGGAATCGATCATCGACGTCAGCCTGTCGCCCGACGGCAAGCGGCTGGCCTATGTCTTCCAGGACGTAAACCGGACGCGGCGGCTGTTCACCATCGACACGAGCGAAGGCGCCGTGCCGCGCCGGATATTGGCGAGCGACGGCGGGTCGGGCGGCAATATCAGCTGGTGCGGCTGGGTGACCAACGAACGGCTCGCCTGCCAGATTTATGTGCGGGGCAATGTGGTCGGCAACATTCGCTCGGCGACCTCGATCATCGCGCTCAATGCCGACGGAGGCGGGCATCGCCTGCTCAGCAACCGCCGCAACGACCGGTCGCTCTATGCCGATTACCGGGGCGGTAGCGTGCTCGACTGGTCTTCGGACGGCACTGGGTCGCTGCTGATGACGCGCAGCTATGTTCCGGAAAGCAACATCGCGACGCATGTGGCGAGCAGCGCGCAGGGGCTGGGGGTCGATCTGGTCGATGTGGTGAGCGGCCGCGCGCGCCGCGTCGAGGCGCCCAACCGCGATGCGATCTATTTCCTGTCCGACGGCAACGGCAACGTCCGCGTGATGGCGACGTTGGCGGCGAGGGGCAATACGTCGCAGTATGAATCGGTCGTGCGCTATTTCTATCGCGCCGGGGGCGGTGGGCGATGGGAGCCGCTGTCGCAGATCGACCTTGTCAGCGAAGAGGGGTTCGAGCCTGTCGCCGTCGATCCTGCAACGAACCGCGCCTATGGCTTTCAAAAGATCGACGGGCGCAAGGCGGTCGTCGCGATGACGCTTGACAGCGCGCGGACGGTCAGCACCATCTATGCGCATCCCGAGGTCGATGTCGACGATGTCATGCGCGTCGGCCGCGACGGGCGCATCGTCGGCGTCTCCTACGCCACCGAAAAGCGGCATGCCGTCATCACCGATCCCAAATTGGCGGAAATGGCCGCGGCCCTGTCGAAAGCGCTCGGCGGCAAGCAGATCATGATCGCCGACGCGGCGGCGGACGAGAGCCGCTATGTCATCCGCGCCGATTCCGACACCGATGCCGGAACCTATTTTCTCTTCACGCCGGCCGCGAAGGAATTGCGGCCGCTGCTCGAAGTGCGGCCTTCGCTCGCCAATCTGAAATTGTCGCCGGTCAAACCGGTCACTTACCCCGCCGCCGACGGCACGATGGTCCCCGGCTATCTGACCCTGCCGCCCGGACGCAGTGATGCAAAGGGGCTGCCGGCGATCGTGCTGCCACACGGCGGGCCTTCGGCGCGTGACGAATGGGGTTTCGACTGGCTGTCGCAATATTTCGCGCAGTCGGGCTTTGCGGTGCTCCAGCCCAATTATCGCGGTTCGTCGGGCTATGGCGACCAGTGGTTCCTGAACAATGGCTATCAAAGCTGGCCGACCGCGATCGGAGACATCGCCGACGGCGGGCGCTGGCTGGTGTCGGGGCAGGGCGCGGACCCTGCCAGGCTGTCGATCGTCGGCTGGTCCTATGGCGGCTATGCGGCGCTCCAGTCGGGCGTGGTCGCACCCGACCTGTTCAAGGCGATCGTCGCCATTGCGCCGGTCACCGACCTCCAACAACTGCGCGACGAATCGGCCAAGGTGGGGCTGGGTCATATCCGCACCCGGATGCTCGGCACCGGGCCGCATCTGCGTCAGGGCTCGCCCGCGCAGAATGCCGATACCATCACCGCGCCGGTTTTGATGTTCCACGGAACTTTCGACCAGAATGTCGATGTCGAACAGGCGCGGACGATGCGGCGTGCGCTTCAGGGGAAGAGCAAGCGCGTCGAACTGATCGAATATCCCGAACTGGCGCACAGCCTCGAATCGGGCGAGGCGCGCATCGACATGCTGCGGCGGATCTCGGCCTTCCTGCCGAAGTGAACGAAAAAGGGCGGTCCGTCGCCGGACCGCCCTTTTGTTTCTCCGATGCGATGAACCGCCGGATCAGCGCGAATAGAATTCGACGACCAGATTCGGTTCCATCTTCACCGGATAGGGAACTTCGTCCAGCGAAGGCACGCGCACGAAGGTCGCCTTGGTGCCGTCGACCGCGACATATTCGGGCAGGTCGCGCTCGGGCAGGCTCTGCGCTTCGGCGACCAGCGCCATTTCCTGCGCCTTCTTGCCCAGCGTGACCTCGTCGCCCGGCTTCACCAGGCGGCTCGCGATGTTGCACTTGGTGCCGTTCACATAGACGTGGCCGTGGCTGACGAGCTGGCGGGCCGAGAAGATCGTCGGCGCGAACTTGGCGCGATAGACGATCGCGTCGAGGCGGCGTTCGAGCAGGCCGATCAGATTCTGGCCGGTGTCGCCCTTCATCCGCGACGCTTCGAAATAATTCTTCTTGAACTGCTTTTCGGTGATGTCGCCGTAATAGCCCTTCAGCTTCTGCTTGGCGCGCAGCTGGATGCCGAAGTCCGACATCTTGCCCTTGCGGCGCTGGCCGTGCTGGCCGGGGCCATATTCGCGGCGGTTGACCGGGCTCTTGGGGCGACCCCAGATATTCTCGCCCATGCGGCGGTCGAGTTTATACTTGGCGCTCTGGCGCTTCGACATTGTCGTCTCCAATATGCTGTGTGCCGAAGGATTTCGGCGTGTCCCGGGTCGCACCATATGGAGATTTCCATATGCGACCGCCGCTTCACCGGGGTGCGGGGTCCATTGCGAAGGCGCGCGGTTAGACGCTGGGCGCCGCCGAGTCAAGCGGTGCGGGCGGCTCGACAGCGCGCGAAAAGCCGCTAAAGGCACGCGCATGAGCGCTCCCAAATCTCCCGAGCCCAAATCCCCCGAGCATTGCGAAACGATGGCCGATGTCCGCGCCGGGGTCGATCGGGTCGACCGCGAGCTGGTCGCGCTGCTCGTCCGCCGTTTCGGCTATATGGACGCGGCCGCGCGCATCAAGACCGAGCGTGGGGCGGTGCGCGATGAGGTGCGCAAGGCGCAGGTGCTCGACAATGTCGCGCGAGAAGCCGAAGCGGCGGGGCTCGACCCCGACCGGTTGCGCGCGGTGTGGGACGTGCTGGTCGAACAGTCGATCGCCTATGAATTCGCCGAATGGGACCGCCGCCGTCCGGCCTGACCGGCCCGTTCAGCCGCCGACGCCGCCGCTTTTCGTCTGCAACTCGTCCTTCACATTCCCCGCCTGCGCGTCCCATTCCTCCTGCGTCTTGCAGACGCGTGTCGGCATCCGGCTGCGTGTGCTCGTTTCCGACTTGCAGATCAGCTTCGGCTTCGCGGGCTTGGGCGGTTGTGCCTTGGGGTCGGTCGCCGGATCGGTCGCCGAAGCGGCGAGCGCGAGAGAAAGGAAAAGGGACAGCATCTTTGTTCTCCGGATTGACTGGCGATGGTTATCGCGTCCGCTCCCGCCTGCCAAGGATGGAAATGACGCCGTGCATCATCCTGATATCATTGTGCGACCAGCCGGTCTTGGTCAGCGCCGTCCGCAGCGTCCGCAGCGTCGCCGTCGTGCGTTCGGGCGGGAAGAAATAGCCCGCCGTGTCGAGATCGCGGACGAGATGCTCGATCAGCTCCTCCATCTCGCCATGCGGCGCGGGGGGATCGAGGTCGACCGCCGGCGGCTGCGCCAGCGCTTCGCCCTTTGACCATTCATAGGCGAGCAGGATCACCGCCTGCGCGAGATTCAGCGAGCCGAATTCCGGATTGATCGGCACGGTGACGATGCTGTGCGCGAGCGCGACGTCGTCGCTTTCGAGCCCCGAGCGCTCGGGCCCGAAGACATAGGCCGAGCGGCCGGCGGTGGCGTGAACCTGTTTCGCCGCGGCTTCGGGCGTCAGCACAGGCTTGGTCACCCCCCGCTTGCGCACCGTGGTGGCGTAGACGCGCGTGCAGTCGGCGACCGCCTCGGCCAGCGTGTCGAAGACCACCGCCTCGGCGAGCACGATATCGGCGCCCGAAGCCGCCGGCCCCGCATCGGGATTGGGCCAGCCGTCGCGCGGGGCGACGAGGCGCAGCTCGGTCAGCCCGAAATTGAGCATCGCGCGCGCCGCCTTGCCGATATTCTCGCCAAGCTGCGGACGGACGAGGACGATCACGGGGGGCGTGGTCCTTCGAGACGCGCCTTCGCCGGGGCTCAGTCGCTCCTCAGGACGAACGGATGTGGAAGAAATCCGTTCGTCCTGAGGAGGGACAGAGACTGAGCTTGTCGAAGGCTCTGTCCCGTCTCGAAGGACCTTGGCGCGGCTTGCGAGCCTGCGGATGGCGGGCCAATCCTCGCGGATCAGCGCTTCCTTCTTTGCGCGTGACCAGCCCTTGATCTGCCGCTCCGCCTCCAGGGCTTCGATTCGCGTGGCGAATTCGGCACTCCAGACCAGTTCGACCGGGCGTTTCGTCGCCGTGTAACCCGGGATTTCGCCGCTTTCATGCTGCCCGATGCGATGTTCCAGCTGGTCGGTGTGGCCGACATAATAGCTGCCATCGCGGCACCGCAACATATAGGCCCAGAATGTCATCGCTTGCTCTGCTGTTCGCTCGAAATGGCCCCTCGTCTTCGCTCGGGGATACGGAAGGGGGTTTAGTCGCGCTTGGCCGCCTCGCTGATGGTCGAGGCGAATTCCTCGAAATCCTTGGCCTCGGTGAAGTCGCGATAGACGCTGGCGAAGCGGATATAGGCGACATTGTCGAAGCCCTTGAGCGCCTCCATCACCATCGCGCCGATCTGCGCCGCCTGCACCTCGCTTTCGCCCGAGGTTTCGAGCTGGCGCTGGATGCCCGACACCAGCCGCTCGATGCGCGCGCCGTCGATCGGGCGCTTGCGGCAGGCGATCTGGACGCTGCGCATCAGTTTTTCGCGGTCGAAGGGCTCACGCCCGCCGCCGGCCTTGAGCACGCCGACCTCGCGTAGCTGGATGCGCTCGAACGTGGTGAAGCGCGCGCCGCAATCCTCGCACTGGCGGCGGCGGCGGATCGCGGCGCCGTCCTCGGTCGGACGGCTGTCCTTCACCTGACTGTCTTCATGGCCGCAATAGGGACAGCGCATGGTTCAGCGTTTCACCCGGCTGTAGAGCGCGATGGCGGCGCCCGCGAACAGGCCGACCGGCCAGCTCACCACCGGCAGCACCGCGCCCGCGATGGCTCCCACCACGCCGCCGGTCAGCACCGGGCGCGTCGAGGGATGGTCCATCCCCTGCTTGCCCATCGCCTTGGCCTCTTCGATGGCCAGTTCGACCAGCGTCGGTTCCTCGGGGTTGGGGCGCGCCATATCGATCAGCCCTGATAGATGGGGAAGCGTTCGCACAGCGCGCGGACGCGGCCCCGGACGTCGGCCTCGACATCGGCGTCGCCATGCTCGCCCTTGTCGCGCAAGGCTTCGAGCACGTCCGCCACCATGTCGCCGATCGCCTCGAACTCGGTGATGCCGAAGCCGCGAGTCGTGCCGGCGGGCGATCCGACGCGGATGCCGCTGGTCTTGACCGGCGGCAGCGGATCGAAGGGAACGCCGTTCTTGTTGCAGGTGATCGCGCTACGCTCCAACGCCTCATCGGCGTCGCGCCCGGTGATGCCGAGCGGGCGCAGATCAATCAGCGCGAGATGCGTGTCGGTGCCGCCCGCGACGACATCGGCGCCGCGCGCTTTCAGCCGGTTCGCGAGCGCCTGCGCATTGGCGATGGTTGCCTTCGCATAATGTTTGAATTCGGGGCGCAGCGCCTCGCCAAAGGCGACTGCCTTGGCGGCGATGACGTGCATCAGCGGGCCACCCTGCAGGCCGGGGAAGACCGCCGAATTGATGCGCTTGGCAATGGCTTCGTCGTTGGTCAGGATCATGCCGCCGCGCGGGCCGCGCAGCGTCTTGTGCGTTGTCGTGGTGACGACATGCGCATGCTCCATCGGGGAGGGATGCGCGCCGCCCGCGACCAGTCCAGCGAAATGCGCCATGTCGACCATCAGCAGCGCGCCGACATCGTCGGCGATCGCGCGGAAGCGCGCGAAATCGAGCGTGCGCGGATAGGCCGATCCGCCCGCGATGATCAGCGACGGGCGATGTTCCTTCGCGAGGCGTTCGACCTGATCGAAATCGACGAGATGATCGTCGGGGCGCACGCCGTACTGCACCGCGTTGAACCATTTGCCCGACATGGCGGGCGGGGCGCCGTGGGTCAGGTGGCCGCCGGCGTCGAGGCTCATGCCCAGGATCGTCGCGCCGGGCTTGGTCAGTGCCAGCATCACCGCGCCGTTCGCCTGCGCGCCCGAATGCGGCTGGACGTTGGCGAAATTGCAGTCGAACAATTGCTTCGCGCGGTCGATCGCCAGCGTCTCGACCTCGTCCGACGGCGCGCAGCCCTGATAATAGCGCCGGCCCGGATAGCCCTCGGCATATTTGTTGGTGAAGACCGACCCCTGCGCTTCGAGAACCGCCTTGGAGACGATATTCTCCGACGCGATCAGCTCGATCTGATATTGCTCGCGCTCCAGCTCATGCTTCATCGCCGCGGCGACCGCGGGGTCGGTAGCGGCGACGCCGTCGGTGAAATAGCCGGCCGATTTGATGGGCTTGTCGAGCGTGTCGGTGGTCATCGGCTGGTCTCCAGTTGGGGCGGATTCGAAAGCTTGTCGACGCGGCGCGCGTGCCGGTCGCCGGCGAAATCGGTGGTCAGGAAGGCGGTCAGGCACGCCTTCGCCATGTCGATGCCGGTCAGCCGCGCGCCCATCGCGATGACATTCGCGTCATTATGCTCGCGCGCGAGGCGGGCCGACAGCGGCTCGTCGACCCGCGCGCAGCGGCACGCCGGGTTGCGGTTGACCGAGATCGAAATGCCGATCCCCGAACCGCAGAGCGCGATGCCGCGCTCGGCGCTGCCGCTCGCGACGGCTTCGGCGAGGCGGTAGCCGTAGTCGGGGTAATCGACGCTGTCGGGGCCATTCGTGCCGAGATCGTCGACCTCGTGTCCTTCGCCGCGCAGCCAGGCCGCGAGCGCGGCCTTCAGCTCATAGGCGGCATGGTCAGAGGCAATGGCGATGCGCACGGCGCAGGCTCCCGCTGGGGTCAAGGGAATCGATGAGCGGCCTTTAGGCGAAGGCGCGCGGATTGGCCATAAGCGAGGTGGCAAATTTGTGACGTCCGCGATAAGCCCGCGCCATGTCCGACACGATCCTGTCCGTGCTGATGCTGACCGGCGTCGTCCTGACCGGCGGCGCCATCTATGTGCTGCGCACCGGCGACCGCCGCCGCGCGCTGCTGATGTTCGTCGCGGCGCTGGTGATGTTCGCCAATGTCGCGGTGTGGCTGGTGCCGGTGAAGTAGCAAAAAAGATCCTCCCCGCCCCGCGGGGAGGGGGACCGCCGAAGGCGGTGGAGGGGGCTATCGGCCTGCAGCGGCGTGTAGGACCGCAATCCCCCTCCGTCGGCGCTGCGCGCCGCCACCTCCCCGCAAGCGGGGAGGATCGGATTCACCGGATCGGCGAATCGGGCGCGAGCCGCATGTCGAGATAATTGTCGAGGCTCTTCATCAACTGGTCGAGCTCATGCTCGAAGAAATGGTTGGCACGCGGGATTTCGTCGTGATGGATGGTGATGCCCTTCTGCGTGCGCAGCTTGTCGACCAGCTTCTGCACCGCGGCGGGCGGGACGATCTCGTCGGCGCCGCCCGCGACGATGATGCCCGACGAGGGGCAGGGGGCGAGGAAGCTGAAATCGTACATGTTCGCCGGCGGCGCGACCGACAGGAAACCGCGGATTTCGGGGCGGCGCATCAGCAATTGCATGCCGATCCACGCGCCGAAGCTGAACCCCGCGACCCAGGTCGTCTGCGCTTCCGGGTGGATGGACTGCACCCAGTCGAGCGCCGACGCCGCGTCGCTCAGCTCGCCGATGCCGTTGTCGAAGACGCCCTGGCTGCGCCCGACGCCGCGGAAATTGAAGCGCAGCACCGCGAAGCCGCGCGCGACGAAGCTCTTGTACATCGCCTGGGTGATGCGGTCGTTCATCGTGCCGCCGCCCTGCGGGTGCGGGTGGAGGATCAGCGCGACCGGCGCGCGCGGGCGCGGCGGGGGCGAGAAACGGCCTTCGATGCGGCCCTCGGGGCCGGGGAAAATGACGTCGGGCATGGGCGCACCTTCATTTGTGTCGGGCTGACCACCGATTCGCTTGAGCGAGGGGTGGCGGAGCGGAAGTGGCGCCTATATAGAAATCGCGTTGCAAGTTGCAACTTTTGCGAATCGTTCGCAATAAGGTGCCTATTGTCCTCCATTCGTCACCCCGGACTTGATCCGGGGTCCCGCTTTTCCGGCGTGGCTGAGCGGGACCCCGGATCAAGTCCGGAGTGACGATGATGGAGAGCATGGCGCGATACGAGCGGAGTTGAAAACGGTGCTGGCCGGATGATCTACCTCGACTACCAGGCCACCACACCGCTCGCGCCCGAGGCGCGCGAGGCGATGCTGCGCTGGCTGGCGGGGCCGGGCGAGGGTGATGGTTTCGCCAACCCGTCGAGCACGCACAAGGCGGGGCGCGCCGCCGCCGCGGCGGTCGAGGTCGCGCGCGATCAGGTCGCGGCGCTGCTGCCCAAGGGCGGCCGCACCTTCTTCACCTCGGGCGCGACCGAGGCGCTCAACTGGGCGCTGCTGCGCGGCGCCGAGGCAAAGCCCGGCGGCGCTGCGGGGCTGACGATCGAGCATCCGGGGTCGCTGATCTGCCTCGAAAAGCTGAACGCCGCGATGCTGCCCGTTGACGGTGCGGGCCTCGCGCTGCCCCCCGACGACGCGTCGATTCCCGAAGGCGGCATCGTCGCGGTCATGCTGGTCAACAACGAGGTCGGGACGATCCAGCCGGTCGCCGAATTCACCGCCGCGGCGCATGCAAAGGACAGCCTGCTGCTGTGCGACGCAGTGCAGGGCTATGGCCGCGTCGCCATTCCCGAGGGGCCGGACCTGATCGCCATATCCGCGCACAAGATTCACGGACCGAAGGGCATCGGCGCTCTCTGGGTGAAGGACGGCGTCGATCTGCCGCCCTTCATGCTCGGCGGCGCGCAGGAGCAGGGGATGCGCTCGGGCACCGTTTCGCCCGCGCTGTGCGCCGGTTTTGGCGCGGCGGCGGCGCTCGCGGCCGAGCGCTTCGACGCCGACCGCGGCCATGTCGAGCTTCTGCGGTCGCTGGCGATGGACATGCTGCCCGAATGGACGGTTAACGGCGATCTTGAACGCCGCTGGCACGGCAATCTCAATATCCGGCGCGAAGGGGTGAACGGCCTGCGGCTGATGTCCGACGCGCGCAACGTCGCTTTCTCGCTCGGCAGCGCCTGCGCGAGCGGGTCGGGCAAGGTCAGCCATGTGCTGC
>CALMYE010000215.1 GCA_937873425.1 uncultured Sphingopyxis sp. | reverse complement strand
GGCGTTCCTGGCCTGGTTCGCGCTGCACCCGCCCGCCGACCCGCGCTTCAATGTGGTTGTGCCCTGACCCGCCGACCGACTAACGGAGGACCATGACCGACGCCCCCGCCCATCACCCGATCGACCCTTTCGACCCCGCCGCGATCAACGCCGCCGAGGGGCTCGAACCGGTGGACCCGCGCTTCGCGCATGTGCTGCGCGTGACCGCGGCGCTCAACATGGTGCCGCTGGCGATCGGGGCGAGCGGTTTCGACGCGCTGCTGATCCGCCATATCGAGGGGCCGTACGGGCTGGTCACCGCGCTCGCCTGGGCCGTCGCGATCCTGTTCGTCGCGGTCTTTCCGTCGCGGCGCGCGCGGCGCTGGGGCTATCATATGGGCGCGGACGAGCTGCGCGTCGCGCGCGGCTGGCTGTTCCGCACCGACACCATCGTCCCCTTCGTGCGCGTCCAGCATATCGACGTCGGCCAGGGGCCGGTCGAGCGCTGGTTCGGCCTGTCGCACCTGATCGTCCACACCTCGGGCACGCACAACAGCACGGTCACCCTGCCCGGCCTGCCCGCGCCCCTCGCCGCGGCGATGCGCGAGACGATCCGCCGCCACATCCAGACCGATTTCGCATGAGCGACGGCGCCGCCGCCCTTCCCGCAGTGCCGCCGTCCGACGCCGACTGGCAGCGGCTGCATCCCGCGACGCTCGCGCTCGCGCTCGTCGGGCTGGGGCCGAAATCGCTGAATTTCCTGCCCGCCATCGCCGCGCTCGGCATCGCCGGCAAATGGATCTGGATCGTCCCCGCGCTGCTCGCCTTTCTGGCTATTTCGCTGGCCGTCGCCTGGCTCCAGTGGCTGCGCTTCCGCTTCCTCGTCGGCGCGGACGAGGTGGTGATCGAAAGCGGCGTGCTGTCGCGCCAGCACCGCACCATCCCCTTCGACCGCATCCAGGACGTCAGCATCGAGCAAGGCCTGATCGCCCGCGCGCTCGGCATCGCCAAGGTGGGGTTCGAGACGGGGGCGGGCGGCAAGGAGAATGAGGCCGAGCTCGACGCGATCGCGCTCGACGCGGCGCAGGCGCTGCGCACGACGATCCGCGCCCACCGCAGCGCCGCGCCCGCCGCCGAGAGTGCAGCCGAAGCCGCCGCCCCGGCCGAGGACCGGCTGCTCTTCGCGATGAGCCCGCGCCGGCTGCTGCTTGCCGGTCTGTTCAACTTCTCGCTCGCCGCGCTCGCCATCTTCGGCGCGGCGATGCAGTTCTTCGACGATCTGCTGCCCTTCGACTTCAACGTCTTCAACCCCGGCGACTGGATGGACCTCGCCGAGCGCTACGGGCTCGACACCTGGCTTCTCGCGCATCGCTGGATCGCGGGGATCGGCGGCGTGCTGTCGCTGCTGTCGATCGGCTTCCTCAGCGGCATCGTCACCATGATCCTCGCCAACTGGGGCTTCCGCCTGACCTGCGAGCCCCGCGCGCTGCGCCGCACGCGCGGGCTGACGACGCGCACCGACGTCGCGATGCCGGTGCGGCGCGTGCAGGCGGCGATCCTCGTCACCGGCTGGCTGCGCAAGCGCTTCGGCTGGCACGAGCTGCGCCTGCAGAGCCTGGCGAGCGACGGCGGGAAGGAGCGCGACCATCAGGTCGTCCCCTTCGGCCGGCTGGGCGAGATCGACCCGGTGCTGGCCGAGGTCGCGATCGCGCGCCCCGCGCCCGGCCCGGCGTGGGCGCGCAGCCACCGCATCGTCGCGCTCGGCGGCTATGTCGGCGCGGCGATCTGCGCGGCGGCGGGGACGGCCGCGATCGCGCTGGGCCAGCCCCTCGGCTGGATCGCGGTGCTCATCGCGCCGCTGATCGCCGTCGCGGCGCTGGTCGGCGCGAGCTTCCACCGCTGGCACGACGCCGGGGGGCAACTCGCGATCCGCCGCGGCTTCTGGAAGCCGCGCCTGACGCTGCTGCCGCATGCCTCGGTGCAGAGCGTCGACCTGAAGACCGATATCATCCTGCGCCCGCTCGGCCTCGCGACGCTGGTGTTCGGCGTGCCGGGCGGCAGTTCGCTCGCCGCGCATGAAATCCCCGCCATCCCGATCGGCACCGCGAAGGACCTGCGCGCGCGCATCCTGGCGGCGAGGGCGCGGCGATGAACGACTTGGCACGCGATACGGCCTTGGGCATCACGCGCTCGATCGCCGGCCAGCCGTGGCACTGGCGGCGGACGAGCGCCGGCATGGGCGGCGAAAGCCTCGCCCCCGACGACCTCGTCACCCAATTGCTGCTCGCGCGCGGGGTGGCGCGCGACGATATCGAGCGGCAGCGCGCGCCGACGTTGCGCGGCTTCATGCCCGACCCGGCGCTGTTCAGGGACATGGACGCCGCCGCCGCGCGCATCGCCGACGCGGTCGAGGCCAGGGAAGCGGTCACCATCTTCGGCGACTACGACGTCGACGGCGCGACCTCGGCCGCGCTGCTCGTGCGGCTGCTGCGCGCGCTCGATGTTCCGGTCGGCGCCTATATCCCCGACCGGCTTATGGAGGGCTATGGCCCGTCGGGCGCAGCGCTGGTGAAGATCGGCGAGGCGGGGTCGAAGCTCGTCGTCACCGTCGATTGCGGCGCGCAGGCGTTCGACGCTATCGCCGAAGCCAGGGCCGCGGGGGTCGAGGTGATCGTCGTCGACCATCACCAGTGCGCGAGCCATTTGCCCGACGCCCTCGCGGTGGTGAACCCCAACCGGCTCGACGAGGCGGCGGAGGCCGCGGCCCACGGCAATCTCGCCGCGGTCGGGGTCGCCTTCCTGCTCGGTGCGGCGCTGCTGCGCACGCTGCGCGGGCGCGGCTTCTTCGCGAGCCGGGAGGAGCCCGCGCTAATCGAGCTGCTCGACCTCGTCGCGCTCGGCACCGTCGCCGACGTCGCGCGGCTGACCGGCTTCAACCGCGCGCTGGTGACGCAGGGCCTCAAGATCATGGCGCGGCGCGGCAATGTCGGGCTCGCGGCGCTGATGGACGCGGCGCGGCTGACCAGGGCGCCGACCGCGAGCGACATGGGCTTCGCGCTCGGGCCGCGCATCAACGCCGGCGGGCGCGTCGGAAAGTCCGACCTCGGCGTCCGCCTGCTCACCACCAGCGACCCGCAGGAGGCGGCCGACATCTCGCAGGAACTCAATCGCCTCAACGAGGAGCGCCGCGCGATCGAGGCGGCGGTGCTCGAAGAGGCGATGGCGATGAGCGAACGCACCGCCAACGCGCCGGTCGCAATCGTCGCCGGTCAGGGCTGGCATCCGGGCGTGATCGGCATCGTCGCCGGGCGGCTGAAGGAGAAACTGCACCGCCCCGCCATCGTGATCGCGCTCGACGAGGCTGGCGTGGGCAAGGGGTCGGGACGCTCGATCTCGGGCGTCGATCTCGGCGCGGCGGTGCTTGCGGCGAAGGAGACGGGGCTGCTCGTCGCGGGCGGCGGCCATGCGATGGCGGCGGGGCTGACCGTCAAGGCCGGCCAGATCGACGCGCTCGGCGCCTTCCTGAACGACCGGCTGGCGGCGGATGTCGAGCGCGCAAGCGGCGACAAGTCGCTGCTGATCGACGCGGTTCTGGCGCCGCGCGGGATCAGTCCGCTGTGGTGCGAGGCGATCGAGAGCGCCGGCCCCTATGGCGCCGGCTGGCCCGCGCCGCGCGTCGCGACCGGGCCGGTGCGGATCGTCGAATCGGGGGTGGTCGGCACCGACCATGTCCGGCTGATCGTGGCGGGCGACGACGGCGCGCGCTTCAAGGCGATCGCCTTCCGCAGCGCGGAGACCGAACTCGGCCAGACGCTGCTCCACACGCGGGGGAGCCGCAAGCTGTGGCTCGCGGGGCGCGCGAAACGCGACGACTGGGGCAGCCGCCCCGCCGCCGAACTCCATGTCGAGGACGCCGCCTGGGCCGACTGACGGGCGATCGCGCCGTGCCGCCCTGCCGAAGCGCTTGACCGCGCGGATATGCCCGTCTAAGGCGCCGCTTCACCGATCGACGGCCCCTTCGTCTAGCGGTCTAGGACGTCGCCCTTTCACGGCGAAAACACGGGTTCGAGTCCCGTAGGGGTCACCA
>CALMYE010000214.1 GCA_937873425.1 uncultured Sphingopyxis sp. | reverse complement strand
TAGGCGACGGCCGCATAGGCCAGATAGAAAATGCGCGTCATGGCACTTCTCCCCCCTGAAGCGGGGAGCATAGCATAAAAGGAACGCGAAACCGATGGTCAGCGCGGGCGCGAATGGAAGATGACGCGCGCCGTCTCCCCGAAGCCGCGCACCCGCATCGTCAGACCGTGAAGCTCTCGCCGCAGCCGCACGCGCCCTTGGCGTTCGGATTCTCGAACACGAAGCCGGCGGTGAAGTCGTCCTCGACCCAGTCCATCGTGCTGCCGATCAGATAGAGGACCGATGCGCCGTCGATGTAGAAGATGCCGCCCGGCGTCTCGATCCTCTCGTCGAACTTCGCTTCCTCGGTGACATAGTCGACCGAATAGGCGAGCCCCGAACAGCCGCGGCGCGGAGTCGACAGCTTGACGCCGATCGCATCGGCGGGTGCCGACGCCATCAGCTTGGCGATGCGCGCCTCGGCGGCGGGCGTCAGCGCCACGGCGGCAGGGCGGGTTCTCAGCGTCGTCATTCGTCACTCCTTCCCCTCTCCCATCGGGAGAGGGTTGCGCAGACTTGCCAGCTTGCTGGCTAGTCGAAGCTGGGTGAGGGGTTGCGGTCGTTTGCGACCGCGCGAGCCTTCGGCTCGCATGTCCCTCATCCAACTGCGCCTAGTCGCCAAGGCGACAAGGCTTCGTATCCTTCTCCCCCGAGGGGAGAAGGATTTTTACAACATCCCCAACTCCAGCCGCGCCTCGTCGCTCATATTCTGCGGCGACCAGGGCGGGTCCCAGACGAGGTTGACCTCGGCGTCGCCGACCCCCGGCACCGCGCCGACGCGCAGCTCGACCTCGGCGGGCATCGATTCGGCGACCGGGCAGTGCGGGGTGGTCAGCGTCATGGTGACGACGACATGTCCCTCGTCGATCTCGACATTGTAGATCAGGCCGAGGTCGTAGATGTTCACCGGAATTTCGGGATCGTAGATGTCCTTCAGCGCCGCGATGACGGCCTCGTAGAGGTCGCCGCCGACGCCGTGCGGGTCGGCCGCGGCGGGCTTGGCCGCGAGGAAGCCCTCCAGATAGTCGCGCTTGCGTTCCAGCTTCTCGGGCGCGGTTTCCATGTCCCCGACGCGCGCCTTCGGCGGCGCCTCGACGCTTTCCACTTCCTCTACCTTGATCATCCGATCCTCGCTCATCCGAAAATCCTCTCGACGCGGGCGAGGCCGTCGATCAGCGCCGCTATATCATCGCCGTTGCTGTAAAGCCCGAAACTCGCGCGCGCGGTCGCGGGCACGCCCAGATGCTCCATCAGCGGCTGCGCGCAATGGTGCCCGGCGCGGATTGCGACCCCGCTTTCGTCCAAGATAGTGCCGATGTCGTGCGGATGAACCCCCGCCATCGAAAAGCTGACGATTCCGGCGCTGTTTTCGGGGCCGAAGAGCGTGATGCTGTTCCGCCGCGCCAGTTGTTCGCGTAGCGTGCCGACCAGTGCGCATTCGTGCGCCTGGATCGCCTCGATGCCGACCGCATCGACATAATCGACCGCCGCCGCCAGCCCCAGCGCCTCGACGATCGCGGGCGTCCCGGCCTCGAATCGCGTCGGCGCGGGGGCGTAGGTGGTGCGCTCGAAACTCACCCGGTCGATCATCGACCCGCCCCCCTGCCACGAGGGCAGCGCGTCGAGCTTGTCGCTCCACAAGACGCCGATGCCGGTCGGGCCGTAGAGCTTGTGACCCGAAAAGACATAATAGTCGCACCCCAGTGCCGTCACATCGACCGGCAGGCGCGGCACCGCCTGGCACCCGTCGATCAGCAGTTCGGCGCCGACCCGGTGCGCCAGCTCCGCCGCGCGCGCGACGTCGAGCGGGCTGCCGAGCACGTTCGAGACATGCGCGAAGGCGACCATATTGTGCTCGGGCGTCAGCAGCTTTTCGGCGGCATCAAGGTCAATGCGGCCGTCCTCGGTCAACGGGCAGACGTCGACCTGCCACCCTGCGAGCTGCCACGGCACGATATTGCTGTGATGTTCGAGCACCGACAGCAGCACGCGGCCCTTGCGGGGGTGGCTGTAGGCGACGAGGTTGATCGCCTCGGTCGCGCCGCGCACGAACACGCATTGCTCTTCGCGCCCGCTGATGAACGCCGCGACCCGCCGCCGCGCCGCCTCATAGGCGAGCGTCATGTCGGCCGATCGCGCATAGACGCCGCGGTGGACGGTCGCATAGTTGCGCCCCATCGCGAGATTGCATGCATCGAGCACCGCCTGCGGCTTCTGCGCCGTCGCGGCGGTGTCGAGATAATGCCAGCCGGGAGTGAGGCCGGGGAAGTCCTTCCGCAAATCCTCCCCGGAATGGGGAGGGGGACCATGCGAAGCATGGTGGAGGGGGCGGGCGGCCTCAAGCGACGTCGAAGGACGCGAACCCCCTCCGTCAGCCGTTCCGGCTGCCACCTCCCCGTTCCGGGGAGGATCGGTTCGAGCCTCGCTCACACCAATTCCCCCAGCTTCGCCAGCGCCAGTTCCTGCAACCGCGCCTCCTCCTCCGCGCTGTCGAACACGCCCGCGACAAAGGCTTGCAGCAATATCTTCTTCGCCTCGGCGGGTGGCAGTCCGCGCGACTGGAGATAGAAGAGCGCCGCCGCATCGAGCTCGCCGATCGCACAGCCGTGCGCGCACTTCACATCGTCGGCAAAGATTTCCAGCTCGGGCTTGGCGTTGGCGGTGGCGCTGCGGTCGAGCAGCATCGCCTTCACATTCTGCTCGCTGTCGGTCTGCTGCGCCCCGCGCGCGACCGCGACCTTGCCCAGATAGGTGCCGGTCGCCGTGCCGCCGAGGACCGATCGCACGACCTGCCGCGACGTCGCGCCGGGTTCGGCATGGGTGACGGTGGTGACGATTTCGAGATTCTGCTCGCCCCCGCCGATCTGCGCCGCGCCGAGGGTGAAGTCGGCGCCCTCGTGCAGCGTGACGGCGAGTTCGATGCGGCCATAGGGGCCGCCGATGTTGAGCACGTGCAGTTTCGCGACCGCACCCTTGCCAAGGGTGAGCGCGATCTGGCGAATGTCGCCACCGTCTTGCACGATCGCCCGAGCGAAGCTGCCGCCTGCGGGCACCATGATGCTCTCGGGCGCGGGCAGCGGCCATGCCGCGGCGACCGCGTCGATGTCGGCATAGCGCCACGCTTCGTCGCGGCGGGTGGGGAGGGTAGCCATCATCCTCCCTCTCCCATTGGGAGAGGGTCGCGCTGCCTTGCGAACTTGTTCGCTAGGCGAAGCTGGGTGAGGGGCTGTGCGCTCTCGACGGCAGAACCCCTCATCCAGCTGCGCCTGGCCGGCAAGCCGGCAAGGCTTCGTATCCTTCTCCCAAGGGGAGAAGGTGTGGGAAGCACGCTCATCACGCCGCGATCTCCGCATAACCATGTTCTTCGAGTGCGCGCGCCAGTTCGGGACCGCCCGACCTGACGATGCGTCCGGCGGCGAGGACGTGGACGAAATCGGGCTGCACATAGTCGAGCAGCCGCTGATAGTGGGTGATCAGCAGCACCGCCTTGTCGGGGCGGCGCATGATCGTATTGATCCCGTCGCCGACGACGCGCAGCGCATCGATGTCGAGGCCGGAGTCGGTCTCGTCGAGGATCGCCAGCGTCGGGTCGAGGATGCCCATCTGCACCATCTCGTTGCGCTTCTTCTCGCCGCCCGAAAAGCCGACGTTCACCGGCCGCTTGAGCATGTCCATGTCGAGCTT
>CALMYE010000213.1 GCA_937873425.1 uncultured Sphingopyxis sp. | reverse complement strand
ACTCGGAGCATGTTCCTTAATTTCTGTCATAACAGAAATATCTGACTGAACAGGCTGCATGTCAAGCGAAGATGTGCAATGATGGTGCCCGGATTTGGCTGTGTCCGGTTCGACTTCTCCTTTCCGTCACCCCGGATCAAGTCGACGCTTGTCCCGTTGGGGACATAGCCGATCCCCGGCGAAAGCCGGGGTCCAGTCGGCACGACGCCATGGCGCATGGACCCCGGCTTTCGCCGGGGATCAGCTACCTGTCCGAACGGGACAATCACCAATCAGGTCCGGGGTGACGGAGAAACAAAATCACGCCGCTTTCAAACCGCGTCACCACCGGCGTCATTCCGCCGACGCCGGGGACGCCCTTGCGCGCGCGCGCCGCGCCGCCTATCTCGGCAGCTCCAAACCGAAGCCGAAAGTCACGATCATGGATTTCCCTGCAAAGCTGTCGCCCGAATGCTTTGCCTTGCAGGACGTCCCCCATGCCCGCGATCACCCTTTCGAATCTTCACTATACCACCCTTGACGCCCGACCGCTGTTCAGCGGCCTCGACCTGAGTTTTGCCGCCGAGCGCACCGGGCTTGTCGGGCGCAACGGCGTCGGCAAGACGACATTGCTGCGCCTGCTGGCCGGCGACCTCGTTCCCCAGGCGGGGGCCGCCACGGTGAACGGAACGGTCGCGCTGCTGCGCCAGAGTGTGCAGCCGCGACCCGGCGAAACGGTCGCGGACCTGTTCGGCGCGACCGGGGCGCTGGCGCTGCTCGCGCGCGCCGAGGCGGGCGAAGCGAGCGCCGAGGAACTGGCCGAGGCCGACTGGATGCTCGAGGCGCGGATCGCGGAGGCGATGGCGCGCGTCGGGCTCGACGCCGCGTCCGATGCGCCGCTCGCCGCGCTGTCGGGCGGGCAGCGGACGCGCGCGGCGCTGGCGGCGGCGATCCTCGCCGAGCCCGATTTCCTGCTGCTCGACGAGCCGACCAACAATCTCGACCGCGACGGGCGGCGCGCGGTGATCGACCTGATCGCCGGCTGGCGCGACGGCACGATCGTCGTCAGCCACGACCGCGAACTGCTCGAAGAAATGGACGCGATCGTCGAGCTGACCGCGCTCGGCGCGGCGCGCTATGGCGGGAATTGGAGCGTCTACCGCGCGCGCAAGGCGGCCGAACTGGCGAATGCCGAGGCGGCGCTTGCCGACGCCGAGCGCGGCAAGGCGCAGACAGCGCGCGAGGCGCAGGCGGCGGCCGAGCGGCAGGCGCGGCGCGACAAGGCCGGGCGCAAGAAGGCGGCGAAGGGCGACCTGCCGCGCATTCTGCTGGGCGCCATGAAGGACCGGGCGGAGGACAGCGGCGGCGCGGGCGCGCGGCTTGCGACACGCAAGCGGAGCGAAGCCGACGCGGCGCTCGCCGACGCGCGGGCGCGGGTCGAGGTGCTGCAGCCGCTGACCGTGGAGATCGCGCCGAGCGGGTTGGCGGCGAACCGCACGGTGGTGGAGGTCGCGGATGTCCGGGCGGGCTATGCGCCGGGCGTGCCGGTGATCGACGGCCTGTCCTTCACCGTGACCGGGCCCGAGCGCGTCGCGATCACCGGACCCAACGGGTCGGGCAAGACGACCTTGCTTGGGCTGCTCACCGGCGTGTTGCAGCCTTGGGCGGGGCAGGTGCGCGTGGTGTCGGAGCATGCGATGCTCGATCAGACGGTATCGCTGCTCGACCCCGCAGCGTCGATCCGCGACAATTTCCGGCGGCTGCATCCCGAGGCCGGCGAGAATGCGTGCCGCGCGGCGCTCGCGCGCTTCCGCTTCCGCGCCGACGCGGCGCTGCAGACCGTCGGCACGCTCAGCGGCGGACAGATGCTGCGCGCGGGGCTCGCCTGCACGCTCGGCGCGCCGCGGCCGCCGCTGCTGCTGATCCTCGACGAGCCGACCAACCATCTCGATATCGATTCGCTGGAGGCGGTCGAGGCGGGGCTGGCGGCCTATGACGGCGCGCTGCTGGTGGTGAGCCACGACGCGGCGTTTCTGGACGCGATCGGCGTGACGCGGTGGGTGGAGTTGCAAGCAGGATAAGCCCCTCCCCTTCAGGGGAGGGGTTGGGGTGGGGTCTCGCGGAGTGGCGCAAGGCCGATGGCCCCCACCCCGCTCGACTAAAGGCCCGGCTGACGCCGGACCAAGTCTCGCTGCCCCTCCCCTGAAGGGGAGGGGTTTGAACGGAAACGAAAAAGGGCGGCGATCCTTTCGGACGCCGCCCTTGATTCCGTTACCGGACCGAAGCTTACGCCTCTTCCAGTTCCTCGTCGAAATTCTGCACCGGGCCCGAATCCTGGCCCTTGGCATCGACGTCGCGGTCGACGAATTCGATAATCGCCATCGGCGCCGCGTCCGAGGCGCGGATGCCCGCCTTGATGATGCGGGTATAGCCGCCATTGCGGTCGGCGTAGCGCGTCGCGAGCACGTCGAAGAGCTTCTTCAGCTGCGTGTCGTCGAGCAGGCGGCTCTGCGCGAGGCGGCGGTTGGCGAGGCCGCCGCGCTTGGCGAGCGTGATCAGCTTTTCGACATAGGGGCGCAGTTCCTTCGCCTTGGCGACGGTGGTCGTGATCTGCTCATGCTTGATGAGCGAGGCCGACATGTTGCGGAACAGGGCCGTGCGATGCGCGCTGGTGCGCTGAAGTTTACGGCCACCCGATTTATGACGCATGATTTCTTCCTTCGTTCGTTAAGGGCCCGTGTGAGGTAGCCCAGACCAGGTCGATTTGCGGGCCGACCCATTCCCGTTGCCGATCCCCCTCCCGTTGGGAGAGGGTTGCGAAAACTTGGCGGCTTGCCGCCTAGTTGAAGCTGGGTGAGGGGCTCGGTCCTCGCCTGAGCGCGCAGGACCCCTCATCCAACTCCGCCTAATCGCTTCGCGATAAGGCTGCGTATCCTTCTCCCAAAGGGAGAAGGATTGTCGCTTAACCCAGCAGCTCCTGCTCCAGCTTCTTGGCCATTTCCTCGATATTTTCCGGCGGCCAGCCGGGGATGTCCATGCCGAGGCGCAGCCCCATCGACGAGAGCACTTCCTTGATCTCGTTGAGCGACTTGCGGCCGAAGTTCGGCGTACGGAGCATCTCGGCCTCGGTCTTCTGGACCAGGTCGCCGATGTAGATGATGTTGTCGTTCTTCAGGCAGTTTGCAGAACGGACCGACAGTTCCAGTTCGTCGACCTTCTTGAGGAGGAAGCGGTTGAGCTGGTTGACGTCCGATTCGTCCGCCGTCGACGACGGAGCCGCGACGCCGATCAGGCCGCTGTCGTTCATCGCTTCTTCGAAGTGGACGAAGACCTGAAGCTGGTCCTGAAGGATGCGCGCGGCATAGGCGACGGCATCTTCCGGGGTGACCGTGCCGTCGGTTTCGACGGTCAGGTTCAGCTTGTCATAGTCCAGTTCCTGACCGATGCGGGCATTGTCGACCTTGTAGGCGACCTGACGCACGGGCGAGAAGAGCGAGTCGACCGGGATCAGGCCGATCGGCGCATCGACGGGACGGTTGGCGGTGGCGGGGACATAGCCCTTGCCGGTGTCGGCGACGAGTTCCATGTTCAGCGTCGCACCATCGTCGAGGTGGCAGATGACATGGTTCGGGTTCATCACCTTGATGTCGCCCGACACCATGATGTCGCCGGCCTTGACGGTCGCGGGACCGGTGGCCGAAAGCTGAAGCCGCTTCGGGCCTTCGCCTTCCATCTTGAGCGCGATCTGCTTCACGTTGAGGACGATGTCGGTGACGTCCTCGCGCACGCCGGCGAGGCTGCTGAACTCATGCAGCACATTCTCGATCTTGATCGAGGTGATCGCAGCGCCCTGGAGCGACGACAGCAGCACGCGGCGCAGCGCGTTGCCGAGCGTCAGGCCGAAACCGCGCTCGAGCGGCTCGGCGACGAAGGTCGCCTTGCGCTTGCCGTCGCCGCCAGCCTTGATTTCCAGGTTGCTGGGCTTCTTCAATTCCTGCCAGTTCCGGATATTGACAGTCATGGACTTCCCTTTGCTTTGGGCGGGACGGGCAGGGGTCGGCTGCCGGTCCAGCGAGGATTTGGTACGGGCGACCCGGCTGGACCGCCCGAAAAAGGCGTCAGACGCGGCGGCGCTTGGCCGGGCGGACACCATTGTGCGGGATCGGCGTCACGTCGCGGATCGACGTGATGTGGAAACCGACGGCCTGCAGCGCGCGCAGCGCCGATTCACGACCGGCGCCGGGGCCCTTGACTTCGACTTCCAGCGTGCGGACGCCATGTTCGGCGGCCTTCTTGCCGGCGTCCTCGGCGCAGACCTGCGCGGCATAGGGAGTCGACTTGCGGCTGCCCTTGAAGCCCATCATGCCGGCGCTCGACCAGGCGATGGCGTTGCCCTGCGCGTCGGTGATGGTGATCATCGTGTTGTTGAAGGTGGCGTTCACGTGGGCGACGCCCGACGAGATATTCTTGCGTTCGCGCCGGCGAAGGCGCTGCGGTTCACGAGCCATGATTGCGTATCCTACCTAATCCTGAAGCGGGCCGGGGCGAGGGGCCATGAGGGCGGCCACCGGCGCGGGAAAACCGGGCTTACTTCTTCTTGCCGGCGATCGGCTTGGCCTTGCCCTTGCGGGTGCGCGCATTGGTGTGCGTGCGCTGGCCGCGGACCGGCAGGCCCTTGCGATGGCGCAGCCCGCGATAGCAGGCGAGGTCCATCAGCCGCTTGATGTTCATCGCCGTGTTGCGGCGCAGGTCGCCCTCGACCGTATGGTCGGCGTCGAGCGTTTCGCGGATCTGGAGGATCTCGGCGTCCGAGAGGTCCTGGATGCGGCGGCTGTGGTCGATGCCCAGCTTGTCGGCGATGTCGACGGCGGTCTTGCGGCCGATGCCGTGGATATAGGTGAGCGCGATGATCACGCGCTTGTTGGTGGGCAGGTTGACGCCCGCGATACGTGCCATGCTGTTCTTTCTCCTGCTCCACAGGGCCTGCTGGCGACAGGCCCTATCTCAAAGCGTCTGTTTTCCAACGCAAAAAACGGACCACGAACACGCTTGCAGCGCTTCGCCGTCCGGTCATGCTGTCGGAATGGAAGGCGCAATTAGGGCGAGTCGGGCGGAAAGTCAAGCGAACTGCGGCGGTTTGCGGCGGGGTCACGGGGGCTGGCGAAAAGCCGGAACGGCTCTGCGAAACCCATCGCGAATCAGATTTTCCAGGGCGGCGGCGCTTTCGCCGGTTGCCAGCATTTGTCGAGGGTGGCGACGAGTTGGTTTACGCCGCCCGATGCACCGGCATTGTTCCGCCACCCTTCATAGCTGGCGATGCGAAACTCACCCTGCATCTTGATCCACATCTGGGCGGGGTGAAGAATCAAATCGCGGTGTTCCAGCTTTAGCCGACTATAATGCAGGTTCGGCTGCCAGTCCGCATCGGTTGCGAGGCGATCGAAGGCTTCGATCGCGCCCTCGCATGTCCAGAGGCTTGTCTCCACCCATTCCAGTTCAGCTTTTTCGAGGGCTGCATTGCGTTGCTGCTTGGAGGTCGCCTGCTGGACCGCCGCTGCGAGGTTCAAGGCTGCGCTGAATTCCTCTCCCGGCGCGTGCGGGACGCGCAACATCCGCGCGACATGATCGCAGGACATCCGGTTTTCGCCCGCCGGCGTGCAGACATAGGCGATCGCGAGGGCATAGGCCGGAAGAATGTCGTCGCGGGCGCTGACGCGGACGGTCAGGATGAGCTCGTTGACGCTGGCGCTGCGCCAGCCGAAGGGGAAATAGGTTTCGGGATTGAATATGTCGTTGAACAGGGGGCGGCCATCGATGGGCCGCGTCTCCTTGGCCGTTCCCGGCAACGATCCCAAGATCGCCATGGCTAAAGCAAGAACAGCGGGGATGATGCGTCGGTGGCCCGATTTTGAATGTCGTATCGGCTGCATCGCGCCTTATCCCCTGCCGCCTCCCTTTTTGAATGGCAGCAGCGGCTCGGGTCGGCAAGAGAGAAAGGCGCCGAGGCCGGCTATGAAGTCGAGGGAGCGATTTGGGCCGCGCGGTCGTGGAGGCGGGCGACGACGGCGCGGTGGATGCCGGGGGCGCAGGCGATGACGCCGAACGCCTGGGCGCCCGGCGTGTTGAAGAGGAGTGGCTCGCCGAAGGCGTCGGTCACCGCCGCGCCCGCCTCGGCCGCGATCAGCGCGGCGGCGGCGACGTCCCACTCGAAGCCCCAGCGCAGCGTCGCGACGAGGTCGGCGCGGTCGTCGGCGACCAGCGCCATGCGCAGCGCGATGCTGTTCGGCTTGGTGACCATCACCAGGTCGCGGTCGATCTTGGGCAGGCTGTCGGCGGGGACGCGCGACCCGTCGAAGATCATGCGGCGGCTGGCGCGCAGCGCTTCGCCGTTCAGCGTGGCGCCCTGCCCGCGCTGCGCGACCCACAATTCGTCGAGCGCAGGGGCGTAGAGGACGCCGAGTTCGGGCGCCCCGTCGACGACCAGCGCTACCGACACCGCCCAGCCCGGACGGCCGCGGATGAAGTCGCGCGTGCCGTCGATCGGATCGACGCACCACATCGCGCGCCTGCCGAGCCGGTCGCTGTTGTCGGCGGTTTCCTCCGACAGCCAGCCGGCCTCCGGCACCATCGCGCCGAGCACCGCCTTCAGCCGCGCATCGACCGCCAGATCGACGTCGCTGACCGGATTGTCGTGCGACTTGTGCCAGACGTCGACCGGCCGCCCCTCGCCGCGCCATCGCGCCATCGCCATGTCGCCGACTTCGCGCGTCGCGGCGATCACGGCCTCCAGATTGCGGGCGGGCATGGCGGCGGCGTTCAGCTGCTGGCGACGGTCATGCCGTCGATGCGCAGCGTCGGCGCATTGGTCGCATGGCGGAATGCGAGGTCGTCGGCGGGAACGAGCGCGCGGAACATGTCGATCAGGTTTCCGGCGACGGTGAATTCGGCGATCGGCCCCGCGATCTCGCCGCCGCGGATGACGAAGCCCGACGCGCCGCGGCTATAGTCGCCGGTCACCGGGTTGACGCCCTGGCCGATCAGCTCGGTGACGAACACGCCTTCGTCGATATCGGCGATCAGCGCTTCGGGCGAGACGCTGCCCGGCGCGAGGTGGAGGTTGCTCGCGCCCACCCCCGACGCGCCGCCGCCGCGGCTCGCATGGCCGGTGGGCGCGAGGCCGAGCTGCTTGGCCGAGGCGGTGTCGAGCAGCCAGCCGGTGATCCGTCCGTCGGCGACGATGTCGCGTGCCGCGGTTGGCAGCCCCTCGCCGTCGAAGGCGCGGCTGCGCAGGCCGCGCGGGCGATGCGGTTCGTCGCGGATGACGATGGCGCTGTCGAACAATTGCTCCTCTTCCTTGCCGAGCAGGAAGCTGGTGCCGCGCGCGATCGCGGGTCCGGCGATCGCGCCGAGCAGATGGCCGATCAGCCCCGACCCGACGCGCGGGTCGAACACCACCGGCACCTTGCCGACCGGCGCCTTGCCGGGGTTCAGACGGGCGACGGTGCGGTTGCCTGCGCGCGCGCCGATCTCTGCCGCGCTTTCGAGGTCGGACAGGTGATGCGCGCCGTGCCAGCCATAGTCGCGTTGCATGGCCGCGCCCTCGCCGGCGATGACGCTCGCCGACAGGCTGTGGCCGCTCGCGCCATAGCCGCCCGCGAAGCCGTGGCTGGTCGCCAGCGCGATGCGGGTGCGGCTGTGGCTCGCGGTGCCGCCCTCGCTGTTGGTGACGCCGGCGACCGCGCGCGCGGCGTCCTCCACCGCCAGCGCCGCCTCGCGCAGCGCCTGCGGGTCGGCCTCGCTGCTATCGTCGAGGTCGAGGTCGGGGATGGCGCCGCGGAACAGCAGTTCCTCGGGCGCGAGACCGGCATAGGGATCTTCGGGCGCCTCGCGCGCCATCGCGACGCAGCGGTCGACCAGCTTGGCGAGTTCGCCCGCATCCATGTCGGCGGTCGAGACGCTGGCGCTGCGCTGGCCGACGAAGACGCGCAGCGCAATGTCCTGCCCTTCGGAGCGCTCGACATCCTCGAGCGCACCGAGGCGCATCGAGACCGAGGTCGCGGCATTGCAATAGTAAAGCGCGTCGGCGGCGTCGGCGCCGGCCTTCGCGGCGGCGTCGCACAGCATCCGCGCGCGGTCGAGGGCTTCGGCTACGGTCAGCATCGCCGCGCCCTAGACGGCGCGCGGCGGGGCGTCAAATCGGCGGCGTGCGGTCAGATACCGAGGGCGGAGAAGCCGGTGGTTGCGGCCATCGCGCCGCCGACCCACAGGAAGGGCAGCACGAGCGCGGCGCCCCACAGCCGGACGAGGTCGCGGCGGAAGCGCGCATGCAGCCCCCAGCTGGCGAGCGCCTGGCGGCTGAGATGATACCAGTGCCGCTCGGTGATCCGCGCGACCGGCACGGCGAGCGCGAGCAGCAGCGCGAGCGCGACGAAGATCAGCGCGGTCGGCGCACCCGCGGCGATGGCGCTCGACACGAGCCAGATCTGGAGGGCGGCGAAGACGAGAAGCGCGGTGGCGGCATGCCAGGTCATCCGGCGGCCGAGACTCCGTGCCGGCGGCACAGTGCGGGCCGAGCGCCGCTTCGGGCGCAATCCGAACGTCGATGCCATTGTTCAGCCTCCTCGGCTGGCGATTCCCAGAAACCCCAAGCTTTCAGCCAAAAATGACCGAGTCAAGACTGTCTGCCCCCGATTCGTTAATTTTGTTACCATTTTACCCCGGATTCCGAACGAATCTGCGTCCGTCGGCCCGTCGCGGCCCGGAATCGGGCGCGCGCCACGCGATTCCGGGCGATGGTGCCGCACCCGGCGCGACTCGGAGCGACGGCGCCGGGGCGGACTTTCGTCGATGGCGATTTGGTATCCGTCGAAACCTTGCATCCCGTCCGGCGGCTGATAGCGTCTATGCCCTGTCCACTTCGACGCCACCGAAAACAGGGGAATCATCGATGCGTTATTTCGCCCTTCTGGCCGCCCTCACGCTGCCGCTCGCGCCCGCGCTCGCGCAGGAGGCGGAGAAGCCCGCCAATGCGGTGCCAAAGCCCGCCGCGCTGATCGCCGACGGCATGCCGGACATTCCCGCCGAACTCGCATCGGCGACGCGGCCCTATATGGAGAATCGCGGCGCCGGCTTCGTCGGCTGGCACCCCGTCGACAGGTCGATGCTGATCGCGACGCGCTTCGGCAACACGACGCAGATTCACCGCGTCGCGATGCCGATGGGCGCGCGCAAGCAGCTGACCTTCGAGGAAGAGCCGGTGGGCGGCGGCGCCTGGTCGCCGAAGACCGGCGACCTGATGCTGGTGCAGAAGGATATCGGCGGCAATGAATTCTATCAGATCTATGCGATGAAGAGCGGCCGGCTCGAACTGCTGACCGACGGCAGGAGCCGCAACGGGCTCAACGCCTGGTCGAAGGACGGCAAGCTGGTCGCCTATACCTCGACGCGCCGCAACGGGCGCGACAGCGACATCTATCTGATGGACCCGCGCGATCCTTCGTCGAACCGCCTGGCTGCCGAGGTGCAGGGCGGCGGTTGGTTCGTCACCGATTTCGCGCCCGACAAGAGCTGGGCGCTGGTCGGCAAATATACTTCGGTCCAGAAATCGGATTTCTTCCGGCTCGACCTCGCGACCGGCGCGCTGACGCCGATCGGCGACCACGCCAAGACGGTGTCCTACGGCGGCGGCAGGTTCGCGCCCGACGGCACGATCTGGACCACCAGCGACGAGGGATCGGAATTCGAGCGGCTGGGGACGCTCGATCCCGCGACCGGCGCCTTCACGCCGAAGGGACCGGCCGAGGCCTGGGAGGTCAGCAGCTTCGACATCGCCGAGGACGGCAGCTTCATCGCCTATACGATCAACGAGGCGGGCATGTCGAAGCTGCGCCTGTTCGACCCGAAGACCGGCAAGGCGCGCACCGTCGATGGCCTGCCCGCAGGTATCATCGGCGGACTCGAGATCGCGCCGTGGGGCGAGATCGGCATCACCTTCACCTCGGCGCGCAGCGCGGCCGACGCCTATAGCGTCGATCCCAGGACGCTGAAGGTCACGCGCTGGACCGAGAGCGAGACCGGCGGCCTCGACGTGACGAAGAATGTCGAGCCCGAGCTGGTCAAGGTGAAGAGCTTCGACGGGCTGGAGGTTTCCGGCTTCCTCTACCGCCCCGACCCGGCGAAATTCCCCGGCAAGCGCCCGCTGATCATGAACGTCCACGGCGGGCCGGAGGCGCAGTCGCGGCCCGACTTCCAGGGGCGCAACAATTATCTGCTCAACGAACTGGGCGTCGCGGTCTTCTATCCCAACGTCCGCGGCTCGACCGGTTACGGCAAGACATTCGTCAGCCTCGACAACGGGCCGTTCAAGCGCGAGGACAGCGTCAAGGACATGGGCGCCTTCCTCGACCATCTGGCGAAGGACGGCACGCTCGACGCGTCGCGCTTCGGGCTGACCGGCGGCAGCTATGGCGGCTATATGTGCTACGCCGCCGCGATCCATTATGCCGACAAGCTGCGCGCCAATCTGTGCGTCGTCGCCATCTCCAACTTCGTCACCTTTCTGGAGAATACGCAGGACTATCGCCGCGATCTGCGCCGCGTCGAATATGGCGACGAACGCGTGCCCGAACAGCGCGCGAAGCTGACCGAAATCTCGCCGCTGACCCGCGCGGCGGAAATCCGCAAGCCGCTGTTCGTCGTGACCGGCGCCAACGACCCGCGCGTCCCGGCGTCGGAGGCCGACCAGATCGTCGCGGCGGTGCGCGGCAACGGCGGCACCGCCTGGCACCTCGTCGGCACCAACGAGGGGCATGGCTTCGCCAAGAAGGAAAATGCCGACTATAATTTCTGGGCGTCGCTCGTCTTCTGGCAGCAATATCTGCTGAACTGACCGCGCGTCGCGGGGCTCACCAGGCGATGGTGAGCCCCCCCGACTTGTAGCGGTCCGACAGTTCGTCGATCACTTTCTGCGCGGGGATGACGCGCCAGTCCATGCCGCCGAGATCGGCGGGCAGCGCCCCGGCGTTGACGAAGCGCACGCGCATCTGGGCCTCATAGCCCGAATTCTGCTGATAGCTGCCGGTATAGGGACCCGACACATGGGTCGTGCGCTGGATCGACAGACGGCTGAGCAGGATCAGGCTGTCATAGCCTTCGCGGCGGGCCGTCTGTGCCGCGCCGAACATGGCGAGTTCCTCGACCGCTGCCATCGGCGCGAGCATGTGCGTATAGCGGACGGTCCAGATGTCGCTTTGCTCTTCACGCCTGCGCGACAGACCCGAATCGGAGAGAAAGAAGCCGTCTCCGGCCGGTTTGAGGACCGGCACGATCTTCGGGGTTTCGGGGCGCGGCAGCATCGCCATCAGGTCACGCGTCGACAAGTCGAGCGCCTTGATTCGCGCTGTGTCGAAGTCGGTTTGCAAGGCCACCAGAACCCCGTCGATCTCATCCCGTCCGGCCGGATCGATCTCTCGCATCTGTGTCAGAATGTCGGGCAGGATCATCAGCTCACCCAGACCTTCGCGCTGGAACATGGCCTGCGTATCCCCGACCGACCGGCTCCCCAGCGTCGATCGAAAGGCGATCGCGGTTTCCCAGCGGGTCAGTTCATCCTTTGCGGCGCGGGCATGGGGCAGGCGCCGGGCGTGATTCTCGACGTCCTGCTTGCGTGGCGGCCGGCCGTTGGGCTGTGGCGGCGGCGGCACCATCATGTCGTCGAGATCGGCCCGGGCCCCGGCGATCAGGGCCTTCGCCCGCTGCTCATGTCCCGCGACCGCCTCGGAATAGGCCCAGGCGCCCTCCACCTTGGCGCGCAGCTCGATATCCTCGAGCGCGCGGGTCTCGCCGCCGGTCAGGGTCCATCCCCCGCGCTGCTTGGGCAGGTCGAAGCTGATGATCGGCGCCAGTTCGCGCGCGGCGGCGTAGTCGCCCTGCAGGAACTGCATCCAGAACAGCGCGCGGGCCTTTTCGGGGGTCAGGGGGATCGCGTCCCGCATCTCGTCGCGCTGCGCGGCGAAGCTGTTGTCGAGGCGCATATGAAGCTGCATCGCGAGTTCGCGGATCGACTGCGCCCAGGGCCGGTTCGACCGCAGTCCGTCGATTTCGGCCAGCGCTTCCTCCTTGCGACCGAGCGCGATCAGCGCATAGGCGCGCACGCCGCGATTGCCGTTGCCGACGCTTTGAGCGAAATAGCTGTCCCGGTTCGCAGCGCCGAGCGCGTCGCTCTGGGCAGTCAGCACCAGCGCGCGCTCGGGTTGGCCGGCCGCGATCGCATGCACGGCCTGCGCCTGAAGAAGATTGGCCCGCCGCAGCCAGAAGGCGTCGATCAGGCGTCCGTCACGGAGCACCTTTTCGCAGGCGGCAAGACCCCGTTCGCCGAAATAGATAATGGCGCCGCGCCGGATGTCAGCGGATCGCGATGCCGCGCCGAACATGAAGGTTTCGCGCGACAGTCCGTCCGATTTTCCCTTGGGCGCCGCATAGCCGTCGCACAGCGGAAACTCGCTGTCGGGCGCGGTGGTGCCGCCTTGCGATTCCGCCGCTTCCTTCGCTGCGGCGCCGTGCGCCGCGACCAGCATTGCCATCGCCGGCAGCAATATTCTTGCGATTTTCATCATGTTCCCCACTTGCCCTCCGGATCGCGCTAGCCCAGCGTCGGTGCGTGATCAATCGCCACTGAAGATCAGACAGACTTGACCATCGGCGGGGCCGGGGCGTAGCGGCGCTTTTCAGTCACATACTGAAAAGGAGACGCGATGCGCCGGCCCAAGCTGGTGGACACGCTGCGCGATTACAGCTGGCCGCTGTTCCGCGCCGACGCGCTTGCGGGGATCAGCGTCGCGCTCGTCGCGCTGCCCCTGTGCATCGCCATCGCCATCGCGTCGGGCAGCACGCCCTTCGTCGGGCTCGTCACCGCGATCGTCGGCGGCCTGATCATTTCGGCGACCAGCGGCAGCCGGGTGCAGATCGGGGGGCCTACGGGGGCTTTCATCGTCGTCGTCTATGGCGTGATCCAGGCGCATGGGATGGACGGGCTGATCGTCGCGACGATCATGGCGGGGCTGATCCTGATCGTTGCGGGTTTCCTGCGCGCCGGGCGGCTGATCGCGCTGGTGCCCGAAGCGGTGATCGACGGTTTCACCATCGGCATCGCCGGGATCATCGCGGTCAGCCAGCTCAAGGACGCGCTCGGCTATCCCGACGGACGGGTGCCCGCCGACACGCTGCCCAAGCTCGAATGGCTGTGGGATGCGCGCGATTCGGTCGGCCTCGCGGCGGTCGGGGTCACCGTGGCGACGATCGCCGCGATCCTGCTGCTGCGCCGCTGGCGGCCGCGCTGGCCGGTGCTGGTGATCGCGGTCGGTGCGGCGTCGCTCGCCGTCATGGCCTTTCACCTGCCCGTCGATACGGTGGGGTCGCGCTTCGGGGCGCTGCCGACCGGACTTCCGCTGCCGCACTGGCCGGAGGTGACGGGGGCGATGCTGATCGAGCTTCTGCCTTCGGCGCTGACCATCGCCTTCCTCGCGGGGGTCGAGTCGCTGCTGTCGGCGATCGTCGCCGACCGCATGTTCGACGGCCATCACCGCCCGAGCGCCGAGCTGCTCGCACAGGGCTATGCCAATGTCGTCACGCCCATGTTCGGCGGGCTGCCGGTGACCGGCGCGATCGCGCGCACCGCGACCAACGTCCGCGCCGGCGGGCGCACGCCGGTCGCGGGGATGGTCCATGCGATCGTCATCCTGGCTGTCGTGATGGCGGCGGGCGGGCTCGCCGGCGCGCTAGCGCTGCCCGCGCTCGCCGCAGTGCTGCTGGTCACCGCATGGAACATGGCCGAGCCCGACAAGTGGCGCGCGCATCTGGCGCTGCCGTGGGACGAGCTGCTGCTGCTCATACTGACGCTGGTGCTGACGATCTTCGCCGACCTGACGATCGCGATCGGGGTCGGTGTGGCGCTCGGCCTGTTCCTGCGCTGGTGGAAGGGCGCGGTCGCGAAGCGGTGGACGCCGCGGGACAATTGAGGGGCGCGGGGGGCTGTCGCCGTAGCGCAACCCACCCCGCTGCGACTAGGCCCGGCTTCGCCGAACCAAGTCTCAATGCCCCTCCCCTGAAGGGGAGGGGTTGGGGGTTATCCCTGCGGGGGAACCGGCAGGTCGCCGGCGTCGGCATCTTCGTCGGACGCGACCGGGCGCGGGGCTTCGCCGTTCGCCTGGCGTTCGAGTTCCTCGGCGGCGCGGCGGCGTTCCTCCATCGCGCGCTCCTCGGCGACGATGGCGGCCTCGATCTCGTCCGATGCCGCATCGATGCCCGCGAGGCGCTTGGCGCGCTCGTCGGCGATCATCGTCTGCCAGCTGGTCTTGTCGGCCGCCCGCGCTTCCGCCTTGGCGCCCGCGAGCAGGGCCTGGGTGCAGCCGGTGAAACCGCCGAGGCCGGTCGGCGAACAGCTGTCGGTGCCGAAACGGCCGACGCGCTCCATCGCGGTGACGCGGTTGAGCCATGCCTGATTGCGCGGGTCGAGCGGATCGCCGCCGCGGAAGATCTGCGGCACGCGATAGCGGTCGCCTTCGGGCAGCCGGTTGCAGACGACGATCTCGTCGGCGGTGCTCGGCTCGCAGCGGTCGTCGCCATAGACGATGACCTGGTTGATCTTTTCGGCGCCCGCCTCCTGCGCGGCGGCGGGGAGGGCGAACAGGCCGCCGGTCAGGAACAGCGCGGCAAAGGGCAGGCGGGTCATCACATCATCCTTCAACTATGCGGGCGGCATGCCAATCCTAGCCTGCACGGCCCATGAACGCACGCTTTCAGATGCGCTTCTTCAGATACGCTTGGACAGCGCGATGGCTGCGCGGCACCCCGCACGAATGGCGAAGCTGAGCAGCGGATAGCCGGGGGCGCTTTCGGCGCCGGCGGCGAGCGCGGCGTCGCGATGTTCCAGTTCCTCGGCGCGGAAATCGGCGACCGCTTCGCTGAGTTCGGGGTCGCTGTCGCCCAGTTCCGCCAGCTGTTCCTGATAGTGGCGGTCGATCTCGGTCTCGACCGCGGCGGTGCAGGTCATCGCGGCGCGCGGCCCCATCGCGGCGGTGACCGCGCCCAAGGCGAAGCCAGCGACGTTCCAGAAGGGCTGGAGCGCGGTCGGGCGGACGCCGCGCCGTGCGATCATCGTGTCGAAGAAGCGGCGGTGGCGCTCTTCCTGTTCGGCCATATGCGCGATCTCGCGCGCCATCGGGTGGCGGTCGCCCATCACCGCGAGCTGGCCGGCATAGATGCGCGTCGCGCCATATTCGCCCGCCTGGTCGACGCGGATCATCGACGCGGTGCGCGGATCGGCTCTGGCGGTATCGCTCATGCCCCCGATGTGGACCGGCGGCGCAGCAAGATCAAGACGAGCGCCGCCGCGGCGAAGGAAAAGATCGCGTTGAAGCCCGCGAGCGAGATGCCGAACAGCGACCAGGGCGCGGTGTCGCAGCGGATGAGCGGGGCGTTCATGATGTCGTCGAGCGATACCGGTCCCACCTGCCCGGTGGCGCAGCGCGTCAGCCCTTCCCAAAAGCCATATTCGACCCCGGCGTGAAAGACGCCGATCGCCCCGCTGACCGCGATGGCGAGCGCGGCGAGCAGGGTCAGCGCGCGCATCGCGCCGTCGTGGCGGCGCAGCAGCAGCGCCAGCGCCGCCAGCACGATCGCCGCCTGATGCGGCCAGCGCTGCCAATAGCACATCTCGCACGGATGGAGGCCGAAGCCATATTGCGACACCAGCGCGCCGCCATAGAGGAGGAGCGGCGCGGCGAGTGCGAGAAGCGGCGCGGCGAAGCGCGAATTGAGCATGTGGCGGCTCCGTCAGGCTCAGTTGCGGACGGCGGCCTTGGCGGCGGGGCGGGTGCCCTGCGCCACCCGGGTCGGCTGCGGAGCGATCCGGCCGATCGTCTGCAGCGCATAATGGAGCTGGAAATCCTTGATTCCCTTCTCCTTCAGCTCCTCGGGCGTCGCGGAAAAGCGCGGGTCCTGCTTCTCGTCCTTTTCGATCAGCCCGTTGTCGACCTTCTTCTCGTTGATCAGGTGGCGGCGCAGGTCGCTTTCGCGGAAGCGCGGACGCGACGCATAATCGGGGTCGGACAGCTGCGGCACGCGGATATCGGGTTCGATCCCGCCCTCCTGCACGCTGCGGCCCGCCGGGGTGAAATAGCGCGCGGTGGTCAGGCGGAGCGCGGTGGTGTCCGACAGCGGCAGCACCGTCTGCACCGATCCCTTGCCGAAGCTGCGCTCGCCCATGACGACGGCGCGGCGCTGGTCCTGCAGCGCGCCCGCGACGATTTCCGACGCCGACGCCGATCCCGCGTCGATCAGCACGATCACCGGGGCGCCCTGCGCGAGGTCGCCGGGCTCGGCGAAATAGCGTTCGATGTCGCCCTTCTTGCGGCCGCGCTGCGAGACGATCTCGCCGCGTTCGAGGAAGATGTCGCTGACCCCCACCGCTTCGTCGAGCAGCCCGCCGGGGTTGGAGCGCAGGTCGAGAATCCAGCCGCGCGGCTTCCTGCCCAGCGATTTTTCGACCGCCGTCATCGCGGCCTTCAGGTCGCGCGTCGCATCGGCGGAGAAGCTGGTGATGGTCAGCAAGCCGACGTCGCCCTTCACCTCCCATTTGACGGGCTTGAGGTCGATGATCTCGCGCGTCAGGTTCATCTCGATCGGCTTCGACTGGCCCTCGCGCACGATGGTGATGTCGATCTTGGTCCCCGGACGCCCGCGCATCTGTTCGACCGCCTCGTCGAGGGTCATGCCGAAGACCAGCGCCTTGTTGATGTGGGTGATATAGTCGCCCGCCTTGATGCCGGCGCGGTCGGCGGGCGTGTCGGCGGTCGGCGCGATCACCTTGACCACCCCGTCCTCCATCGTCACCGACAGGCCCAGCCCGCCATATTCGCCGTCGGTCTGCGTGCGCAGGTTCGCGAAGCCGCGCGCGTCGAGATAGCCCGAATGGGGATCGAGGCTGGCGAGCATGCCGTTGATCGCGCCCTCGATCAGCTTCGAATCGTCGACCGGCTCGACATAGTTGGAGCGCACCTGGACGAAGACGTCCATGAAGCGCGCGATCTCGTCGGTCGTCTTCGAATCGACGCTGGCCATCGCGCCGGTCGCGAGCGGCACCAGCGCGAGCGTGCTCAGCGCGGCGGCCCCCTGCCACAGCGCGAAGCGGCGCCTGGCGGACACGGGTTTCCTGGTCGGTTCGGTCATGTTCGTCTTTCAGCCTTGGCGGAGTCCCGCCGTCTTTCCCCGT
>CALMYE010000212.1 GCA_937873425.1 uncultured Sphingopyxis sp. | reverse complement strand
GCCAGCTCCAGCGACTGCCCCGCGTTGAGGCGCGGGTCGCAGTGGGTGTGATAGCGGTCAGCGAGGTCCATCTGCGTCACGTCCATCGCGCCGCCGGTGCATTCGGTGACATTCTGGCCGGTCATCTCGATATGGATGCCGCCGCCGTGCGTCCCCTCCGCCCGGTGGACGGCGAAGAAGCCGCGCACTTCGGCCAGGATGCGCTCGAACGGGCGCGTCTTGTAGCCGGTCGAGGTCTTGATGACATTGCCGTGCATCGGGTCGCACGACCAGACGACGGGGTGGCCCGCCTCCTTCACTGCGCGCACCAGCTTGGGCAGATGCGCCTCGATCTTGTCGTGGCCGTAGCGGGTGATCAGCGTCATCCGCCCCGGCACATGGCCCGGATTCAGCGTGTCGAGCAGGCGCAGCAGCACGTCGGGCTCCAGCGAGGGGCCGCATTTCATGCCCACCGGATTGCCGATGCCGCGCAGATATTCGATATGCGCCGACCCCTCGAAGCGCGTACGGTCGCCGACCCACAGAAAATGGGCGGAGGTGTCGTACCAGCCGCCGGTCAGGCTGTCCTGCCGCGTCAGCGCCTGCTCATAGGGCAGGAGCAAGGCTTCATGGCTGGTGTAGAAGCTGGTGCCCTTGATCTGCGGCACCGTCTCCGGCGTCACACCGCACGCCTCCATGAAGGCGAGCGCCTCGGAGATGCGCGCGGCGGTCTCCTGATATTTCTTGGCCCAGGGGCTGCGGTCCATGAAATCGTGCGTCCAGGCGTTGACCTGATGCAGATTGGCATAGCCGCCGCCGGCGAAGGCGCGCAGCAGGTTCAGCGTCGCCGCCGCCTGGCTGTAGGCGCGGACCATGCGCTTCGGGTCCGGCGCGCGGCCCGCCGCCTCGAACGCGATGTCGTTGATGATGTCGCCGCGATAGCTGGGCAGTTCGACGCCATCGACCTCTTCCATGTCGGCCGAGCGCGGCTTGGCGAACTGGCCCGCCATGCGGCCGAGCTTCACCACCGGCATCTTCGACGCGAAGGTCAGCACCACCGCCATCTGGAGCAGCACGCGGAAGGTGTCGCGGATATTGTTCGGGTGGAATTCGGCGAAGCTTTCGGCGCAGTCGCCGCCCTGCAGCAGGAAGGCCTTGCCGTCCGCCACGCGGCCGAGCTCGGCAGTCAGGTCGCGCGCCTCGCCCGCGAACACCAGCGGCGGATAGCCCGCGAGCTCGCGCTCGGCGGCGGCGAGCGCGAGCTCGTCGGCGTAGGTGGGAAGCTGGCGGGCTTCGTGGGTGCGCCAGCTGTGCGGCTGCCATTGCTGCGTCATGACCAAATCCAAAAACCGAAAAAACCGAATCGGGCGCCGCCTTGGCGCGAATGCGCCGCGGAGGCAAGGAAAGGAAATTAGCATCGGCGTCGATTTTGCGCACCTATGCTTTTCTTTGCCGCGAAAAACTGTTAGTTTCCTATGGTTTTCGAGGGTGCGCGCGACGTGGCGCGCAAGGGCATTCGGTAATCCGTAACCTTATATACCTAGTGACCCAGCTTCCGGGTTGCAGAACGAAAAGACGGGCGATGGCAAATCTCGACCCCGCATGGTTCGGCTATGGCGCGCTGTTCGCGATTCTCGCGACCAGCTTTGCGCCGGGCCTGTGGCATGCGCGGATCGCCATCGCGATCGCCGCGCTGATCGCGCTGCCGCTGACCATCTTCCATGCATCGGGGCCGGGCTATGCGCTTCTCGCGGGCCTGATCCTGCTCGTCAACATCGGGCAGGCGGCGCGCGGCTGGATCGACGATGTCCAGATACGCTTCTCGCCCGAGGAACAGGAGATCAGGCGGCTGCATTTCGGCGGCCTGGGGGCGGGCGACGCGCGCCGCCTGATCGACCAGGGACACTGGATCTCGGCGAAGCGCGGCGAGGTGCTGATCCGCGAGGATCAGGCGGCGCCTAGCCTCTTCTACCTTGCCGACGGGACCGCGACGATCCGCCGCGAGGGCGTCGACGTCGGGGCGCTGGCGGCGGGCGCGCTGATCGGCGAGGCGACGGTGCTCGACGGCAGCCATGCGACGGGAACGGTGGTGCTGTCGGGCAACGCCCGGCTGTGGTTCGTCCCCGCCGCGGCGCTGCGCGCCTATCTCGCCGCCAATCCGGGGATTGCGGGCGCGCTGCACGAAGGCTTCGCCCGCGCGCTGCGCGGCAAGCTCGCCAGCGCCAACGCCCGCATTGCCGATATGCCGCCCATCGCCTAGGACTGGCCGCCTCTCATCTGTAACCGGCAGGGTGTAATCGAGGCCCATGACACTGACTCTCTATGGCATTCCCAATTGCGACACGGTGAAAAAGGCGCGCCGCTGGCTCGACGAGCGCGGCGTCGCCCACGCCTTCCACGATTTCCGCAAGGACGGGCTGGAACCGGCAAAGCTGCAAGGCTGGATCGACGCGCTCGGCTGGGAGAAATTGCTCAACAAGGCGGGCACCACCTTCCGCAAGCTGCCCGACGCCGACAAGGACGGGCTCGACGCCGCGAAGGCGAAGGCGCTGATGCTCGATCAGCCAGCGATGATCAAACGGCCGGTGGTCGAGGCGGGCGGCTTGGTCAGCGCGGGCTTTTCGGCCGATGACTGGCAACAGCGTTTTGCATGATCCGCTGGGCGGCCGTCCTGCCGGCGCTGCTGCTCGCGGCGTGCGCGGCTGAGCCGATGGCCGCGTCGCAGCCCACGCTCGACGGCCGGCCGCCGATCGTCATCGCGCACCGCGGCGCGTCGGGCGAGCGGCCCGAGCATACGCTCGAAAGCTACCGGCTCGCGATCGAGCTGGGCGCCGATTATATCGAGCCCGATCTGGTGCTGACGAAGGACGGTGTGCTCGTCGCGCGGCACGAGAATGAGATTTCGGAGACGACCGACGTCGCCGACCGGCCGGAATTCGCGAGCCGCAAGGCGACGAAGACGATCGATGGCGAGCAAGTGACCGGCTGGTTCACCGAGGATTTCACGCTGGCCGAACTCAAGACGCTGCGCGCGAAGGAGCGGCTGCCGAAGCTGCGCTCGACCGCCTATGACGGGCAATACGGAATCCCGACCTTCGACGAGATACTGGCGCTGCTGACGGAGGTGAATCGCGGTCGCGACACGCCCGTCGGCGTCTATCCCGAAACCAAGCATCCCGCCTATTTCGCGTCGATCGGCCTGCCGCACGAAGCGCCGCTGCTCGAAACCCTCGAAAGATACGGCTATCGCGGCCGGACGGCACCGGTGTTCATCCAGAGCTTCGAGGTCGCGAACCTCAAGGCGATCCGCGCGAAGAGCGACCTGCCGCTGATCCAGCTGATGGCCGATGAGGGCGGCCCCGCCGACGATCCGTCGCTCACCTATGCCGCCATGGCGTCGCCCGCGGGGCTGAAGGCGATCGCCGCCTATGCCGACGGCATCGGTCCCGCCAAGGCGATGATCATCCCGCGCACCGCGCTCGGCGGGCTGGGCGAACCGACCGGCCTCGTGCGCGACGCCCATGCCGCGGGGCTGAAGGTCCACCCCTGGACCTTTCGCCGCGAAAACCATTTCCTGCCGCGGGGGCAGAAGGGCGGGGTGAGCCCGGCGGGTCATGGCGATCTGGGCGCGGAAATCGCCGCCTATCTCGCGACCGGCATCGACGGGCTGTTCAGCGATAATGTGACCGAGGCGGTCGCGGCGGTCGGGAAAGAGGCCCGCTGACGCTCGCTTGCCGGCGCAAGACTGCTTCCGAATGAAAAGCCTTGTGCTCCCGCGAAGGCGGGAGCCCATCTCCTGCCGGTTCGACATGGCACCGACCGGAGATGGGTCCCCGCCTTCGCGGGGACACAAAAATTCTTCATTCGATCTAGGCCCGGCGCCCGCCCCCGGGGAGAGGCGGACGCCGGACCCGCGCGGCCGCGCTGTCTCAATCCCGCGCCTCGCTCCACTGGAACACCGCCTCCAGCGGCTTACCGAAGACATGCGCGATGCGGAAGGCGACCTCGAGCGACGGCGAATATTTGCCCTGTTCGATCGCGGCGATCGTCTGGCGCGTGACGCCGACACGGTCGCCGAGGTCGCCCTGCGTCATCTCGCCCGCCAGAAAGCGGAGCGTGCGGATGTCGTTGGTGAAGGGCGGTCTAGCCATGCCAGCCCCGGCGATAGCTCAGCAGGACGACCGTCAGGCTCACCGTCTCGGCAAGGACGATCGCGAACAGGGCGGCATTGGCGATTTTCACGCCGGTGTCGGTGAAGGGCATCACCACCCCGACGAGGATCATGCCCGCCATCATCACATAATAGGCGGCCGCGGCGCCGCGGCGGCCGATCGCCCGGTCGCGTTCGTCGCGCCGCCGGCGTTCGGCCCTGGGCGTGGTCGTCGCCAGCACGATATGGCCGGCGATGACGACCAGCGCCTGCGTCGCGGCGATCGAGCCGAACAGCCAGAGCATCGGAAACATCTCGCGTCCGGCCGGATGGCCGGCGAGGATCAGCCCGAAATAGAGGCTGTAGGCGACGATCATGCTGCCGAGCGTCAGCCAGGCGATCTTTTCGCGATAGGGCATGGCATGCTCCTGGTCGGATTGATGGAGGTCGATTGCGCGGGCCATCGTCTATTCGCTCCGGTAGAGGATGAGCTGGAGCCCGTAGCGCGTGATGTCCGCGAGCGCGAAGGCGGCGACGAGCACCAGCGCCAGCCTGGCGGGCGGCGTGCCGAAGGACAGCATCGCGACCGCGAAGGCGATGCCCCCCAGCGCGACGAAGAAGGCCGCCGACGCCGCGGCCTGCGCGATGCGCGTGTCGCGCTCGTCGGCGGCCTCGTTTCCATGCCGCGCGGCGATGACGATCTGGACGATCGCGAGCAGGCCGAAATGGAACAGGATGACGAGCAGCGCGGACACGGACAGCCAGCCCGCGAACCAGCCGCCATAGACGGGCAGCGCCGTCGCCAGCCCCGCCAGCGCCGCCTTTTCGCGCAGCGTCATGGTCGCTTCGCGCGCCTGGGCGTCGCCTCTAACCATCGTCATTCCCCCATCCGATAGGCGACGACCTGGCTCGCCAGCCGGACCAGTTCGGCCAGGACGACCGAGCCGAGCAGGCCGTTCAGCACCAGCGCGAGGTCCGTGGTCCAGTAGGCGAGCGCGAAGCAGCCCGATACGCCGACGATCAGCACATAATAGGCGCGCGTCGATGCGCGGCGGGTGATGTCGCGGTCGCGTTCGTCGGCGGGCGCGTTGGCGTCGCGCGGACGATGGATGGCGAGCGCGATCGCCGCGGGTGTGATGACCAAAGTTATCGCGATGAAGGCGGCGAGCAGCAGTCCGCCCTGCGCGGCAAGCGCCGGAATCCCGCGGAGGCCCCAGGGATAGATCAGCGCATAGCCGCCGAACGCAAGCACGATCAGGCCGAGCGTCAGCCAGTCGATTTTCTCACGAAAGGTCATGGTGCGAATCTCCAATGTTCACTCTGCATGACTTGATGTTAAAAATATCGAACATAGGGTCAAGCAGAATTTACATCGGCACGGTTTCCGCCTTTCGCTCGCCGGGCGGAGGGGCTAAGCCACGCCGCGCCATGTCCACGCTTCCCAAGACCCTCACGCTCGACACCTCGACGAGCCGCGCCAATCCGACGCCGCAGCCGATGAAGCGCCTGACGGTGCCGCGCATCCGCCAGCGCAAGGGCGGCGAGCCGATCGTCATGCTCACCGCCTATACGGTGCGCCAGGCGCAGCTGCTCGACCCGCATTGCGACATGCTGCTCGTCGGCGATTCGCTGGCGCAGGTCATCTATGGCCTGCCGCACACGGTCGGGGTGACGATGGAGATGATGGCGCTGCACGGCGCCGCGGTGGTGCGCGGCAGCTATCACGCCGCGGTGATCGTCGACATGCCCTTCGGCAGCTATGAGGGCAGCCCGCAGCAGGCGTTCGACAATGCCGCGCGGCTGCTCAAGGAGACCGGCGCCGCGGCGGTGAAGGTCGAAGGGGGCAAGGTGCTCGCGCCGACGGTCGAATTCCTCACCCAGCGCGGCATCCCGGTGATGGGCCATGTCGGGCTGACGCCGCAGGCGGTCAACATCCTCGGCGGCTATGGCGTGCGCGGCAAGAGCGAGGAAGAGGCGCGCTCGATCGTCGAGGATGCGGTCGCGGTCGCGCAGGCCGGCGCCTTTTCGATCGTCATCGAGGGCGTGCTCGAATCGATCGCGATCGAGATCACGAACAAGGTCGCCTGCCCGACGATCGGCATCGGCGCCTCGGCGCAGTGCGACGGCCAGGTGCTGGTCACCGACGACATGCTCGGCATGTTCGAGCGCGTGCCGAAATTCGTGAAGCGCTATCAGGACATGGCCGGCGTCATCAACGGCGCGGTCAAGGAATATGCGGACCAGGTCAGGTCCCGTTCATTTCCCACGGAGGATCAGATCTACGCCGGATGAGGCGGCGGCTGCGCGGCGCAGCGCGGGCCAAGTGAATCGCTTGGCCTTTGCGGGCGCCGCCGCTAAGGAAACCACCGGCAGGCCTGTGCCCGCCCGGTCAATGGAGGATATCAGTGGCGCTCGGCCCGACGAACAATGCGGCATTCCTGCAGGAGGTGGACGAGGCGGTCCGCAAGGACCAGTTCGACAGCTTCGTCGAGCGGTTCGGGCGCTGGATCGTCGTCGGCGTCCTCGCGGCGCTGCTCGCCTTCGGCGGCTGGCTCTATTGGGGGCACCGGCAGGAGGCGCAGCGCGGCGCCGATGCCGAGGCGCTGCTCGCGACGCTCGACCAGCTCAAGTCAGGACAGGCGGCCGCGGCGGGCACGGCGCTCGCGGCGCTCGAGGCCGAGGGCGGCGACGCCTATCGCGGCATCGCGATCTTCCAGCAGGCGAACATCAAGGCGGAGGGCGGCGACCTGAAGGCCGCGGCGGCGCTGATGGCGAAGGCGGCCGCCGACACGAAGCTCGACCAGGCGCTGCGCGACCTCGCGCTGATCCGCCAGACCGCCTTCGAATATGACGCGCTGAAACCCGAAACGGTGATCGCGCGGATGAAGCCGATGGTCGATGCGAAGGACCCGGAATCGAGTTGGTTCGCCAGCGCCGCCGAGCTCAGCGCGATCGCCCATTACCAGCTCGGCCAGTATAAGCAGGCGGGCGATCTTTACGGCCGCATCGCCCGATTGCCCGACATACCCCGCTCGCTGCAGTCCCGCACCGTGCAGATGGCCGGCATGCTGGGCGTCGATGCCGTACCCGACCGGGCGGACGAAAGCGCCGCCGAAGACAAAGAGGCCAGCGCCGCGCCCAAGGCGCCGGCCGCCGGAGCAACCGAGGAAAAGAAATAATGCGCAAACCTGTTTTTGCCGCCGGCGCGGCGCTGATCGCGCTGTCGCTCGCCGGCTGCGGCGTCTTCAAGGGCGGCGGCGGGCCGAAGACCCCGACCGTCGGCGACCGCGTGTCGATCCTGTCGAACGACGCCAGCGTCAAGGTCGATCCCGCGCTCTCCGCTGTCGCGGTCGTGCTGCCCGACCCCGCCGTCAACGCGAACTGGGCGCAGTCGGGCGGCAATGCGTCGAAGTCGATGGGCCATCCCGCGCTCGGCACGTCGCGCGGCCAGCTCTGGTCGGCGAGCATCGCGGGCGGCAACAACAAGCAGCGGCTCGCTGCGGCGCCGGTCGTCGCCGACGGCCGCCTGTTCGCGGTCGATACCGATGCGGTCGTCTCGGCCTTTTCGGCGGACACCGGCGCGAAGCTGTGGAGCGTCGCGATCGGCAGCACCGACAAGGATTTCCGCAATTCGCTGTTCGGCGGCGGCGCGTCGGTGGACGGGAATGTCGTCTATGCGACCAGCGGCGTCGGCGACGTCGCGGCACTCAACGCCGCCGACGGCGCCATACTGTGGAAGGTGAAGCCGGCGGGGCCGCTGCGCGGCGCGCCGACCATCGCCTTCGGCGGTGTCTATGTCATCAGCCAGGACAATCAGGTCTTCGCGCTCAACGCCGCCAACGGCGCGGTGCTGTGGCAGGCGACCGCCTCGCTCGAGGCGGGCAGCGTGTTCGGCGCCGCGTCGCCGGCGGCAGGACAGAGCACGATCGTCGCCGGCTTCTCGTCGGGCGAGGTGCAGGCCTATCGCTACGAGAACGGCCGCGACCTGTGGGAGGACGCGCTTGCGCGCACCTCGATGGCGCTGTCGGTTTCGACGCTGTCGGATGTCGATGCCGATCCGGTGATCGACCGCGGCCGCGTCTTCGCGCTCGGCCAGGGCGGCCGCATGGCGAGCTATGAGCTGGTCACCGGCCAGCGCATCTGGGAAATCTCGATCGCCGGCATCTCGACGCCCTATGTGGTCGGCGAATGGGTCTATGCGATGACCGACGACGGCAAGCTGCTGTGCGTCGCGCGCGCGACCGGCAAGGTGCGCTGGCTGCAGCAGCTCGCGCGCTACCGCGTCGAAACCGACAAGAAGAAGAAGGACCCGATCCGCTGGACCGGCCCGATCCTGGCGGGCGGGCGCCTGATCGCGGTGAACAGCGAAGGCCAGCTCGTCGAATTTTCGCCGACCGACGGCTCGACGCTCGCGACCACCGATCTCAAGACGCCCTTGTCGCAGCCGCCGATCGTCGCGAACAATGTCCTCTACATCCTGGCGGACGACGGGCGCATCACCGCCTGGCGCTAAGCATATTTCCTCCACGCCGTTCGTCCTGAGGAGGGGCTGAGCCTGTCGAAGCCCCGTCTCGAAGGACCCATTGGCGGCGGTCCTTCGAGACGCCATTTCGACAAGCTCAATGGCTCCTCAGGACAAACGGACGTATTGAGGCCGACTGTAGCGAGTCCCAACCGTTCCGGTTGCGGCCATAGATAGGAACGAAAGATGGCGCGGTCCGCGACGATCGCCATTGTCGGCCGGCCCAATGTCGGCAAATCGACGCTGTTCAACCGGCTCGTCGGCAAGCGCCTCGCGCTCGTCGACGACCAGCCGGGGGTGACGCGCGACCGGCGCGAGGGCGACGGGCAGCTGCTCGGGCTCGAATTCCTGATTGTCGATACAGCGGGATTCGAGGATCAGGATGCAGCGACGCTGCCGGGCCGGATGCGCGTGCAGACCGAAAAGGCGGTGCGCGAAGCCGACGCCGCACTGTTCCTGATCGACGCGCGCGCCGGGGTCACCCCGCTCGATGAGGAAATCGCCCGCTGGCTGCGCAGCGAGGACACGCCGGTCATCCTCGCCGCCAACAAGGCCGAGGGCAAGCAGGGCGAGGCGGGGCTGATGGAGGCCTATTCCCTCGGCTTTGATACGGTGTTCGCGCTCAGCGCCGAGCATGGCGAGGGGCTGGTCGACCTGTTCGACGCGTTGCGCCCGATCGTCGAGCCCTTCATGGACGTGGAGGAAACGGCGGCCATCGAGGGCGACGAGGACGAACCGCTCGGCCCGCTCAAGCTCGCGATCGTCGGGCGCCCCAATGCGGGCAAGTCGACGCTCATCAACCGCATGATCGGCGAGGATCGCCTCATCACCGGGCCGGAGGCGGGGATCACCCGCGATTCGATCCGCGTCGACTGGCAATGGGAAAAGGACGGCGAGGTTCACCCGATCCAGCTGTTCGACACCGCCGGCATGCGCAAGCGCGCGAAGGTGCAGGACAAGCTGGAGAAATTGTCGGTCGCCGACGCGTTCCACGCGGTCGATTTCGCCGAGGTCGTCGTGCTGCTGCTCGACGCGACCAAGGGGCTGGAGGCGCAGGATTTGCGCATCGCCGACCGCGTCATCGAGGAAGGCCGCGGGCTGATCGTCGCGCTCAACAAATGGGACGTGGCGCAGGACCCGTCGTCGCTGTTCAACGGCGTGCGTGCCGCGCTCGACGACGGGCTGTCGCAGATCAAGGGCGTGCCGCTGCTCAGCATCTCGGGCGCGACGGGCAAGGGCATCGACACGCTGGTGCGCGTCGCCTTTGAACAGCGCGACATCTGGACCAGCCGCGTATCGACCGCGCGGCTCAACCGCTGGTTCGAGGGCGCGGTCACCGCCAACCCGCCGCCTGCACCGGGTGGCAAGCGGATCAAGCTGCGCTACATCACCCAGGCGCGCACGCGGCCGCCGACCTTCATCGTCTTCGGCAGCCGCACCGACGCGCTGCCCGCCAGCTACACCCGCTATCTGACCAACGGCATGCGCAAGGAACTGGGCTTTCAGGGCGTGCCGATCCGCCTCAACTTCCGCAACACGCGCAATCCCTATGACGATTGACGCGGCGGCGGGGGCGGTCACCGTCGACGCGCGCGGCATGCGCTGTCCCTGGCCGGCGCTGCGGCTGGCGCGCGCGATGCGCGGCGCGGCCGCCGCGACCCTGCTCGCCGACGATCCGCAGGCGGAGCGCGAGGCGGCGGCGCTTGCCGCCGAACAGGGCTGGACGATCGCGCCCGATGGCCCCGATCGCTGGCTGATCCGCCGCGCCTGACCCGTATCGGGTCATTTTTCCGCCGTTCGCGTTCCGCTCGTAACCGCTTTTTTACCGTCCGCGCGGCATGGTCGCCGCGGGACCACGAGCCATATTTGCATGCCAAGGGACGAACGAGTGGACGAGATCCTGGTCGATTGGGACGAATTCCGCGCGACGCGCGCCCAGCTGGGCGCCGCTTTCGTGCGGATTTTGGGCTATTTCCGCGAGGACGGCACCAAATCGGTCGCCGTGATCGAGGAGGCGATGCGCGCGCGCGACGCGCGCGGACTCGTCATGCCCGCCCACACGCTGAAGAGCGAGGCGCGCCAGTTCGGCGCCGAGCGGCTCGGCGCGCTCGCCGAGGATATCGAGATGTTCGCCCGCCGCTGCGTCGAGGCGCAGGTCAGCCCGGAGGAATATCTGCCGCGCGTCGTGACGCTGCGCCCGCTGTTCGAGGAAACGCTCGGCGAACTCGAACGCGAGGCCAATCCGCTCGTCCAGCGCCGCCCGTCGGGCTTCGGCCGCGCCGTCGGTTACTGAACCACCGCCGTTTTCCGCATCGGCTGCAGGCTCCACCGCGACAGGCTGCGCCACAGCCATTCGAGCGGGCCGTAGTGGAAGCGGTCGAGCCACGGCTTCGACCAGAGCAGCATTGCTGCCCACATGCCGAGGCAGAAGAGATAGAGCGGCAGCCGCCCGACGCTGCCGAACAGCCCCAGCCCATAGCCATAGAAAATCGTCGTCATCACGATCGAGGTGGTGAGATAGTTGGTGAAGGCCATGCGCCCCGTCGCCGCGAGCCGCGCGCGCACCGCGTCGCTCGCCGCCGTCTTGATCAGCAGCATGATCAGCGCCGCCCAGCCGATCGTCATCGCGGTGTCGAAGGGGATCGACAGCGCCATCGTCGCGCCGAACACCGACACCGCGCTGAACCCCGCGTTCACCTGATAGAGCGCGAGGCCGGCCAGCGGCGGCACGCCGATCAGGAAGCCCCACAGCGCCCATTTGCGATAGCGCGCCGCGTCCCATTCGCCGGTCAACATCCGCGACTTGAACAGCGCCATGCCGACCAGCATCAGTCCCATCGTCTCCCACAGGAACATGACGAGGAAGAAGAGCGGGTCGCCCCCCATCTCGCCGGTGCGATGCCCGACGATGCCGGCGTAGCTGCCGAGATAGATTGCGATGTCCTTGGCATAGGTCGGCGTATCGGGACCCATGTCGGCGTTCATCTCCGCCAGCGCTTCCTTCATCCCGGCCATCATCTCGGGGGGCAGGCTGCCCGCCTCGGCCATCGACAGCATCGCCCAAAGGCTGCCGGGCAGGCCGATGCCGATCAGGAAGAAGGGAATCGACCAGAGCAGCAGCGCCTTCACCGACAATTTGCGGAACAGGAAGAGCAGCAGGCCGCTCATCGCATAGAGGAACAATATGTCGCCGAACCAGATCAGGTAGAAATGGCCGAGGCCGAAGACCGCGAGCCAGAACATGCGCGAATAATGCGCCCCCGCCGCGCCGCGCCCGCCCGCCATCGCGCGCTCGATCACCAGCAGCGTGCTTGCGCCGAACAGCATCGAGAACATCCCGCGCATCTTCGAATCGATGGCCACGAAGTTGAAGAACCAGGTCGCGAGGTCGAGGTCGCCGGGCGGGCCGCCCGCAGCCGGATTGCCATAGGCCGGAAAGGGCAGGGCGAAGGCGACGATGTTCATCGCCAATATGCCCATCACCGCGACGCCGCGAATCGCGTCGAGGCTTTCGTATCGCGTCGCGGAAGCGCCCATATCGTCCCCCTTCGAGCCCTATCGGCTGCGTATAGCGCTTGCGGTCCGCCGTCGAGTGCGATTCGGAGGTTCGCCCGGCGGTAAACGGAATGTGATTTTGCTTTCATCGTCACCCCGGACTTGATCGGCGATTATGCCCTTGAGACATGTAAGCGGCTGATCCCCGGCGAAAGCCGGGGTCCATGCGCCATAGCGCCGTGCTGACTGGACCCCGGCTTTCGCCGGGGATCAGCTACCTGTCCGAACGGGACAATCGCCGACTTGATCCGGGGTCCCGCTTTCGGACGGTGCAGAGCGGGACCCCGGATCGAGTCCGGGGTGACGGATAGGGGCCCGAACCGGACACAATCAAACTGCATCGCCAATCATCATGATCCGATATTGACATTTATGTCAGTAATGTTATTTCAGGCGCATCCCTCGCTGGAAAAAGAGATTCGCGATGACCGCCATTCCGCTCTCCCACCCCGACCGCACCGACGCCGGCTTCCGCCCCTTGAAGGCGTGGCGCCATTTCCGCCAGCTGATCGCCGACAAGGAGGACACCGAACAGGTGTTCCACATATTGGAGGCGCTGCGCGACAATCGCTTCGTCCGGTCGGCCGAGCAGTTCTTCTCGACCCCGGTGGGCGAGAAGACGCTGGCCGAGCGGCAATATCTGCCCGCGCTGCTCGACGACCACGACCGGATTCGCCAATTGCCCGAGGGCAGCGTCGGGCGCGTCTATGTCGATTTCATGGAGCGCGAGGGACTGACCGCGCAGGGGCTGGTCGACGAATATGCCAAGTTCCGCCACGACAAGCCGCGCTATGACGACATGCTCGACCATTACAGCGACCGGCTGCGCGACACGCACGACCTGTTCCACGTCCTGACCGGCTATGGCCGCGACGCGCTCGGCGAACAGTGCGTGCTCGCCTTTTCCTACAGCCAGACGCCGAGCTGGGGGACCTTGTTCATCGCCTGGGCCGGCGCGCGCGAGATCCGCAAGGGCTTCGGCCGCCGCTATCCCATCTATGGCGCGGTCCGCGAGGGCCAGCGCAACGGCCGCGCGGCGCAGCGGATCGCGCATCAGGACATCGAGGCGCTGCTCGCCGAACCGATCGACGCGGCCCGCGCGCGCCTGGGCATCGCGACTCCGGAAATCTACCGGCAGGTCCACGCGATGATGCGCGCCGACGGCATCGACCCCTACGACCTGCTCGGAACGAACAAGGCGGAAGAAACCGCCGTCGCTGCCGAGCCCGGACTCGCGAAGGCGGCCTGATTCTCCGCCCGTGCGTCATGGGGTGATGTCGGGGGTTTGCGGACCCCCGCAGGCTTGCTACGATACCCCCGGGTCGCGTCATCAGGGGGTTTCCCATGATTTTGACGCCGTTGGTCGCCGCGCTCGTATCGACAAGTCCGGCCATGGCCTGTGTCTATAGTCCGACAAGCGGGACGGTCCGCCATTCGCCCTATCCTGCGCCGGCGTTCGAGGCCGCGCATGTCGACTGGTTTGTGAAGAATGAGCCCATCACCTTTGCCGGCGGCACCTACACCAAATATGGTCTGCCGCGGCTGTTGGCGCCCTCCGACATCGAGGCTGCAAGCCAGAGCGGCAATGTCCCGCTCTTTGTTGAGGCCGGCAATCAGGACGATCAACCTGACATCGTCTATATCATGGTGAGCTCGGCGGAATGCACGTTCCAGCCGTACGCGCGGCAGTGATCGCCAGGCTATCGCAGCTCCTTGCGGATCATCAGCTTCAGGCCCGACCACACGGCGTCGACCGCGCACACTTTCACATCGACCCAGCCCGTCGGCAGGGCGACGGCGCGGATGACGTCCTCGCTGATATCGGTCGGCATCTTTGACGCCTTCTTGGGCCAACTCACCCAGACGAACCCGGCGGGGTCGATCAGCGTGCGCAGCTCGGTCAGCAACCGCTCCAGTTCGGCGCGCTCTGTCGTGAAGACATGCGCGGCCTGCAATCCCGCCGTGGGTGCGTCGTGTTCGTCCAGCGCGATCTCGCCGATCTCAGCGCGAACGCTCTCCGGCATCGTGTGGAACCAGACGCTCAGCCCGTCCTTCAGCGACAGCTTCTTCGCCAGCGGCGTTCCCGAATAGCCCGCGCTCATAGCCGCGCGATCAATGACTGCGCCGCGGCCGGGTTGCGCAGCTTCGCGCCCGCGATGAAGAAGAGATAGACGTCGCGGCCGCCCTGCGCCCAGTCGCGGGCGCGGCCCGCCCAATGGTCGAGCGCCGCGTCGTCATAGCCGGTCTCGACCTCTTCGGCCGAGCGTTGCAGCCGCGCATAGGCGAAATCGGCGGGCGCCTCGTCGATGCACGGAAATTCGTCGCTGTCGGCGAAGACGATGGCCATGTTCCGCTCGCGCGCGAGGTCGATGAAGGCGGGATCGCGGAAACTCTCGTGCCGCACCTCGAGTGCGTGGCGCAACGGCAGCCCGTCCTGCGTCTCGGGCAGCAGGTCGAGGAAGGCGGCGAAATCGTCGCGCTCGAACCGCTTGGTCGCCATGAACTGCCACAGGATCGGACCCAATCGGTCGCCGAGCCGCGTCAACCCCTGCGTCAGGAATTTTTCGACCGACGCGGCGCCCTCGGCCAGCAGCTTGCGGTTGGTCGCGAAGCGCGAGGCCTTGACGCTGAACCGGAACCCGTCGGGGACCGCGGCGGCCCAGTTCGCGAAGCTCTCGGGCTTCTGGCTGCCGTAATAGGTGCCGTTGATCTCGATCCCGGTCAGATGCTGCCCGGCATATTCCAGCTCGCGCTTCTGCGGATGCCCCGGCGGATAGAAGGTCCCGCGCCACGGCTCATAGGTCCAGCCGCCGATGCCGACATGGATGCTCATCGGACCCTCTCTTTCACCTCAGGCGAGCGCCGCATCCGCTCCCATCAACGCCGGAAAGAACCCCTCATGCGCCGCGCGCAGCTCCGCGAGCGTCACCTGATGGTCGCTCTCCGGCAGTTCGAACACGATCCGATCCCGGATCGTGCGGCCGAGCGGGTCGACCGGCACGTCGGCGCGGTTCGCGGCGTCGAGGAAGTCGGCGAGGCAGGTGTCGCAGACGGTGACCAGATACAGCCCCTGATCCTCGCCGAAGAAGCTCTCGGCGACGCCGAACGGCTGCTCCTCGCTGACCAGCACGCCGATGTCCGATGCGAGCGCCATCTCCGCCAGCGCCACCGCGATGCCGCCGTCGGACACGTCGTGGCACGCGGTGATCCAGCCCGCGTTGATGCCCCTGCGGATGAAGTCGCCGGTGCGCTTCTCGGCGCGCAGGTCCACGGGCGGCGGCGGGCCGTCCTCGCGCCCGTGGATTTCGCGCAGCCAGATCGACTGGCCGAGATGGCCCATGCGCTCGCCGACCGCGAGTATGATGTCGCCGGTGCGCTTGAAGCCGATGCCGACGGCTTTCGACAGATCGTCGATCACGCCGACGCCGCCGATCGCGGGGGTGGGCAGGATCGCGCTGCCGCCCCCGGTCGCCTTGCTCTCATTGTAGAGGCTGACGTTGCCCGACACGATCGGATAGTCGAGCGCGCGGCACGCCTGCGCCATGCCGTCGAGGCAACCGGTGATCTGGCCCATGATCTCCGGCCGCTGCGGATTGGCGAAGTTGAGGCAGTTGGTGATCGCGAGCGGCGTCGCGCCGACCGCGCTGATATTGCGCCACGTCTCGGCGACCGCCTGCTTGCCGCCCTCCACCGGATCGGCGAAGCAATAGCGCGGGGTGCAGTCGGTGGTCATCGCGAGCGCGCGATTGGTGCCGTGGATGCGCACCAGCGCGGCGTCGCCGCCGGTCTGCACCGTGTCGGCGCCGACCTGGCTGTCATACTGCTCCCAGATCCACCGGCGGCTGGCGATGTCGGGCGAGCCCATCAGCGCCTTGAGGTCGGCCGCGACGTCCGCCGTCTCGGGCACATCGGTCAGTTCGGGCCGCTTCGGCGTCGGCACATGCGGCCGGTCGTAGAGCGGCGCATCGTCGGCGAGCGGTGCGAGCGGAATGTCGCAGACGATCTCGCCATGATGCTCCAGCACCATGCGCCCCGTGTCGGTGACGGTGCCGATGACCGCGAAGTCCAGCTCCCACTTGCGGAAGATCGCCTCGGCGAACGCTTCCTTGCCGGGCTTCAGCACCATCAGCATGCGCTCCTGCGATTCGGACAGCATCATCTCATAGGCCGTCATGCCGGTCTCGCGCTGCGGCACATCGTCCATCCTGAGGTGGAGACCGACGCCGCCCTTCGACGCCATCTCGACCGACGAGCTGGTCAGCCCCGCGGCGCCCATGTCCTGAATCGCGACGATCGCGTCCGACGCCATAAGCTCTAGGCACGCCTCGATCAGCAATTTTTCGGTGAAGGGGTCGCCGACCTGCACGGTCGGGCGCTTTTCCTCGGCATCCTCGCCGAAGTCGGCGCTGGCCATGGTCGCGCCGTGAATGCCGTCGCGCCCGGTCTTCGACCCGACATAGACGATCGGATTGCCGACGCCCGACGCGGCCGAATAAAAGATCCTGTCCTGCTCGGCGACGCCGACGGTCATCGCATTGACCAGGATATTGCCGTCATAGGCCTTGTGGAAATTGACCTCGCCGCCGACCGTCGGCACACCGACGCAATTGCCGTAACCGCCGATGCCGTGGACGACGCCGGAGATGAGATGCTTCATCTTTGGATGGTCGGGCCGCCCGAAGCGCAGCGCGTTGAGGTTCGCCACCGGCCGCGCGCCCATGGTGAAGACGTCGCGCAGGATGCCGCCGACGCCGGTCGCCGCACCCTGATAGGGCTCGATGTAGGACGGGTGGTTGTGGCTCTCCATCTTGAAGATCGCCGCCAGCTTCTTGCCGTCCGGCCCTTCGCCGATGTCGATGACGCCCGCATTCTCGCCGGGACCGCAGATCACCCAGGGCGCCTCGGTCGGCAGCTTCTTCAGATGGATGCGCGAGCTTTTGTAGCTGCAATGTTCGGACCACATGACCGAGAAGATGCCGAGCTCGACGAGGTTCGGTTCGCGCCCGAGCGCGGCGAGGACGCGCTCATATTCTTCCGGAGACAGGCCGTGCTCGGCGACGATCTCTGGGGTGATGACGGAGGCGGGCGCGGCTGCTGTCTGAGTCATGGCGCGCCTTTAGCCGCGCGCGGGCG
>CALMYE010000211.1 GCA_937873425.1 uncultured Sphingopyxis sp. | reverse complement strand
CCACCGGCCCGTTGCGGGCGATATTGTCGATGTTGGTGATCCCCTGGCCGCCGCGCCCGGTGCGGCGATATTCATAGGCCGAGGACAATTTGCCATAGCCGTTCGAGCAGACCGTCAGGATGAACTGCTCGCGTTCCGCCAGCTCCGCCATCCGCTCGGCGGCCAGCGCCGGCTCATTCTCATTGTCCTTCCACGGCGCGGCGCGCAGATAGGCTTCGCGCTCGTCGCCGGTCGTGCCGACCTTGTGGAGGATCGACAGCGAGATGACCTCGTCGCCCGCGGCGAGGCGCATGCCGCGCACGCCGGTCGAATTGCGGCTCTGGAATTCGCGGACGTCATCGCCGGCAAAGCGGATCGCCTTGCCCTGCCGCGTCGCGAGCAGCACATCGTCGCTCTCGTCGAGCAAGGCGACGCCGATCAGCCGGTCGTCCTCGTCCTCGCCCTCGAATTTCATGGCGATCTTGCCGTTCGAGGGTATGCTGGTGAAGGCGTCCATGCTGTTACGACGCACACTGCCCTTTGCGGTTGCAAACATGACGTGCAGCTTGCCCCATTCGGCCTCGTCCTCGGGCAGGGGGAGGACGGTCGAGATCGTCTCGCCGGTCGCCAGCGGCAGCAGATTGACCATCGGCCGCCCGCGCGTCGCCGGCCCGCCCTCGGGCAGGCGCCACACCTTTATGCGATACACCTTGCCCGCGGTCGAGAAGAAGAGCACCGGCGTGTGCGTCGAGGTGACGAACAATTCGGTGACGACATCCTCGTCCTTGGTCGCCATGCCGGCGCGGCCCTTGCCGCCGCGGCGCTGGGCACGGAAGGTGTCGAGCGGGGTGCGCTTGATATAGCCGTCGAGGGTGACGGTGACGACCATCTCCTCGCGCTCGATCAGGTCCTCGTCCTCGATGCCGTCGGCGGCGGGGGCGATCAGCGTCCTGCGCGGCGTGGCGAACTCGTCATGCACCGTGACCAGTTCCTCGCGCATCACCGCATAGAGTTTGGCGCGGTCGGCGAGGATACTCAAAAGCTCCTCAATCTCGCCCGCCAATTCCTTGAGTTCGTTTCCGATTTCGTCACGGCCGAGCGCAGTCAGGCGGTGCAGGCGCAGGTCGAGGATCGCCTTCACCTGCAGCTCGGAGAGGCGATAGGTCGCCGCCTCCTCCATCTCGCCCTCGATCGCCTCGACGAGGCGGATATAGGGCGCGATCTCGCCGATCGGCCACTCGCGCTGCAGCAGCGCCTCGCGCGCGAGCGCTGGGCTCGCCGAGCCGCGGATGATGCGGACGACCTCGTCGAGGTTGCTGACCGCGACGACGAGGCCGAGCAGGATGTGGGCCCGGTCGCGCGCCTTCGCCAGCTCATATTTGCAGCGGCGGGTGATGACCTCTTCGCGGAATTCGATGAAGGCTGCCAGAATGTCTTGCAGCCCCATCATCACGGGGCGGCCGCCACGGATCGCGAGCATGTTGGCGGGGAAGCTCGACTGCGCGGGGGTGTGGCGCCACAGCTGGTTGAGCACGACGTCGGGGGTCGCGTCGCGCTTCAGGTCGATGACGATGCGCACGCCCTCGCGGCTCGATTCGTCGCGGATGTCGGCGACGCCCTCGATGCGCTTGTCGCGTGCCGCCTCGGCGATCTTTTCGACCAGGCCCGATTTGCCGACCTGAAAGGGGATCGAGGTCAGCACGATCGAACGGCGGTCGCCGCGCCCTTCCTCGACGTCGAAGGTCGATCGCATCATGATCGAGCCGCGTCCGGTCGAATAGGCGTTGCGCGCCCCGCCCTGGCCCAGGATCGTCGCGCCGGTCGGGAAATCGGGTCCGGGAACGATCGCCATCAGTTCCTCGATCGTCAGCGGCGCGCCGCCCTCGAGCTGGCGGTCGATCATCGCGAGGCAGGCGGTGACGACCTCGCCCAGATTGTGCGGCGGGATGTTGGTCGCCATGCCGACCGCGATGCCGCCCGCGCCGTTGACGAGCAGGTTCGGGAAGCGCGCGGGCAGCACCTGCGGCTCTTCGCGGCTGGCGTCGTAATTGGGCTGGAAATCGACCGTATCCTTGTCGAGATCGTTCAGCAGCACCATCGCGGCCTTGGCGAGGCGCGCCTCGGTATAGCGCATCGACGCCGGCGGATCGGGGTCCATCGACCCGAAATTGCCCTGACCGTCGATCAGCGGCACGCGCAGCGACCAGTCCTGCGCCATGCGCGCGAGCGCGTCATAGATCGCGCTGTCGCCGTGCGGGTGATAGTTGCCCATCACGTCGCCGACGATCTTCGCCGATTTCTTGTAGGGGCGGCCCGGAATGAAGCCGCCTTCCTGCGCCGCGAAGAGGATGCGGCGATGCACCGGCTTCAGCCCGTCGCGCACGTCGGGCAGCGCGCGGGCGACGATCACGCTCATCGCGTAATCGAGGTAGCTGGTCTTCATTTCGTCGACGATGTTGATCGGCGAAATGCCGTCTTCGGACGGCGGCATAGGCGTATTTTCTTCGGTCAAGACCCGGCCTTTTTCCTGTTTTTCGGGAGGTGTGTCCTGCCTAGCCGAAAGGGGGGTGAAAGGCCAGCGATTCGGTCGGTTTGCGGGGGATTTTTTCGCCGTGCGGATCGGCTTCGCAACCGCCGAGTGGGGCGGCCGGCCCCCGCCGCCGGGGGCCTCCCAAACCGCGCCCCGGCCCCAAAGGGGGGGGGGGTGCCGAGGTCGCGGGTTTGCGCCCGCCGATGGCCCTGATCGCGCTGATCGGCGCGGGCGAAGCGCTGCCCGACGGCGGACTGCGCGCGCTCGTCACGGTGGCGGGCGAGACGCTGATCGAGCGGCAGGCCGGACGGCTCGCCGATGTCGGCGTCACCCATGTCGCAGTTGCGGTCGGCGCGGTTCCGGCGGACCTGCTCGCGACCCTCGACCGCATCCGCCGCCGCGGCCTGAAAGTGACGCCGGTGCGAACCGCCGCCGACCTGCTCGCGCTGGTCGAGGGCGACGACCGCATCATCCTCGTCGCCGACGGGCTGCGCGCGGGCGGCACCCATTATGCCGCGATCGCCCGGCCCGGCCCGCCCGCCATCCTCGTCACCGGGGACACGCCGCTGACGCCGCGGGTCGAGCGCATCGACGCCACGCGGCGCTGGGGCGGGCTCGCCAGCATTTCGGACCATATGGTCCGCGACCTTGCCGACATGCCGGGCGAGTGGGACATGATCCTGACCCTGCTGCGCATGGCGGTGCAGGCCGGCGCGCGGCGGCTCTATTGCGAACCGGCGCTGTTCGAACAGGGCGAGATCGCGATCGTCGCCGACCGGCCGACCGCGGCGCTGCTCGAACAGTCGAGCCTGCAGCGGGTCGAATATGGCGGCATGGGCCTCGGCCGTTCGGCGGTAATGATGCCGCTGGTGCGGCTCGCCGGGCCGTTGCTGGTCCGATCGCCGGCAACGGCGCGCTATCTGCCCTATGTCACCGCCTTGCTGTGGATCGGCGTCGCGCTGCTCGCCGCGAGCGGGCTTGCGGCGGCCGGCGCGCTGGTCGCTATCATTGGCGGGCTGGGGCTCGCCGCGATGCGCTTCCTGTCGGCCTTCCGCGCCGAAAGCGCGGGGCAGGACCGGGCGCGGGCGGCCATCCGCAACTTCGCTTTGCTGCTGCTCGCCGTCTTTCCCTGGCTCGTCTCGCTCGCCGGGCCGAAGCATGCGATGCCGCCCTTCACGGAAGCAGCGCTCGCGCCCTGCCTCGCCGCCGCGATCCTGCTGGCGCGCACGCTTTACGAGGATTCGGGCGAACGGCGCCGGTTCCACTGGCTGTTGCCCGACGCCGATCAGGCGTGGCTGATGCTCGCCCCGGCCTTGCTGTTCGGCCTTGCGCCGCTGATGTTCGCGATCCTGCCGCTGCTCGCGCTGTTCCAGATCCTGCTCTGGCTGCGCCTCGCGCGGCGGCCCGAGGCGTGAGAAAACAAAGCTCTTCAAGGTTTAGCGCGCATTAACGCCAAGCTGCTATGCGATGTGCGGCATGGTGCAATCCTCGCTCTTCTCCCAGCTCGCGTCGGTCAATCCGGCGCTGTCGGCATGCCTGCGCGAAACCGCCGAATATCTGGCGGCGCCGGGCGCGACGCGCCTGTCGGAGCAGCAACGGGCGCTGGCGCTGGGGGTCGCACGGCGATTGATCGGCGACGCGGCCGACCTGCTCGGCGGCGCGGTCGATTCGCGGGCGCTGTGGCAGGACTGGGGGACACAGGGAATTCCCGATGCCGAGCGGATCGCCGCGCTCTGCTTCGCGCGCGCCGAGGAATATCGCTGGCGCGAGGAAAGCGCGCCGGACGGCGGCGAGGCGGCTGATGCGCCGGCCGAGCCCGGGCCGGAGGCGCCCATGCCCGACGCACTGGCCGCCGACGACCCGCTGGCGGCGATCGACCGCGCCTATCTCGCGCTCCGGATCGCCGACCGCCGCCGCTTCGACGCGCTCGGCCATCCGCGCATCGCGCTGGACGACCTTGATCCCGACCTGCTCCGCGCGCTGCTGCTCGACATCGCGGCATGGCAGCTCGTCCGCACGGGCAAGGACGCCGCTGAGGCGGCGTTGCTCGGCGAGGCGGTGCGCGCGGCGCTGGCACGGCATCGGCCCGAACGGGGGATCGACGCGGCGGCGCGCGCCTATCATGCCGCGCTGGAGGCTGCGGGCGCGCTGCCCGACAGCGCCGCGGCGGCGATCGCGCGCCACGACTGGCCGGCGCTGATCGCGCTCGCGGCGGCGGCGCACAATTATCGCTATGACGAGATGGCGCTGGCGCTGATCACCGCCGAACCGGCGCAGCTCGCGCCGCTCCTCGCCCCCCTGCTCCGCGACCATGCGGCGCTGGCGCCGCTCGAAGGGGCGCTCGCGACGCTGCGCAACCGCGCGGCGGCAAGCGCGATGCCCGACGATTATGCCGCGGCGTTGCAGGTCCGCGCGACCGCGCTCGGGGACGGCACGTCATGACCGGGAGCATCGTCCGCGGCCGCATCGATCGCGCCGGCCTGCTGGTCAGCGCCGACGCGCCGCTTCAGCGGTTGCAGCAGCGCGCCGGCGCCGGGCTCGGCAAGCCGCTCGCGCTGCCCCATCTCGCGCGCCTCGCCGCCCTCGCGCAGCGCCTGCAGCGCGAGATCAACCGGCCGCTGGTCGCCGCAGACGATCATGGCGACGTTCACGCCCTCGTCCGCATCCTCCCCGACGCCGAGGGCGCGTCGATCGAGATCGGCGACTGGCGCACCCGCCCGATGGTCCAGCCGCAAATCCCGCCGGTGACCGAGCCCGCCGCCGCCGCGCCGCAGGCGTGGGTGTGGGAAAGCGATCTGCAACTGCGGATGATCGCGCTTCATGCTGGAGCGGAGGCCGCGGCGGTTCCGGAGGATTGGGAGGGGCGCTCGCTGTCCGAACTGTTCGAGCTGCAACCCGACGAGGACGGGCGCTTCCCTGTGCTTCAGGCGCTTGCGCGCCAGACGCGCTTTGCCGGACAGCGCGTGCGCGCCGGCGGTGCGGACGGCAAGCGGGCGATGGTGCTGGCGGGCGAACCGCGGTTCGATGCGACCGGCGGCTTCACCGGCTTTCGCGGCACCGCGCTGCCCGATGCCGAGGCGCGTCCGGCGCCGGCGGCGCTCGCCGACCCGGCCTTCGGCTCGCTGCCGCTGTCGGACCCCGCCTTCGGCCGCCGCATCGACGGCGCGCTGCGCGGACCGCTCGCGCGCATCATCGCGACGGCGGAGACGATCTCGGGCCAGTTCGACGGGCCGATCCGCGCGGACTATGCCCGCTATGCGGGCGACATCGCGCACGCCGGGCGGCACCTGCTGGGCTTGGTCGACGATCTTGCCGATTTGCAGAATATCGAGCGGCCGGGGTTCCAGGCGGCGCGCGACGAGATCGACCTCGGCGACCTCGCGCGCCGCGCGGTCGGCCTGCTCGGCATGAAGGCGGAGGAGAAGGGGATTCGCATCTCCGCGCCGCCGGCCGACGAGCATATGCCGGCGACGGGGGAATTCCGCCGCGTGCTGCAGGTGCTGCTCAATTTGCTCGGCAACGCGATCCGCTATTCGCCGGAGGATTCGCAGATCTGGATACGCCTCGACCGGCAGGGCGACCGGGCAACGGTGACCGTCGCCGATCAGGGGCAGGGGATTTCCGCCGAGCAGCAGGCGGTGGTGTTCGAGAAATTCGAGCGCCTCGGCCGCACCGACAGCGGTGGTTCGGGTCTCGGCCTCTATATCGCCCGCCGTCTCGCCCATGCGATGGAGGGCGACCTGACGGTCGACAGCGCGCCGGGGCAGGGGGCAAGGTTTACGCTGAGCCTGCCGGCACGGGATTGAATTAGAGGAAAGGCTTGTGCCCCTGCGAAGGCAGGGGCCCATCTCCGGCCGGCTCCATTTTTTGAACTGGCAGAAGATGGGTCCCCGCCTTCGCGGGGACACAGCATCTTGGATACCGAGGCTTGTTACCGCCGATCCACCGGCACGTAAGCGCGCTCCGTCGGCCCGGTGTAGAGCTGGCGCGGACGGCCGATCTTCTGCGCGGGGTCGGAGATCATCTCGTTCCACTGCGCGACCCAGCCGACAGTGCGCGCGAGCGCGAAGAGGGCGGTGAACATCGTCGTCGGGAAACCGATCGCCGACAGGATGACGCCCGAATAGAAATCGACGTTGGGGAACAGCTTCTTCTCGACGAAATAGCTGTCGTTCAGCGCCATTTCCTCCAGCTGCAGCGCGACCTCGAACACCGGGTCGTCGACCTTCAGCGCCTCGAACACCTCGCGCACCGTCTTCTGCATCACGGTCGCGCGCGGGTCGTAATTCTTGTAGACGCGGTGGCCGAAGCCCATCAGGCGGAACGGGTCGTTCTTGTCCTTGGCGCGCGCGATATATTCGGGGATGCGCTCGGGGCGGCCGATCTCGCGCAGCATGTTGAGCGCCGCCTCGTTCGCGCCGCCGTGCGCCGGGCCCCACAGACAGGCGATGCCCGCCGCGATGCAGGCGAAGGGATTGGCCCCCGACGAGCCCGCGAGGCGGACGGTCGAGGTCGAGGCGTTCTGCTCGTGATCGGCGTGGAGGATGAAGATGCGGTCGAGCGCGCGCTCGACGGCCGGGACAATCTCATATTCCTCGGCCGGCACGCCGAAGGTCATGCGCAGGAAATTGCCGGTGTAGCTGAGGTCGTTGCGCGGATAGATGAAGGGCTGGCCGACCGAATATTTATAGGCCATCGCCGCGATCGTCGGCATCTTGGCGATCAGCCGGTGGCTGGCGACCATGCGCTGGTGCGGATCGTGGATCTCGGTCGAATCGTGATAGAAGGCGCTGAGCGCGCCGACGACGCCGCACATGATCGCCATCGGGTGCGCGTCGCGGCGGAAGCCGCGATAGAAGGTCGCGAGCTGTTCGTGCAGCATGGTGTGGCGGGTGATGGTGTTGTCGAACTTCGCCAGCTCGTCGGCGTTCGGCAACTCGCCGTTGAGCAGCAGGTAGCAGACCTCCATGAAGCTCGAATGTTCGGCGAGGTCGCCGATCGCATAGCCGCGGTGCAGGAGGATGCCCTCGTCGCCGTCGATATAGGTGATCTGCGATTCGCAGCTGGCGGTCGAGGTGAAGCCGGGATCGTAGGTGAAGGCGCCCGTCTGGGCATAGAATTTGCGGATATCGACGACGTCGGGGCCGACCGTGCCCTTGAGCACCGGACTTTCGACATTCGTGTCGCCCAGGGTGATTTTCGCGGTGTCGGTCATGTGATTCCCCTGTTCTGGCGGCCGGAGCCCTTGAGCATAGGCCCCTGCCGGAAAATTGTGCGCTGCGTCAAGTCGCGCCAGGCTCGTGTCGCGGCCCAGCAGCAGCAGCACGTCGAAAATTCCCGGGGAAACCGTCCGGCCGGTCAATGCAGCGCGCAGGGGCTGCGCCAGCTTTCCGAGCCCCAGTCCGGCGGCGTCGGCTTCGGCGCGCACTGCCGCTTCCAGCTCTTCTGTCGTCCAGTCGTCGAGCCCGCCGAGCCGCGTCGTCAGCGCGGCCAGCAACCCCTCCGGCGCAGCCTTTAGCACCTCTGCCGCCTTTTCGTCCACCGGCAAGGGGTCGCCCTGGAACAGGAAGGTCGCGCCGTCTGCGATCTCGTGCAATGTTTTCGCGCGCGGCTTGAGCGCCGGCATCGCCTGCGCGAGGAGGTCGCGTTCGGCGGGCGCCAGATCGCGTCCGACGAGCTTGCCGGCCAGCGGCGCGACGAGGTCGGCCAGTCGCGCGTCGTCGGCCTCGCGAAGATAATGGCCGTTGAGATTTTCGAGCTTCTTGAAATCGAAACGCGACGGCGAGCGGCCGACATGGTCGAGGTCGAACCACTCGACGGCCTGCTGCCGGCTGATGATCTCGTCGTCGCCATGGCCCCAGCCGAGGCGGAGGAGATAATTGTTCACCGCCTCGGGCAGATAGCCCATCTCGTCGCGATAGGCATCGACGCCGAGCGCGCCGTGGCGCTTCGACAGCTTCGCGCCGTCGGCGCCGTGGATCAGCGGCACATGCGCATAGACGGGCTCGCGCCACTCCATTGCGCGGATCAGCGCCAGTTGGCGGAAGGCGTTGTTGAGATGGTCGTCGCCGCGGATCACATGGGTCACGCCCATGTCGTTGTCGTCGACGACGACGCTCAGCATATAGGTCGGCGTGCCGTCGCTGCGCAGCAGGATGAAATCGTCGAGCTCGGCATTCTGGACGGTGACATCGCCCTGCACCTTGTCGGCGATCGTCACTTCGCCGTCCTGCGGCGCGCGCAGGCGGACGACGTGCGGCGCGTCCGGATCGCCGTCATCGCGGTCGCGCCACGGACTGCGCACGCGGAACGGCAGGCGTTTTTCCTGCGCCTCGGCGCGCATCGCGGCGAGTTCGTCCTGCGTCAGATAGCAGCGATAGGCCGCGCCCTTCGCCAGCAGGTCTTGCGCGACCTCGGCATGGCGCGGCGCGCGGGCGAACTGGAATATCGTCTCGCCGTCCCAGTCGAGGTCGAGCCAGCGCATCCCGTCGAGGATCGCCTCGATCGCCGCATCGGTCGATCGCGCGCGGTCGGTGTCCTCGATGCGCAGCAGGAACTTGCCGCCGTGATGGCGCGCGAACAGCCAGTTGAACAGCGCGGTGCGCGCGCCGCCGATATGGAGGAAACCGGTCGGGGAGGGCGCGAAGCGCGTCACCACGTCGGCACCGGTCGCTTCGCCGGCAGCTGCTTGATTTTCGATTGCCACCACGGCCTCTTTCACTCACTTTGCCGCCCCCGGCGATGTCCGGGGGCAGGGATCGGGGGTGCCCCTAGCATGGCGACAAGGCCGCTTCAAACGCCCATTGGCGCGCGCGTCGCGGCGGCAGCGCGACGGTCGGCCGGGCGGCTGGAAGAGCGGCTGGAGGCCGAGCGCGAGCGCATCGCGCTGTGGCTGCCCGTCGCGCTGGGTGCGGGGATCGCTGCCTGGTTCGCGCTTCCCACGCAGATGCACTGGATCGGATTGCTGCTGCTGCTCGCGGCGGGCGCGCTCACGGGACTGATGTTCGGCTGGCAGCGGCGCGCCGGGCGGATGCTGGCGATCGGCTGTGCCGTCGTCGCAGCCGGGCTGCTGCTCATCTGGATTCGCGCCGCCTGGGTCGCCGCGCCGGTGCTCGCGCGGCCGGTGACGACCGAATTTTCGGCGAAGGTCGAACGCGTCGAGCCGCTGCCCGCGCGCGGCCAGATTCGGCTGATCGTCCGTCCGCACGGCCGCGCTGACCTGTCGCCGCGCATCCGGCTGACCGCGCGGAGCGAGCAGGCCGTCGGGGTCGCCCCCGGCGAGGCGATCGGCGTCCGCGCGCGGCTGATGCCGCCGCCGACGGCGAGTCTGCCCGGCGGCTATGATTTCGCGCAGCGGGCGTGGTTCGACCGCATCGGCGCGGTGGGAACGATCTTCGGCGACATCGCCCGCGCGCCGGGGGCGGGCGAGGGGAAGCAGCCGCTGCGCGCGCGGCTGACGCGCCATGTCCATAACCGGATCGACGGGTCGGCGGGCGGCATCGCGGCGGCGCTCGTCACCGGCGACCGCGGCGCGATCGACCCCGCCGACGACGAGGCGATGCGGCGCAGCGGGCTCGCTCACCTTCTGTCGATCAGCGGGCTGCATGTCACCGCGGTGGTGGGCTTTGCGATGCTGCTCGCGATGCGGCTGCTGGCGTTCAGCCGGCGGCTTGCGCTGCGCGGGCTCGTGCTGCCGCTCGCGGCGGCGGTCGCGGCGCTGGTCGGCGGCGGCTACACGCTGCTCGCGGGAGCGGAGGTGCCGACGCTGCGCAGCTTCATCGCCGCGCTGCTGGTGTTGATCGCCTTCCTGCTCGGGCGCGAAGCGCTGACTCTGCGGCTTGTCGCGGCGGGCGCGCTGATCGTGCTCGTCTGGCGGCCCGAGGCGCTCGCCGGGCCGAGCTTCCAGCTGAGCTTCACTGCGGTCACCGCGATCATCGCGCTGCACGAAAGCCGCCGGATGCAGACCTTTCTCGCGCGGCGCGAGGAGCTCTGGGTGATGCGCTTGTGGCGCGGCGTGGTGGGGCTGGTCCTCACCGGCCTCGCGGTCGAAATCGCGCTAACGCCGATCGCCTTGTTCCATTTCCACAAGGCCGGTCTTTACGGCGCGCTCGCCAATGTGATCGCGATTCCCTTGACCACCTTCGTCATCATGCCGTTCGAGGCGCTGGCGCTGCTGTTCGACACGATCGGCCTCGGCGCGCCCTTCTGGTGGGTGGCCGAACAGGCGCTGAAACTGCTGATCGTGCTGGCGCACACCGTCGCCGGGGCGCCGGGGGCAGTCGCGACCTTGCCGGTCTTTCCGGCCTGGGGCTTCGCGCTGGCGGTTATCGGCGGGCTCTGGATATTGCTGTGGCGGACGCGTTGGCGTCGCGCGGGGGCGGTGCCGCTGATCGCCGGCATGGCGGTGCTGCTCGCGCAGCCGCGGCCCGACCTGCTGATAACCGGCGACGGCCGCCATGTCGCCGCGGCGCTGCCCGACGGCGGCTACGCGATGCTGCGCGCCCGCGCTGGCGACTATGTGCGCGATACGATGGCCGAAGCCGCCGGCATCGACACCCCGCTGGCCGCGCTCGCCGACCTCGATCATGTGGACTGCAACCGCGATTTCTGCCGCTGGGTGCAGGGCGGACGGACGATTCTCGCGGCGCACGGGCGCGACCGGATCGAGGGCGCCGAAATGGCGGCCGCCTGCGCCGCGGCCGATGTGGTGATCAGCGAACGCTGGCTGCCGCGCGAATGCGCCGCCCGCTGGCTGACGATCGACCGCGACACGCTGCCGCAGACGGGCGGGCTGGCGCTCTATCTCGGCGAGCGGCCGCGCGCGGTGGTTGCCCTAGCCGCGGGCGACGCGCATCCGTGGCGGCAGCCGCCGCAGGTCAGTGGTAACGACGAAGCAGTCCCGACAAGCGCCCTTGCACGATGACGCGTTCGGCTTCGTAGCGTTGGGGCTCATAGGCGCCGTTCGCCGGGTCGAGGCGGATCATGCGGCCTTCGCGGCGGAAATATTTGAGCGTCGCATCCTGCCCATCGACGAGCGCGACGACGATGTCGCCCTCGCGCGCGGTGTCCGCTTTCTGGATCAGCGCATAGTCGCCGTCGAGGATGCCCGCCTCGACCATCGAATCGCCCGACACCTCGAGTGCGTAATGCTCGCCCGCGCCGAGCAGCGCGGCGGGAACCGACAGCTGGTTGTGATCCTCGAACGCCTCGATCGGCACGCCGGCGGCGATGCGGCCGTGCAGCGGCACGTCGACGATGTCGTTCGCGGCGACGGGGCGAAGCTGCGGCGCAGGCTTGCGCAAGGGGACGACATTGTCGCGATCGTCGCGCACAGCCGCCCTGGCGCCTTCGGGCAGCTTGATGACCTCGAGCGCGCGGGCGCGGTTGGGGAGGCGGCGGAGGAAACCGCGTTCCTCCAACGCACTGATAAGGCGGTGGATTCCGGACTTGGACTTCAGGCCCAGCGCCTCCTTCATCTCCTCGAACGAGGGCGAGATGCCGCTCGCGTCGAGCTTTTGCTGGATGAAGTGGAGCAGTTCATGCTGCTTGGCGGTCAACATCGTTCATCCTCCGTCGGAACCAGATCGGACATAATGAGAACGATAGTGGAACAGAGCGGAACTTGTCAAGCGATGTCGATATAATCCGCCGGCTCGCCCGCCGCGCGGGCTGGCGCGCCGATCTCGCGGATCGCGAGCGCGTCGGCGGCGGCGAGCGGAAAGGTCCGGCCGCTGTCCTGGCTGGCGAAAAGGTGGAGCGCGCCCTGTTCGAGCCGCGCGCGCAGATAGTCGCGGCGCGGGCCGCCGGGTCCGAGCGGGGCGGCGAGCGGCGCCCGGCGGACGACGGGCAGCGGGTCGCGCGCGCCCGCGAGATGGCGGACGAGCGGCAGCAGAAACAGCGTCGCGGTGACGAAGGCCGACGACGGATTGCCGGGCAGACCGAGCAACAGCGCGTCGCCGACGCTTCCCGCGATCAGCGGCTTGCCGGGCTTCATCGCGATCTTCCAGAAATCGAGCCGGCCGCCGGCGTCGGTGAGCGCGCCGCGGACATGATCGTGATCGCCGACCGAGGCGCCGCCGACGGTGACGATGACGTTATGCCGCCGCGCCAAGTCCTTGAGAACGCGCGACAGGAGCACGCGGTCGTCGCGGACGTGCAGGGGAAGGGCGACCTCGGCGGGCTCACCCGCGAGCATTGCCGCGAGCATCGCGCCGTTGCTGTTCGGAATCTGTTCGGGGGCGAGCGGGCGGCCCGGCGGCACCAGCTCGTCGCCGGTGGTGAGGATCGCGACGCGCGGGCGGCGCCCGACTGCCAATTGCGCCGCTCCGCCCATGATCGCCGCCGCGATCACGCCGGGGGTGACGCGGGTTCCCGCCGCGGCCAGTTCCGTCCCCGCCGCGAAATCGCTCGCGCGCTCGCGGACGTTGCCGCCCGGCGCCGCGGGGCCGTCGGCGGTCAGGGTCAGATGCTCGCCATCGGCCGCCACATCCTCTTGGATCACCACCGTATCGGCGCCGTCGGGCAGCATCGCGCCGGTGAAGATGCGCATCGCCTGGCCGGGGCCGAGCGGCTGCGCCGGCGCGGCGCCCGCCGCTATCTCCCCGGCGATCGTCCACGGGCCGGGCAGGTCGGCGAAGCGGATCGCATAGCCGTCCATCGCCGACAGCGGCGCGGCGGGCTGATCGCGCGCGGCGACGATATCTTGCGAAAGATAGCGTCCAATCGATTGGGAAAAATCGATATTCTCCGGCGCAAGCGGTGCGCGCAGCGCGAGCAGCCGCGCCTGCGCTTCCTCGACCGGCAGCAGGCCGCTCATCCGGCGTGCCAGTCGCCCGAGCGGCCGCCGCTCTTTTCGAGCAGACGGATGTCCCCGATCACCATCGCGCGGTCGAGCGCCTTCGCCATGTCGTAGAGGGTGAGCAGCGCGACCGAGACGGCGGTCAGCGCCTCCATCTCCACCCCCGTCGGGCCGGTGGTCGCGGCGGTCGCGGGGACCGCGATGCCGTCCGCTTCCCACGCGAATTCGACTCCGACTTTGCTGAGCCCGAGCGGGTGGCAGAGCGGGATAAGCTCGGCGGTGCGCTTGGCCGCCATGATGCCCGCGATGCGCGCGGTCGACAGGACGTCGCCCTTGGGCGCATTGCCGCTGCGGATGGCTTCGAGCGCTTCGGTGGACATGGTGATGCGGCCGGTCGCGACCGCGCGGCGCCGCGTCGCGGGCTTGGCGCCGACATCGACCATATGCGCGGCGCCGCTGTCGTCGAGATGAGTCGGTTTCGTCATGGCGCGGGAACGAAGCAAGGTGGGACGGTTAAGGCAAGGCCGAAATGCGGGAGTGCGTCGGTTGGGGAGCGGGTTGGCGACGAGGCGGTCCTGCTCTTCATAATCTCACGCAAAGGCGCAAAGGCGCAAAGAGAAAGCGCCGTTTCGGCGTAGTAGAATCTCACACAAAGACACAAAGGGGGCGGCTTGCGATCGTGCCGTTGCGTCGGAAAGCGCCATTGCTTTCGTCATGGCCGGACGAAGTCCGGCAGGAATGACGAAGACCGTGGCGCAAGGAACGACGGGTGCGGTGGAGACCGCCCTCTTTGTGTCTTTGTGTGAGATTCTTCTTCTTCGCGCCTTTGCGCCTTTGCGCCTTTGCGTGAGATTTTCCGAGGGAGGAATTACCCCTCCAGCAACGCCCTGGTCGCCGCCGCGACATCCGCCTGCCGCATCAGGCTTTCGCCGACGAGAAAGGCCTTGACCCCGCTTTGGGCGAGGCGGAGGCAGTCGGCGTGGGTCGCGATGCCGCTTTCGCCGACGAGCAGCGTGCTAGGCGGGACCCGCTTCGCGAGGCGCTCGGTGACGGCAAGATCGGTCTCGAAGGTCCGCAGATCGCGGTTGTTGACGCCGATCAGGCGCGATTTCAGCGCCGTCAGCGCGCGGTCGAGTTCGGCTTCGTCATGCACCTCGACGAGCACGTCCATGCCGCGTTCCAACGCTGCCGCCTCGATCTCGCGCATCGCGCCGTCGTCGAGCGCGGCGACGATGATCAGGATCGCGTCGGCGCCGATCGCGCGCGCTTCGGCGGCCTGCCAGGGATCGACCATGAAATCCTTGCGTAACACGGGCAGCGCGCAGGCGGTGCGCGCGGCGATCAGATATTCCTCATGGCCCTGGAACCAGGGCGCGTCGGTGAGCACCGACAGGCAGGCGGCGCCGCCGGCCTCATAGGCGCGGGCATGGTCTGCGGGATCGAAATCCTCGCGGATCAGTCCCTTGGAAGGCGAAGCTTTCTTGATCTCGGCGATCAGGCCAAAACCGCCCGCGTCGATCTTCGCCTGCAAGGCAGCGGCAAAGCCGCGCACGGCGCCGGCGTCGATCGCGTCGAGTTCGGCGATCGAACGCGATTTGCGTCGCTCGGCGACCTCTTCGGCCTTGGTGGCGAGGATCTGGGTGAGCTTGTTCATTTATAGGCGATCCAGCAGTCGAGCAGCGCGTTGGCGAGGCCTTTGTCGATTGCTTCGGCTGATTCCTCGACACCATCGATGAGCGTATCGGCCGCGCCGGCTACGACGAGCGCCTCGGCGGCGTTGTAGAGCACCGCGTCGCGATAGGCGCCCGGCTCGCCTTGCAGCAGGCCGCGCAGCGCGCGGGCATTATAGGCGGCATCGCCGCCGCGGATCTCCGCGAGCGGACGCGTCGGCAGGCCGGCGTCGGCCGCGACGCTGCGCTGCATGCGCACGCCTTCGGGCGTCACCACCGCCACCTCGTTGCCGCCCGCGAGCGACAGTTCGTCGAGCCCCTCGTCGCCCGAAATGACGCGCGAATGTTCGGTGCCAAGCCGGTGCAGCGCCTCGGCATAGACCGGGACATAGGCGGGGCGGGCGATGCCGACGAGCTGTCGCGTGACGCGCGCGGGATTGGCGAGCGGCCCCATCAGGTTGAAGATGGTTCGGCGGGCGAGCGCCTTGCGGATCGGCATGATGCGCTTCATCGCCGGATGGCGCGTCGCGGCGAAGAGGAAGCAGATGCCGAGGTCGGCGAGCTGTTCCTGCGCCATGTGGTCGGCGCGGTCCATGTCGAGCCCGAGCGCTTCCAATGTGTCGGCGGCGCCAGATTTGGATGAAGCCGCGCGATTTCCATGCTTTGCGACAGGAACTTCACACGCCGCCACGACGATCGCGACGGCGGTCGAGACGTTGAGCGTATGGTGGCCATCGCCCCCGGTGCCGCAGACGTCGATCGCGCCCGCGGGCGCTGCAATCGGGATCAGCCGGTCGCGCATCGCCTGCGCGGCGGCGGCGATCTCGACCATCGTTTCACCGCGGTCGGACAGGGCGACGAGGAAGCCGGCGACCTGCTCGTCGGTGCCGCCGCCGTCGAGCATGGTCGCAAAGGCCTGCGCCGCCTCGTCATGATCGAGCAGCGCGGCCGGATCGGGAAAGGGGCCGAAGCGGCTCATGCCGCCGCGCGTTCGCGCACCGGCAGGCCGGCGAGCGCCATGAAATTGGCGAGCATCGCATGGCCGTGTTCGGTCGCGATGCTTTCGGGGTGGAACTGGACGCCGTGGATCGGCAGCCCGACATGGCGGAAGCCCATGACGGCGCCGTCGTCGCTGGTCGCGTTGATCGCCAGAACGTCCGGAATATCGACGACCTCGAGGCTGTGGTAGCGCGTAGCGGTCAGCGGCGAGGGCAGGTCCGCGAACAGGCCGGTGCCGTCGTGGCAGACCGGCGAGGTCTTGCCGTGCATCAGGTGGCCGCGCTGCACCGTGCCGCCGAAATGCTGGCCGATCGCCTGATGGCCGAGGCAGACGCCGAGCAGCGGGCGCGCGGCGTCGGCACAGGCGGCGACGAGGTCGAGGCTGATTCCCGCCTCGTTGGGCGTGCAGGGGCCGGGCGATATCAGGATCGCATCGGCGCCGGTTGCGAGCGCCTCGGCTGCGGTCAGCGCGTCATTGCGTTCGACGCGGACGTCGGCGCCCAGCTCGATCAGGTAATGAACGAGGTTGAAGGTGAAGCTGTCATAATTGTCGATGACGAGGATCATAATTTCGGGCTATCCATTTTTATATGATACCATACGTCACATCCGATCAAGTCTCGGCGGTAAGCAATGCGCTTGTTGCCGTTGCTGCCTGTCTTGCCGCTTGGCAAGGAATAAAAAGTTTGCAGCTTTGGCGCAGAGAACGGGTTGGCGGTAGGCGAATCGAATTGGCGGAGGAGGCCTTGTTCGAACTGTATCGCGCGCAAAATGCTATTCGATCGATCCGTTCTCCACTTTCATACAGTTCGGAGCACGAAGGTAGGGAAAAAGAGGATCATGAATCTCCCGCACAGGCCCGGGGTCGTGAACAGGGGTATACCGTATTCGAACGGATTAAGCGCCACCAGCAGCAGTTCGATGCGTTATATGTCATAAGCCTTAGGGTCAAAGCGGTCTTCGGTGATATAGCTTTTGCGCCGTTCGGGATTGTTAGAACGTGTTTCGGCAGAGTGAGGGTTTCTGCTCAGATGTTATATGATACACCCTACGAAGGGTATGAGGATCGAGAATTTAGACAGAAGCTTGAAAGAGATATTTGGGATATTGATAGTGAAGATCCTGATTCTATTGAACAAAAAATGAAACGTGCAGTTACGAACGCTGAAGAAATTTTGGCGCCCTATCTAAAAATAAACTAGCAGTATTAGATTTTAAGGTAGAGTGCTTATACCGCCAGCAGCTTTGCGAGATCGTCCTTCCAGAATTTCGCCCATGTGTGGGTGCTGTGGCCCTTCGTTTCCGGGCTGGCCGGGATCAGGATGAATCTGGCGCGGGGCATGCGCGGCGCCGCCTTTTCGGTGATGCCATAGGCGGGCGGGTTGATGAAATCGTCGGCGCTGTTGATCCACAGCACCGGCACCGCGATCTTTTCGAGGGTCGGCC
>CALMYE010000210.1 GCA_937873425.1 uncultured Sphingopyxis sp. | reverse complement strand
AGCGCCTCGGCATGGCGCGCGAGATCGGCGGCGTTGGCGAGCGACTGGGCGATCGTTCCCGTATCGGTGACGGGGACGAGATCGAGGAAGGAGAGTTTGGCCATCGCGCACAGGTGGGCCGCGCCGCGCCGGATTGCAAGGTTGCGGAACGCAACCTAAGGACGGCGTCACCCTCCCCTCGCGACCGGAGAAGATAGAGCCATGAAAAGCCGCCGCCTCGGCCAGAGCGCCATCCATGTGTCCGACATCTGCATGGGAACGATGACCTTCGGCAGCCAGACCGAGGAGGCGGAGGCGCATCGCATCCTCGACGCCTGTTTCGACGCCGGGATCGATTTCTACGACACCGCCGAGGGCTATCCGGTGCCGCCGGACACGAAGTGGGTGGGCCGCACCGAAGAGATCGTCGGCCGCTGGCTCAAGACGAAGAACCGCGACGCGATCATCCTCGCAACCAAGGTGTCGGGGCCGAGCCATGTGTGGTTCAAGTCGCCGTGCCGCGGGGGCATGACCGCGCTCGACCGCCACAATATCACCAGCGCGATCGAGGGCAGCCTGAAACGGCTCCAGACCGATTATGTCGATCTTTACCAGACGCACTGGCCCGACCATGACGCGCCCTATGACGAGGTGATGGAGGTGCTCGATGAGCTGGTCCGCGCCGGCAAGGTCCGCATCCTCGGCTGCTCGAACGAGACGAGCTGGGGACTGATGAAATCGCTCGCCGCGTCGGAAAAGCTGGGCGCCGCGCGCTATCAGACGATCCAGAATAATTTCAGCCTCAACAACCGCCGCTTCGAGGACGAGCTGAAGCAGGTGTGCCGGCAGGAGGGCGTCAGCCTGATCCCCTATTCGCCGCTCGCCGGCGGCGTGCTGTCGGGCAAATATCAGGGCGGCGCGACGCCCGAGGGCGCGCGTTTCTCGCGCTACCTCCAGATGGAGGGGCGGCAGGCCGCGATGGGCCGCCGCTTCGTCAACGACAAAAGCCTCGCCGCGACCGAACGCTATCTCGCGATCGCCGCGGAGGCCGGGCTGCACCCGGTGACGATGGCGACCGCCTGGTCGAAGCAGCACGACTTCGTCGCCTCGACAATCGTCGGGGTCAGCGCCTTCGACCAGCTCGCCCCGATCCTCGACGCGCGCGAGCTGGTGCTGGGCGACGATGTGATGGGCGCGCTGCACAAGGTGAGCCGGGACATCCTTTATCCGATGGGATGATATACGGGAGAAACCTTTGTGTCCCCGCGAAGGCGGCGACCCAGAGCGGCCTTGCGCTGTTCCGCCCTGGGTCCCCGCCTTCGCGGGGACACATGGTTTTTCGGTCGCGAATAAAGTCCGCCTACAAACTCGCCTTGAACAGCTCCAGCATCCGGCCCCACGCCTTCTCCGCCGCCGCCTCGTCATAGGCGCGGCCGTCGGGCGGGCACCAGCCGTGCATCGCGCCCTTGTAGACCTCGACCTCGTGCCATTGCGGCCGCGGACCCAGCACCTCGGCCAGCAGGTCCTTTTCCTCGGGCGTCTTCTGATCGTCATTGTCGGCGATGGCGAAGAGATAGCCCGCTTCGGTCAACGGGATCAGGAGGTGCGGGCTGGTCGGCTCCTTCGTCGCGGTGCCGCCGCCGTGAAAGCTCGCCGCCGCGCCGACCCGGTCGGGCCGCTGCGCAGCCGTATAGATGACCATCGGCCCGCCCATGCAATAGCCGGTGACGCCCAGCGGCCGCGCCCTATCGACCTCCGGCTGCGCATCGAGAAAGCCGACGAAGGCATCGGCGTCGCTGCTGACCAGCGCCGGGTTCAGCACACGCGCATAGCCGACCAGCCGTTCGCGCACTGCCGGGTCGGCGAAATCGTCGCCCGGCTGCACCACCGGCGCCGGTGCCGAGCGATAGAATTGGTTGACGCACAGCACCGCATAGCCGTCGCCCGCCAGCCGGTCGGCCATCTGCCGGAACGCCGGGCGCAGGCCGCGGATGTCGGGCCAGATCAGCACGCCGGGATGTCTGCCCTCTGCGGGCGCGACGAAATATGCGTCGGCCTCGCCATGCTTGGTCGTGATGCTGACGTCGCGGCCTTTCACCGCCTTGCCCGCCATCGCTCGCACCGGCAGCGCCGCCGCGAGCGCGCCGATCCCCGCCAGCGCCGCAAAGCTGCGCCGCCCGACGGGCAGCCCGGCGCGGTCGAGGTCGGCTTCGGTGAATTCATCGCACATCGCATCTCTCCCGTTTGTCCGGCCCGTACCGGCGCGGTCACATGTCGCCGTCGCCCATGTCGCTTCCCGAGCCCGAATTCTGCTGCTCGCGGCGCTTCTGGTCAATCTGTCCCCGCGCGCTGTTGTCGACGTCCCGCGCCACCCAGCCGAGCGCCATCACGAAGACTCCGATCACGATCATGGTCACCAACATGACGATCCCCCTTCCCGATCCAACGGCTCCGCAGACTGGCTATTGAATCGCACCGGCCGCGTCAAACGGCGAGCATGCCCGCCGCCATCCCGATCTCGCCAAAACCGAAAGCGATCCCGTGGACGCCGACGGCGCGCAGCAATTCGCCATGCGCCGGGCGGTCGATGATATGTCCCGCACCGCAAAAGCCGATGACCGTCATCCCGGCCGCCAGCGCCGCGCGCGCGCCGATCGGCGAATCCTCGACCGCCAGACAGCGGGCGGGATCGACGCCCAGCCCCTTCGCCGCGGCCAGATAGATATCGGGATGCGGCTTGCCGCGCCCCCAGCCGTCGGCGCTGTAGACATGATCGCCGAAATGATGGGCGAGCCCGAAACGGTCGAGCGAGTTCGCGATATAGGCGGGGCTGCTCGACGAGGCGATAGCGCGCGGCATGCCGCCCAGCGTATCCAGAAAAGCGCGTGCCCCCGGCACCGGCGCAAAGCCCTCCGCGAACATGCGGATCGCGCGTTCGCGATGCTGCTCGCGGAAATCGGGCGGCAGCGGGCGACCGAAGCGCGCGGCGATGCGCCGCTCGGTCTCCTGCCAATTATGCCCGCAATAATCGCGCAGGCATTGCTCATAGGTCGTCGGCAGGCCGATCGCGGTCAGGCTCTCCGCCAGCGTCCGGTTCGCGCGCAC
>CALMYE010000209.1 GCA_937873425.1 uncultured Sphingopyxis sp. | reverse complement strand
CCGCGACCCCGACGTGAGGGCGCTGCTCGCGAAGCGTGGCTTCCCGACCGAATAATCGCGGATCACCGTAACCGGGGAGGCAAAGGGGGTCGTTTCGGCCCCCTTTTTTTTGGTTGACCTCCGCGCGATTCGATATAAATATGATATCATCTTTATATCGAACGATTCGGAGGGAAAGATGGTCGATACGGGAGCACCGGCGCTGAACCGCAGCCGCGAAGGCCGCGCCGCGACGCAGAGCGGTTATCTGATGCTGTTCATCTGGCTGGCGCTGCTGGTCGTCGCCGTCTGGCTGGCGATCGACAATGCCAATGCCGACGTCATGGTCGCGTGGAAGTGGATCGTCGTGGCCGTTTCGGCGGTCGTCGGCACGCTGATCCTGTGCGGCTTCTACCTGATCAACCCCAACGAGGCGGCGGCGATCCAGCTGTTCGGCAGCTACAAGGGGACCGACCGCGAGACGGGGCTGCGCTGGGTGCTGCCCTGGCTGACGCGCAAGAAGATCGCGGTGCGCGCGAACAACGTCATTTCCGAAAAGATCAAGGTCAACGACGCGCGCGGCAATCCGATCGAGATGGCGGCGCAGGTCGTGTGGCGCGTCACCGACACCGCGCAGGCGCTGTTCGACGTCGACGATTACAAGGAATTCGTGCTGGCGCAGATCGAGGCCGCGGTGCGCGCGATCGGATCGCGCTACCCCTATGACGACCATGAGCATCATGACGTGACGCTGCGCGGCAACCATGAGGAGGTCGGCGTCGAGCTCAGGAAGGCGCTGATCGAGCGGCTCGACGTCGCGGGGATCACGGTCGACGAATGCGGCCTGACCCACCTCGCCTATGCCCCCGAGATCGCCGGCGCGATGCTGCGCCGCCAGCAGGCCGAGGCGGTCGTCGCCGCGCGCGCCAAGCTGGTCGAGGGCGCGGTGACGATGGTCGAGATGGCGCTGACCCAATTGTCAGAAAAGGATGTGGTCGAACTCGACGACGAGCGCCGCGCGGCGATGGTGTCGAACCTGATGGTCGTGCTGTGCGGCGAACGCGACACGCAGCCGGTGGTCAACGCGGGCTCGCTCTACTGAGCGTCCCCGCCGAGACGAGCCATGCCGACGCCCGCCAAAAAGGCCTTTGCCCTCCGCCTCGACCCCGCACTCTATGCGGCGGTCGAGCGGATGGCGGCGGCCGAACTGCGCAGCGCCAACGCCGAGATCGAAATCCTGCTCCGCGAGGCGCTGGCGCGGCGCGGCGTGACGGTGAAGCCGCCCGAGCCGGTGAAGCGCGGACGCCCCGCGCGAAAGGACAGCATATGATGCGAAGCTTGACGACCCTGGCCGCGACCGCCGCGCTGGCGCTGACGGCGCAGCATGCCGCCGCCGCGCCGCGCGCGATCGAGATGGCGGTGCGCGGCCCCGACGGACCGCTCGCCGGCACCCTGCTGCTCGCCGAACCCGCCGATGCGCCGGTCGTGCTGATCCTGCCCGGATCAGGTCCGACCGACCGCGACGGCAACAGCCCGGCGGGCCTCTCGGCCGCCAGCTATCGCCTGCTCGCCGAGGCGCTCGCCGAACGCGGCGTTTCGAGCGCGCGCATCGACAAGCGCGGCATCGCCGCCAGCAAGGGAGCGGTTGCCAACTCCAACAAGGTCACGACCGACGATTATGCCGCCGACACCGCGCAATGGGTGAAAGCGCTCAGGGACAGGACGGCACGCGACTGCATCTGGCTGGCCGGGCATAGCGAAGGCGGGCTGATCGCGCTGACCGCCGCCGATGGTCCCGGGATATGCGGCCTCGTCCTCATCGCCACCGCCGGGCGCCCGCTCGACGTCGTGATGCGCGAACAACTTGCCGCCAACCCCGCCAATGCGCCGCTGCTGGACGACGCCAACCGCGCGATCGACGCGCTGGCGGCGGGCGGGCATGTCGATGTGACCGGCATGCATCCGGCGCTGGCGCAGGGCCTGTTCAACCCGTCGGTGCAGGATTATCTGATCGACCTGTTCGCCCGCGACCCGGCGCCGCTGATCGCCGCGACCGACAAGCCGGTGCTGATCGCGCTCGGCCTCGCCGACATCCAGGTCGCGCGCGCCGACGCCGAGGCGCTGGCGGCGGCGCAGCCGCGCGCGAAGCTGCTGCTGATCGACGGCATGACGCACACGCTGAAACAGGTCACGGGCGAAGGCCGTGCCGCCAATCTCGCGACCTACAGCAACCCCGCGCTGCCGATCGACCCGGCGCTGGTCGACGGTATCGCGGCGTTCATCCTCTCGCCGCAAGACTGAAGGAAAGGCCATGCTGCACCTGTTCCTCGACGACCGCCCCTGGTTCCGCGCCAAGAGCCACGGCTATGGCACCGGCCTGCCGATCGCCTGGCAGGGCTGGGTCATGCTGTCCCTGCATATCGCGCTGATCGCCGGCCTGACCGTGCTGCTGCGCAACCAACCGGTCCTGCTGACCATCGCCGTCAGTTTCGCCGCGCTGGCACCGCTGCCGCTCTACCGCGCGCGCACCGAGGGCGGCTGGCACTGGCGCTGGGGCAGCCGCGCGGAAGAAAAGCGGCAACCGCGGCGGGGGCGGCGGAAATAGGGCGTCGCCCGGAGTCATGGAATCAAAGCCCCTCCCCTGAAGGGGAGGGGCTTATGTGGATTCGTCTCACGGCAGCGTGCGCTGCGCCCTCCGCCTTGCCCCCCATCGGCTTGAGGGTTAAGGGCGGTCGCATGACCGCCGAAACGCCCGCCGCCCCCCCCGTCCGCATCGCCCCTTCGATCCTCAGCGCCGACTTCGCCAAGCTGGGCGAAGAGGTGCGCGCCATCGAAAACGCGGGCGCCGACTGGGTGCATATCGACGTGATGGACGGCCATTATGTGCCGAACCTGACGATCGGTCCGATGGTGGTGAAGGCGCTGCGCCCGCACAGCGCCCTGCCCTTCGACGTCCACCTGATGATCAGCCCGGTCGATCCCTTCATCGAAGCCTTTGCGGAGGCCGGAGCCGACATCATCACCGTCCACCCGGAGGCCGGGCCGCACGTCCACCGCACGGTGCAGCTGATCAAGTCGCTCGGCAAGCAGGCGGGCGTGTCGCTCAACCCCGCGACCCCGGCGAAGATGCTCGACTATCTGATCGACGACATCGACCTGGTGCTGATCATGAGCGTCAACCCCGGCTTCGGCGGCCAGAGCTTCATTTCCAGCCAGCTGCGCAAGATCGAGGCGGTCAGGAAGATGATCGACAAGTCGGGCCGCGACATCAGGCTGGAGGTCGACGGCGGCATCGATGCGAACACCGCGCCGCTCGCCATCGCGGCGGGCGCCGACGTGCTCGTCGCCGGCACCGCGACCTTCAAGGGCGGCCCGGACGCCTATGCCGACAATATCCGTCGCCTGCGCGGCGGTGCCTGAACCGTGGAGGGGCGACCTTTGACCTCCACTCCGGCCGATCCGACTCCCGACGCCGGAAGCGATGCGCCGGCGATCGACGACACGATCGAGCCGGGCAAAAGGCTGATCCGCCTGCCCCCCGACAAGGGGCTGTCGCTCGGCGACCGCATCGCCAACCATATCACCCGCCTGACCTGGCGCACGCCGCTGCATGCCTTTCGGCTGAAGGGGCGTTTCCCGCTCAAGCTGCTCGGGGTGCCCGCCGACCCGGTGCCAGGCGACACGCGCGCGGGCACCGCGATCCGCGCCGGCCATTTCCTGCACCGCGGGCTGAAGCTGCCGCTCGCCGAACTCGATTTCGCGGCGCTGAGCGTCGCGCCGGCCTTCGCCGACTATCTGCACGGCTTCGCCTGGCTGCGCGACCTCGCGGCGACCGGCACCCGCGCCGACGGCGCGCCGATCGCCGAGGCGGTGGGGCGCAAATGGCTCGCCGCGCACGGCGACACGGTCAGCGAGCCGGCGTGGAAGGCCGACAACAGCGGCTGGCGCATCCTGTTCTGGGCGTGCCACGCGCCGCTGATCCTGTCGTCGAGCGACCTCGTCTACCGCTCGGCGGTGCTCAACCATCTCGCGCGCACGGCCCGCCATCTCGACCGCGTCGCCGACAAGACGCGCCCCGGCATCGGCCAACTCGTCGCCTGGACCGGCATCGTCGCCGCCTCGCTGCTGATGCCCGGCGGCGAGCCGCGGCAGGTGTTCGGCGAGGCGGGGTTAAGGAAAGTGCTGGAGACGAGCTTCTACGCCGACGGCGGCAATATCTCGCGCTCGCCGCAGGCGCAGCTCGACGCGATCATGGCGCTGTCGATGCTCGCGCGCATCTATGACATGCGCCGGATCGAGGTGCCGCCCTTCGTCCAGGAGGTGCTGACCCGCGCCGTCCCCGCGCTGCTCGGCCTGATCCACAGCGACGGCGGCATGGGCAATTGGCAGGGCAGCGGCGCGACGCCGCCCGGCACGATCGAGGCGATCGTCGCCGCGAGCGGCGTGCGCACCCGCCCGCTCAAGCAGGCGCGCGACTGGGGCTATCAGCGGCTCGTCGCGAACAAGGTGGTGCTGCTCGCCGACGCGGCGCCGCCACCGATCGCGCGGGTGACCGAGGCGGGCTGCGCATCGACCCTCGCCTTCGAACTCAGCGACGGGGCCGACCGCATCGTCGTCAATTGCGGCGGCGCGGCGCTGACCGGCGCGACTATCCCCGGCGATCTGGCGCGCGGGCTGCGCACCACCGCCGCCCATTCGACGCTCACCATCGCCGACAGCAATTCGACCGCGATCCTGCCCAGCGGCGCGCTCGGCAAGGGGGTGACCGAGGTCGAGCTCGACCGGCGCGAGACCCAGCAGGGCAGCCGGCTGGAGATGAGCCACGACGGCTATGCCCGCCGCCACGGGCTGATCCACCGCCGCCTCCTGATCCTGTCGCCCAACGGGCGCGAGCTGCGCGGCGAGGACATGCTGCTCCCCGCCCCGCGCAGCCGCCGCAAGGGCGAGCGGCCCTTCACCCTGCGCTTCCACCTCGGCCCCTCGCTCTCGGCGAGCCTGACCGCCGACGGGCTGGGCGCACTGCTGCGCATCGCCGGCGGCCCGCTGTGGCAGTTCCGCACCTCCGAAGGCGCGCTCGCGATCGAGGAGAGCCTGTGGGTCGACGGCGAGGGCCGCCCGCACCCGACCGAACAGCTCGTCGTCACCGCCGCCGCACCCGCGGGCGGCGCGAGCCTCGGCTGGATCTTCAAGCATATCGGCTGAGCCCGCAGCCGCCGGTCGAGAATTTTCCGGACCACGGGTTTCGGCGCGATCCCCTGCGCTTGGCCCCTTCTGTTTCGTTCGTGTGACAGCCGCGTAACACAGCGGTCATGGAGCGCTGTCACTGCCCCCTCGAATCGCCGAGGGTCAGCAAGGCCCCGGCGAGCTTCTCGCTCTCTCCGGGGGACTTATGCACAAGCTTCACACCGTCCGTTCGCGCATCCTGATCGGCACCTGCCTCTCGCTGGCGGCCGCGCTGCCCGCCGCCGCTTTCGCCTCCGACGTCGTCGGCACGGTCACCGACGCCAGCGACACCCGCGCGCTGCAGGGCGCCCAGCTTCGCATCGTCGAACTCGGCCGCGTGGCCGAGGCCGGCCGCGACGGCAGCTTCCGCTTCACCGACATTCCCGGCGGCACCTACACGCTGGAAACGCGCTATGTCGGCGCCGAATCGCGCACCCAGACGATCACCGTTCCCGACACCGGCACGCTGACCGCGAATATCGTGCTCGGCACCGATGGCTCGATCCTCGTCATCGGCCAGGCCGCCAACCTGTCGAGCAGCCTGTCGCGCCAGCGCGCCGCCGACGGCATCGAAAGCGTGCTGACCCGCGACGGCATCGGCCAGTTTCCCGACCAGAATGTCGCCGAATCGCTGCGCCGCCTGCCCGGCATCAACATCCTCGATGACCAGGGCGAGGGCCGCTTCGTCTCGGTGCGCGGCCTCGACCCCGAGCTCAACGCGGCGTCGATCAACGGCGTGCGCCTGCCCGCGCCCGAAAGCGACGTCCGCTCGGTCGCGCTCGACGTCATCAGCTCCGACATCATCGAATCGATCGAGGTCAAGAAATCGCTGACCCCCGACATGGACGCCGATACCATCGGCGCCTCGATCGAGATCACCACGACCAGCGCCTTCGACCGCAAGAAGGACCTGCTCGTCGTCAAGGCCGAGGGCAGCTACAACGACCTGACCGACAGCCTGTCACCCAAGGGCAGCTTCGATTTCTCGAAGAAGCTCGGCGACAATGTCGGCGTCGCGGGCGGCATCAGCTATTACCGCCGCAAGTTCGCGACCAACAATCTGGAGGTCGACGGCTGGGACGAGGACGACGGCATCCTCTATGCCGACACCGTCGAATATCGCGACTATGACGTCGAGCGCGAACGCATCAGCGCCTCGCTCTCCTTCGACTTCCGCGTCGGTTCGTCGACGACCCTCTATGCCCGCGGCCTCTACAGCCAGTTCGACGACCATGAATATCGCCGCCGCCTGATCTTCGAGATGGACGAAAGCCCGTCGAGCGGCACCGCCGATTCGGCGAGCTTCGACGCGGACGACGGCGAGATCAGCGTGCAGCGCGATCTCAAGGACCGCTTCGAGCGCCAGCGCATCCGCAGCCTCGTCCTCGGCGGCGAAACGGAAACCGGCCCGTGGAAACTCAAATATTCGGGGAGCTGGGCGAAATCGAGCGAGCGCGAGAGTGGCTCGATCGACCCCGTCGTCTTCGAGCGCCAGTTCGAGGATGAGGATTTCGGCGTCACCTTCGACTATTCGCGCAGCAAGCGGGCACCCTACACCATCACCTCGGGCGCCGCCGCCTTCTTCGATCCGTCGGAATATGAATTCGACGAGCTGGAACGCACCACCCTGTCCGATTCGAAAGACAGGGAATGGGCGCTGAAGGCCGACATCGCGCGCACCTTCGCTATGACGGGCGGCGACGTCACCATCCAGATAGGCGGCAAGCAGCGCTGGCGGAAAAAATCCTACAACGCGCAGATCGACATCTATGATGGGTTCGACGGCGACCTGACCCTGGCCGATTTCCTCGGCAATCAGGATTACGACCTCGCCAATATCGAGCCGACGCCCGGGAAGAAATCGTTCCGCCCCTTCTTCAATAGCAACCTCGCCGGCTTCGAGCTCGACCCGCTCGACACCAAGGCGGCCTCGGCGGAGGAGGATTACAGCGTCGACGAGGATGTGACCGCCGCCTATCTGCTCGGCCGCTGGGACAGCGACACGCTGCGCGTCATCGCCGGGCTACGCATGGAGCGCACGAAGAACCGCATCACCGGCAATATCCTGACCTTCATTCCCGAAGAGGAGGATGACGAGGGCGAGGTCGTCCAGGAGGAAGACGTGCTGATCGCCGCGCAGACCTTCCGCCGCAGCTATACCGACTGGCTGCCCAGCCTCACCGTCCGCTACGAACCGGTGCGGAACGTCGTCCTGCGCGCGGGCGCCTACAAGAGCCTGGTGCGGCCCAAGCTGTCGAAACTGGCGCCGCGCGCGGTGATCGAGGATGACGAGGGCGAATTCGGCAACCCCGACCTGAAACCCTATCGCGCCTGGAACGTCGACCTGTCCGCCGAATATTATTTCGGCCGCAACGCCGCCGTCTCGGCGGGCGTCTTCTGGAAGGATATCAAGGATTACATCGTCGATGTGACCATCGAGGACGTAGAGTATAACGGCATCCTGCTTGACGAAGCGACCACCGCGATCAACGGCGAGAAGGCGAAGATCAAGGGCTTCGAGTTCAGCTACAGCCAGGCGTTCGATTTCCTGCCTGCGCCCTTCGACGGCCTGCTGGCCCAGTTCAACTATACCTATACCGACGCCAGGGGCACGGTGCTGACCGACGGCGACATCGCCGATACGCGCCGGATCAGGCTGCCGTCGGCGTCGAAGCACACGCTCAACGCGGTGCTGGGCTATGAGAAGGGTCCCTTCTCGTTCCGCGCGGCGGGCACCTATCGCGACAAATATCTCGACGAGCTGGGTGACGAGGCGGAAGAGGACCGCCTCGTCGCCAGCCAGTTCAAGCTCGACCTGTCGGCGAAATATCGCATCCTGCCCGGCGTGCGCCTGTTCGCCGAATGGGTGAACGTCAACAATGCGCCCTATTTCGCCTATCAGAATTTCGAAGGCCGCCGCCGCCTGCTGCAATATGAGGATTACAGCTGGACCGCCAAGTTCGGCGTTACGGCCAATTTCTGACGACAGGGACATGGGGATGGACAAGATGATGAGAAAGCGGACGTTCGGGCTGTCGCTGCTGGCGGCGACGCTGGTTTCGGCGGGATCGCTGCCGGCCGCCGCCGAACCGACGGCGCCGACCACCGGCTTCGACATCGTCACGCAGACCGAGGATGGCGACCCCATCCCCCGCTCGGCAGGCCTTCCCTATGCACCCAAGAACCTTGCCGACCGCATCGTCCTTTCGCCCGGGGCCGACCCGGCGCGCGAGATGGCGGTCGCCTTTCGCACCGACACCGCGCAGGCCGAGTCCCAGGCCCAGATCGCGGTGTCGGTCGATGGGCCCACCATCGAGGAAAAGGCACGGCTTGTTACCGGTTTTTCCATGCCGCTCGACAGCAGCTACGGCCGCGCCTTCTATCATCAGGTCCGCTTCACCGGGCTGGAACCGGACACCGTCTATAATTACCGGGTAAAGGGCGCCGCGGGCTGGAGCGAATGGTATCAGTTTCGCACCGCCGCCGCCGAGGCGAAGCCCTTTCGCTTCCTCTATCTCGGCGATATCCAGAACGGCATATTGACCTATGCCAGCCGCGTCATCCGCCAGGCCTTTCACGCCAATGGCGACATCCGCCTTGTCGTCCATGCGGGCGACCTCGTCGGCCAGCGCGACGACCTCGACCATGACGACGAATGGGGCGAGTGGAACCAGGCCGGCGGCTATAATTATGCCATCGTCCCGCAGGTGCCGGCGACCGGCAACCATGAATATGTCGATCACATCCTGCCCGACGGCACCGAAAGCCGCAGGCTCGGCCCCTATTGGCCCGCGCAGTTCGCGCTGCCCGCGAACGGCGTCGATCCGGTCAGGGCGACGACCTATTATGTCGATTATCAAGGGGTGCGCTTCATCATCCTCGACGGCACCGCAGCGATCGACCTGGGGTCGATGCAGCAGCAGACCGACTGGCTCGACAAGACGCTGGCGTCGAGCAAGGCGGACTGGAACGTCGTGCTGTTCCACCAGCCGGTCTTCACCTGTGCCCGGCCCAAGGATACGCCCGCGATCAAGGCGGCATGGAAGCCGGTGTTCGAGGCACGAAACGTCGATCTGGTGCTGCAGGGCCACGACCATTGCTACAGCCGCCTGACCGCCGAAGCAGGCCGCGAGGCGAGCGCGAAAGCGCGCGCCGACGGCGCGGTGCAGGGGCCGGTCTATCTGGTCTCGGTCACCGGATCGAAGATGTATGCGCTCAACGACCGCACGCCGTGGCAGCCCGACAAGGTCGCCGAGGCGACCGAGCTTTATCAGATCGTCGATGTCGAGCCGAAGCGGATCAAATTCCGCACCTATACGGCGTCGGGCGCGCTCTATGACGGGTTCGAACTCGAACGGCGCGCCGACGGCAGCAAGATATTGACCGATACGAAGGAACCGACCGTTGCGACGCGGCGCTGTTGGGGCGAGGTCGGCCCCGACGGCGGCGCCTGCGTCGCGACGGGGAAATGAGTTTGTCCTGTTCGGGGCGGCATCGCTCATCACCGTAGCCCTGAGCCTGTCGAAGGGCGTCTATCGCCGATGAGCGCCCTTCGACAGGCTCAAGGCTACGATTCAGTTTAGACAGGACGAGTCCAAGGGACGGTCGATGCTTGCGATCAGGGCAGCGCGCGCCTACGGGGTCCGCGTCTTTCCCATCCTGCAAAGGCCGTCCTTTCCATGACCGACCTGATTCCCGTCCGCCGCGCGCTCCTGTCCGTCAGCGACAAGGCGGGGCTCGCCGACCTTGCCGCCGCGCTCGTCCGCCACAGGGTCGAACTGGTCTCGACCGGCGGCACCGCGAAGGCGCTGCGCGATGCCGGGCATGCGGTGCGCGACGTCGCCGACCTGACCGGCTTTCCCGAAATGATGGACGGCCGCGTCAAGACGTTGCACCCGACCGTCCATGGCGGCATCCTCGCCGTCCGCGACGATGCCGCGCATGTCGCCTCGATGGAGGAACATGGCATCGGCGCGATCGACCTGGTCGTCGTCAACCTCTACCCCTTCGCCGCCACCGTCGCCAAGGGCGCGGCGCGCGACGAGATCATCGAAAATATCGACATCGGCGGCCCGGCGATGGTGCGCTCGTCGGCCAAGAACCACGCCTTCGTCGGCATCGTCACCGAGCCGGAGGATTATGCGGCGGTCATCGCCGAAATGGACGCCAACGACGGCGCGACCACGTTCGCGCTGCGCAAGCGGCTCGCCGCGACCGCCTTTGCCCACACCGCGACCTATGACGGGATGATCGCAAGCTGGTTCGCCTTTGCCGATCAGGGCAGCTTCTTCCCCGACACGCTGCCGCTGACGGCAAAACTCGCCAACGAGCTGCGCTATGGCGAGAATCCGCACCAGAAAGCGGCGCTGTACCTCCCCGCCGGCCCCGCCGCGCGCGGCATCGCGCAGGCGGAGCAGATTCAGGGCAAGGAACTCTCCTACAACAATATCAACGACGCCGACGCCGCGCTCGAACTGGTCGCGGAGTTTCGCGATGCGGACCCGACCTGCGTCATCGTCAAGCACGCCAACCCCTGCGGCGTGGCCAGCGCCGCAAGCCTGACCGAGGCCTATGACGCAGCGCTGAAATGCGACGACGTGTCGGCGTTCGGCGGCATCATCGCGGTCAACCGTCCGCTCGACGGTCCGACGGCGGAGGCGATCAGCGCCATCTTCACCGAAGTCGTCTGCGCCCCCGACGCCGACGCCGACGCGCGCGCCGTGTTCGCGAAGAAGAAGAATCTCCGCCTGCTGCTAACCGGCGAACTGCCCGATCCGGCGCGCGGCGGGCTGACGATGAAGACCATCGCCGGCGGCTGGCTCGCGCAAGCCCGTGACAACGGCCGCATCACCCGCGATGACCTGAAAGTCGTCACCGACCGCGCGCCGACCGAGGAGGAATTGACCGACGCGCTGTTCGCCTGGACCGTCGCCAAGCATGTGAAGTCCAACGCGATCGTCTATGCCAGAGGCGGCGCGACCGCGGGCATCGGCGCGGGCCAGATGAACCGCCGCGACAGCGCGCGCATCGCCGCCGCGAAGGCGCGCCAGGCCGCCGAAAGCCACGGCTGGGCGGAACCGCGCACGGTCGGCAGCGCGGTCGCGAGCGACGCCTTCTTCCCATTCGCCGACGGCCTGCTCGCGGCGGTCGAGGCAGGCGCGACCTGCGTCATCCAGCCCGGCGGTTCGATCCGCGACGACGAGGTGATCGCGGCGGCGAACGAAGCGGGGCTGGCGATGGTCTTCGCCGGGATGCGCCACTTCCGGCATTGAGACATAGCGCTCACCCCTCCCCTTCAGGGGAGGGGCAGCGAGACTTGGGAACTTGTTCCCTAGTCGCAGCGGGGTGGGCCAGGCAGCCTTTGCGCCAGCCCGACAGCCCCACCCCAACCCCTCCCCTGAAGGGGAGGGGCTTTCTCACTCGTTCGCCGCCTGATGCAGCCAATCCGCGTGGCGCGGGGCCTTCTTGGTCCGGCTCCATTCCTCCAGCATCAGCGGCGCGACGCGGCGCAGTTCGGCATATTGTTCGTCGGTGCCGATGTCGCACGCCAGTTCGACGCGATGGCCGTTGGGATCGAAGAAATAGATCGACTGGAAGATGCCGTGATGCGTCGGCCCGAGCACGTCGACGCCATTCGCCTCCAAATGCGCCTTCGCCGCGACCAGTTCATCATAGCTGCCGACCTTGAACGCGAGGTGCTGCACCCATAAAGGCGTGTTCGCATCGCGCCCCATGTCGGGCTGGTTCGGCAGTTCGAAGAAGGCGAGGACATTGCCGCCGCCCGCGTCGAGGAAGACGTGCATATAGGGGTCATATTCGCCGGTCGACGGCACATGATCCTCTGCAAAGGCGGTGGTGTAGGTCATGCCGAGCATGCGCTCGTACCATTCGACCGTCTCCTTCGCATCCTTGCAGCGATAGGCGGCGTGGTGGACGCCGCCGAGTTTGATCGGCGATTGGCTGGTCATTTTACCCGACTCCTTACCCGACTCCGTTCGTGCTGAGCCTACCCTACTCCGTTCGCCCTGAGCTTGTCGAAGGGCCGTTCTTCCTTCTCTGGCGCCACAAGAAGAAGGACGGTGCTTCGACAAGCTCAGCACGAACGGGGGGGAGTGAATCAGGCGGTCTCTTTCACTTCGAGCGCGCCGCGGCGGATCTGGTCGAGTTCCATCGACTTGAACAGCGCGGTGAAATTGCCCTCGCCGAAGCCTTCGTCCTTCTTGCGCTGGATGAATTCGAAGAAGACGGGGCCGATCACCGTCTGGCCGAAGATCTGGAGGAGCAGGCGCGGGTCGCCCTCGGCGGTCGAGCCGTCGAGCAATATGCCGCGCGACTTCAGTTCCCCGACAGGCTCGCCGTGCCCGGGCAGGCGCTCGGCGAGCAGCTCATAATAGGTTTCGGGCGGCGCGGGCGCGAAGGGATTGCCGAGCGCCTTCAGCCTGTCCCACGAGTCGTAAAGATCGTCGCAGGAAAAGGCGATATGCTGGATGCCCTCGCCGTTATAGGCGCGCAGATATTCCTCGATCTGGCCGCCGCCGCCCGCGCCCTCTTCGTTGAGCGGGATGCGGATCTTGCCGTCGGGGGCGGTCATCGCCTTCGACGTCAGGCCGGTATATTCGCCCTTGATGTCGAAATAGCGGATCTCGCGGAAGCCCGCGATCCGCTCGTAGAAGGCGGCCCAATGCGCCATGCGGCCGCCGTAGACATTGTGCGTCAGGTGATCGATGATCTTCAGGCCCGCCCCGACCGGGTGGCGATCGACACCCTCCTCATAGACGAAATCGATGTCATAGATCGACAGCTCGTCGCCGTAACGGTCGATCAGATAGATGATCGAGCCGCCGATGCCGCGGATCGCGGGGAGCTGCAATTCCATCGGCCCCGCCTTCACATCGACGGGCTCGGCGCCGCGCGCGATCGCTTCCGCATAGGCTTTCGCCGCGTCGCGGCAGCGCCAGCCCATGCCGCAGGCCGACGGGCCATGCTCGGCGGCGAAATAGGCGGCGGGCGATCGGGGTTCGTAATTGGCGATCAGGTTGATGCCGCCCTGGCGCCACAGTTGGACGTCCTTCGACCGATGGCGCGCGATCATGGTGAAGCCCATGCGCTTGAACACCGGTTCGAGCATGCCCTTTTCGGGCGCCGAAAACTCGACGAACTCGAAGCCGTCGAGGCCCAGCGGGTTTTCGAACAGATCGGCCATGGCTGCATTCCCCAAAATGGTTTCAATTGAAACTATTATGATAGATCAGGGCGAGAGAGTCAATGCGCGAGCGCGGCAAGGCAATGACGTAGTTAATAGTGTTCGGTTCGATTGCCCCTTCTTCGTCACCCCGGACTTGATCCGGGGTCCCGCTTTCAGGCGGTGCAGAGCGGGACCCCGGATCAAGTCCGGGGTGACGAAGAAAACAAAATCACGCCCCGCTTTTCAAACGACGTCACCGCATGCGGCAAACAGCGCCCCCCCGATCGGGGCTATCAGGCAGCAGCCGCTTCGATCGCCTCCAGCATCTCCATCCAAGCCGCCTCGACACTCTCCAGCTCCGCCGCGAGCTTGCCGCGCCGCTGCGCGAGATCGCCCATCGTCAGCTTCGCGAGCGCGGGGTCGGCGCCGGCGGGATCGAACATCGCGCGGTCGATGGCGCTGATCTGCTGCGCCAGCCTCGCCGCGCGCGCTTCGTGATCCTTCGCCGACTTGCGCAGCGCCGCCTGCGCCTCGCGCGCCTTCGCCGCCTCCTGCCGCGCGAGTTTCGCGTCCTTCGGCCTGGCGGGCGCCGCCTTCGCATCGTCGTTCGCCGCGCTCTTGCCCAGGATGAAGGCGACATAATCGTCCATGCTGCCGTCGAAATCGCGCGCCGTGCCGCCGTCGACCAGCACCAGCCGGTCGGCGCTCAGCTCCAGCATATGGCGGTCATGGCTGACGATCAGCACCGCGCCGTCGAAACCGTTCAGCGCCTGCACCAGCGCCTCGCGCGCATCGACGTCGAGGTGGTTGGTCGGCTCGTCGAGGATCAGCAGGTGCGGCGCCTCGCGCGTGATCAGCGCGAGCGCGAGCCGCGCGCGTTCGCCGCCCGACAGCTTGCCGACCTCGGTCGTCGCCTTGTTGCCGGCGAAGCCGAAGCGACCGAGCTGCGCGCGCACCGCGCCCGGCGTCTTGCCCGCCATCACGCGCGTCATATGCCCCAGCGGCGTGTCGGCGCCGTCGAGTTCCTCGACCTGATATTGGGTGAAATAGCCGACGCGCATCTTCGCCGACGACGCCATCGCGCCGTCCTCCGGCTTCAATTGCGCCGCGAGCAGCCGCGCGAGCGTCGTCTTGCCATTGCCGTTGCGGCCGAGCAGCGCGATGCGGTCGTCGGGGTCGATGCGCAGGTTGAGGCGCGACAGCACCGGCGCGCCCGGCGCATAGCCGACGCTCGCAAGATCGAGCGTGATCAGCGGCGGCTTCAATTCGTCGGCGGGACTCGGGAAATCGAACACCAGCGAGGGATCGTCGGCGATCGCAGCGATCGGCTGCATCCGCGCGAGCTGCTTGGCGCGCGACTGCGCCTGTTTCGCGGTCGAGGCGCGCGCGCTGTTGCGGGCGATATAGTCCTGCAGTTTCGCGCGCTGCGCGTCCTGCGCGGCCTTCGCCGCCGCGAGCTGCGCCGCGCGCTCGGCGCGCTGGCGCTCGAACGCGTCATAGCCGCCCGGATAGAGCGTCACCTTCCCGCCCTCCAGATGCAGGATATGGTCGACGACATTGTTGAGCAGGTCGCGCTCGTGGCTGATCACCACGAGCTGGCCCGGATAGCTCCGCAAAAAGCTTTCGAGCCACATCGTCGCTTCGAGGTCGAGGTGGTTCGACGGTTCGTCGAGCAGCAGCAGATCGGGGTTCGAGAACAGCAGCGCCGCCAATGCGACGCGCATCTTCCATCCGCCGGAGAAGCTGTCGAGCGGCCGGCCCTGCATGTCCTCGTCGAAGCCGAGGCCGATCAGGATGCGCGCAGCGCGCGCGGGCGCGGCATAGGCGTCGATCGCGATCAGCCGCTCGTGAATGTCGCCCAGCCGGTCGGGGTCGGTCACCGTCTCCGACTGGCGGAGCAGGTCCGCGCGCTCGGTGTCGGCGGCGAGCACGGTTTCGAACGGCGTCGCGATCCCGCTCGGCGCGTCCTGCGCGATATAGCCGATGCGCGTCTTGCGCGGCATTTCGATGCCGCCCTCATCGGCCTCGAGGCTGCCGATCATCGCCTTCATCAGCGTCGACTTGCCCGCGCCGTTGCGGCCGATCAGCCCGGTGCGGCTCTTCGCCGGCAGGCTCGCACTCGCGCGGTCGAGGATGGTGCGCCCGCCCAGGCGCACGGTGAGGCTGTTGATCGTCAGCATGGGCGCGGCGCCTAGCATAGCGCGCGGGGAAGCCCAAGCCCGCTCCAACCCCTCCCCTTCAGGGGAGGGGCAGCGAGACTTGGGAGCTTGCTCCCTAGTCGCAGCGGGGTGGGGTCCATCGGCCTCGCGCTACCTCGCGAGGCCCCACCCCAACCCCTCCCCTGAAGGGGAGGGGCTTTGATGTCAGCGCGGCAGCGCCTTGCAATCCGCGCCCGCCTCGGGCTTCGCGTCGCCGAACAATATGCGCACCGCGACCGGCGCCATGCCGGCATTGTCATGCTCGACGCGCGGGACGAGGACGCAGCTCCAGTTGAAACCGGTCTTGTAGACCGCCGCCCGCGCGCGGGCGCGCGCATAGAAGGTCTGCCCGCGCGCGAGGCGGTGCGGACCCTGCGCCTGCGCCTCGGGCTGGCGCGGCAGGCTGCGGTGTTTGGGGTCGTTGTCGGCGGTGCCGAGCAGCACCGTCATCGGCAGGGCGAAGGCCTTTTCGGCGTTCCATACCCCCTTGGGCAGTCCGGACAGGCCGAACGGCCATGGCACCGCGTCGGTCGTGGCATATGAACCGGCATTGGCCGATATCGCGCGCGCGAGATGCGGGCCGCCGCCCGCGAGCACATAGCGATGCGCGAACTGTGCGCCGCCCGAATGGCCGTAGATGGAATAGGTCGGCGCGGTCAGCCCCTCGCGCGCCTTCACCGCGGCGAAGACCGGCTCGACCGTGGCGAAGGACCATAGCTCGGGCGGACGCGGAGTGCCGTCCTTTTCGGTGAACCAGCCGTGGCTATAGGCTTCGACGCCGGGGAAAGCCGCCTGGCTATATTCGGGCGCGATCAGCACGATCTTGTGCCGGCGCGCCAGCTCGACCCATTCACCGATATATTTGTCGGCGTCGCGCTGAACGCCGTGAAAGACGAACAGCACCGGCGCATCGGCGGGCGTGTCCACCGAACGGAAGGTCCACACCGGAAAGGCGGGGCCGGCCCAGCCGTCGAAGGTGAAACGCTGCACCCCTTCGGCGAACAATTTTTTCTGTAGCGCGCTTTCGCCATGCGGGGCGGTGCTGGCCAGCGCGGCGGCGGGCGCGCACCCTGCCAGCGCCAGCAGCACCGCCGCCGCAATGGCCTTTGCGGGTCCAGTGGACGAAGCCCGCAAAGCTCGATGTGTCGATTCGCGCATCAGAATTTCACCGTCGCCCCGGCATAGAAGCGCCGGCCGGCAATGTCATACACGCCATTCTGGTTGGTCAGGCGCCCGCTGTTGGTGCCCGAAGGCAGGAAGGGGCTGGTCGAATCGAAGAGATTCTTGACCCCGCCGTAGAGACGGAACTCCTTGCCGCCATCCTTCACGTCGAACGACAGGAACAGGTCGTGCTCCCACACGTCGCCGATGTTGAGGAACATCGGCACCTCCGCATTGGGATTGGTGGCGAGCAGCGCGCGATACTGGTCGCGCAGGATGTTGCTGTCGTTGATCTTCCCATAATAGGTCGTCGACCAGCGGATGCGGAAATCGCCGAGCCGCCAGCCGAGCGAACCGCGCGCGCGATATTTGAAGCTGCCCTCCGCAAGGTCGCCGGCGAGGTCGTTGACGACAAGGCCGTCGAGGCCCTGGAACTCGACCTTCTGCTTCAGCACATGGGTGCCGTCGTAGCGCAGGTCGAAGCGGCCGGGGATGCCGAGCGCATCGTCGAGGCGGAAGCGATAGGCGAGCGCGACGTCGATCCCCCGCGTGTCGAAGCGCGCGAGATTGACCTGCCGCTGTACCAGCTGCGCGATCTGGCCGTTCACCGGATTGCGCGTGATGTCGGCGCAGAAGGGGTTTTCGGCGCGCGGGACGTCGGTGTCATAGCATTGCAGCTGGATATCGCGGTTGGTGTTGGCGTCGATCGCATCGCGGATGCGGATATCATAATAGTCGACCGACAGGGTCAGGCCGGGGATGAAGCGCGGCGCGAACACCGCCCCCAGCGTCAGCGTGTCGGCGGTCTCCTCCTTCAGATCGAGATTGCCGCCATTGGGGCTGTAGAGGCTGTTGCCCGACTGGGTGAAGCGCTGCGTCTGCCCCGCCTCCGCCTGCGCCGCGAACAAAGCCTGGATGCCGGGGTCGAGGCGGCAGTTGGCCGCGAGGCGCCCAGCCGTCGTCGGCGTCACGCCGCTGCATTCGTCGGCCACCACCTCGAAATTGCCGCGCGGCGGCGAATAGAGCTCGGCGATGTCGGGTGCGCGCTGGGCGCGGGCATATTGCGCGCGGAAGCGCAGGTCGCGGATCGGCGCATATTGCACGCCGCCGCGCCAGCTGAACACCGTGCCGACGCGCTCGATGTCGTAATGGGCGACGCGCGCCGAAGCATCGACGCTGAGCAGATGCGCGCCCGGCACGTCGGCGAGCAGCGGCACGCTGACCTCGCCATAGCCCTCGATCGCGCTGATCGAGCCGCCGAAATTGGGCACCGCATTGCCGGTCGTCCCGCCCGACTGCGAGAGGATGTCGCCGCGCAGCTGCTGGCTGTCCCTGCGATAATCGATGCCGAAAGCGACGCCCACCGGCCCGGCGGGGAGCTGGAACAATTCGCCGGTGACGAAGGCCTGGCCGGTATATTGGCGGATGGTCAGGTCCTGGTGCAGGTCGGCGCGAATCCATGCCGCCGCGGCCGGGGTGATCGACCCTTCGCCGAACAGATTGACGGGGACGCAACCCGCCGCGCGCGCGGCGGCATCGACGCAGCGCGGGTTGCCGTCGGGGCCGATCTCGGCGTTGAGGCCCTGGATCAGATTGCCGGCGTTGATCTCGTTCCGGCGCCACTGGTCCTGCACATATTGACCGAAGCCGAAGCTCGCCTCCCAGTTCCAGTTTTCCGCGATCTTGCCGCGCAGCCCCGCCCAGCTGCGCACCGTCTCGCGCTTGTTCTCGGTGATCTGGCCGCCGACCTCGTCGAAGCGGCGGCCCCAGCCGAGGCCGACGCCGGTCGAGGGGACTTCGGACCCGCGAAGCTCGGGCGGGACGAAGGGGTTGCAGGGCGCGGGGGCGCGGAGGCAGGGGATCTTGCCATAGGTCTCCTCGACCGTCGCCCCGGTCACCGGGTCGGTGACGGGGAAGGACGTATCCCAGCCGATGCCGACGGCCTCGCGCGTCTCGCCCGAGACGATGCGCGAATATTGCACCTGTGCGAAGCCCTCCAGCGCGTCGGAAAATTCAAAGTTCAGCTTGGCCGCGCCCAGATAGCGCGTCCGCCCCAGGATCAGCGAACGCCCCGTGCGCTGGTTGTAGCCGTCGCGGTTCGCGAGGAAATAGCCGCTGTTGCCGGGGCTGTTGAGCGCCGCGCCGGTGCCGCTAATCGGCAGACCGGTGACCGGATCGGGGCCAAGCGGCACCAGTTCGCCGTCGCGATAGAAGCGGGTGCGCGCGGAACTCGCGCCGAAGAAGCGCCCGCCGGGAATGAAGGTGCTGAGGTCGCTCGCGACATTGGGCGGGAAGGTCGAGGCGGGCCGGAAGCCGCTCGTCGGCACGCCGTTGTTGAGATAGACGGTCTCGATCTCGTTGACGCCGGTCGCGAAATTATAGCGGTAGGAGACGGGCCGGACCGCCCATTCGCGGTCGGTCGCGCGGATGCCCCAGTCGCGGTCATAGGTGCCGCTGATCAGCACATAGCCGCGCCGGTCGGCGAAGCGCGCGCCCCAGGTCGCGCCCAGCGTCAGTTCGCGCCCGTCGCCGCGCGCGGTGATGCCGGTGCGCGCGCGCAGCTTCAGCCCGCGCTCGCGGCTTTCGGTGATGATGTTGACCACGCCCGCGACCGCGTCCGACCCATAGATGGACGAGGTGCCGCCGGTGACGATCTCGACCCGGTCGACGAAATCGCTGGGGATGGTCGACAGGCTGACGAGGTTGCTGATCCCCGAGTTGGACACGGTGCGCCGCCCGTCGATCAGCACCAAAGTGCGGTTGGTGCCGAGCCCGCGCAGCTGGATCGACGACAGGCCCGAATTCTGGGTGCTGCCGGTCACCGTCGCGTCATTGTTGGGTGAAGTGAGCTGCGGCAGGTCGGCGAGCGTCTCGCTGAGCTCGGAGTCGCCCGATTCGAGCAGATCCTCGCTGGTGACGCCGATCGTCGGCGCGGCGGTGTCGAAACTCTCGCGCGCGATGCGGCTGCCGGTGACGACGATCGCCTCGCTGGCGGGTTCTTCGGCCGCACCGTCGCCGGGCGCCTCCTGCGCGGCGGCGGGCAGCGCGGCGAAGCCGGCGAGGATCAAGGCGGCGTGGCTGCTGTGGCGGACCCAGCGGGCTTTGGACGAAATCATCATGGCTCTCCCCATCATTGTCGTTGTTCGGGCATTGTCGTTGTTCGGGCCTGTCCGGCCTCAATCCGAATCGGTCTCGACCGGCGGCGCCGCGAGCGGCCCCGGCTCGCCGCCGAGCGCGCGGCCCAGCGCGCCGCGGTCGAGCGCGCCTTCCCACTTGGCGATGACCACGGTGGCGACGGCGTTGCCGATGAAATTGGTGAGCGCGCGGCACTCGCTCATGAAACGGTCGATGCCGAGGATCAGCGCGAGGCCGGCGACCGGCACCGACGGCACGATCGACAGCGTCGCGGCGAGCGTGATGAAGCCCGCGCCGGTGACCCCCGCCGCACCCTTGGAACTCACCATCGCGACGAGCAGCAGCGCGATCTGGTCGGTCAGGCTGAGGTCGACGCCGACCGCCTGCGCGATGAACAGCGCCGCGAGCGTCATATAGATGTTGGTGCCGTCGAGGTTGAAGCTGTAGCCCGTGGGCACGACCATGCCGACGATCGGCCTGGCGCAGCCCGCCTGTTCCATCTTCTCCATCAGGCTGGGCAGCGCCGCCTCCGACGAGGAGGTGCCGAGGACGAGCAGCAGTTCGGCCTTGAGATAGGCGATCAGGCCGAAGATCGAGAAGCCGCATGCCCGCGCGACCGCGCCGAGGATGCCGATCACGAAGAAGAGCGAGGTGAGGTAGAAGGTCGCGATCAGCAGGCCCAGATTGGCGAGCGATTCGACGCCATATTTGCCGATGGTGAAGGCCATCGCGCCGAACGCCCCGATCGGCGCGAAGCGCATCAGCATGCCGACGAGGTGGAAGAAGACGGTCGACACCTTCTCCATCATCCCGAGCACCTGCTGCCCCGCCTCGCCGGTGTGCGACAGCGCGAGGCCGAAGACGATGGCGACGAACAGCGCCTGCAGGATCGAACCCGAGGTCAGCGCCGACACGAACGTCGTCGGGATGATGTCGAGCAGGAAGGCGGTCAGCGACGCGTCGTGCGCCGCCTGCTTGTATTGCGCGACCGCACCGGCATCGAGCGTCGCGGGGTCGATGTTCATCCCCGCGCCCGGCTGAACCACATTGGCGATCACCAGCCCAACGATCAGCGCGAGGGTCGAGAAGAAGAGGAAATAGGCGAAGGTCTTGCCCGCGACGCGGCCGAGCGCCTTCGCCTCGCCGACCGAGGCGATGCCGATCGACACGGTCAGGAAGATCACCGGCGCGATGATCATCTTGACGAGCTTGATGAAGCCGTCGCCGAGCGGGCGCAGCGCGGCGCCGGTCTCGGGATGGAAATGGCCGAGCAGGACGCCCGCGACGATCGCCGCGAGCACCTGGACATAGAGCTGGCCATACCAGCGGCGCGGCCGCGCGGGCTCGGGCGCCCTGGTCAGATCGATCGCTACGGCCACCGGCCTCTCCCTTGTCCTGCGCCCTCGCAAGGGGGCGATGCGGGCCGTGACCCGGTCTTTCGGCAAGAATAAGGGCGCGGGGGAATCGGGGTCAAACCGGCACGGATATTTCATCAAGCTATTGATATGACGTTGTTATGATGCCTGGTCACTTGCGCTCGCGCTTCGATATGTGCGGATTTTCGCATACATATCGGGCAATATGTGCGATATCCCGCACATGACCTCGCCAGTCGATTCGCTGCATGCCGCCCCGCGCGCCGACCGGCGCCGGCTGCTCGTCGCGGCGGTCGCGGGGGCGCTGATCCTGCTCGCCGCCGCGGTCGGCCTGTCGCAATGGGCGGCCGGCCATGCCCGGTCGCAGGCCGATGCCGAGGCGCGGCAGAACGCCCGCGCGCATGCGAGCCTGCTCGAAAGCGAGCTGCAGAAATTCCGTCTGCTGCCGCGCGTGCTCACGGAATTTCCCGACGTCCGCTCGGCGCTCGCCGACGGCAGCGACGCCGCGTCGCGCCGGCTCGACCGCGAGCTGGAGCAGCTGGCGGCGCGCACCGACGCCGCGGTGATATATGTCGTCGATGCCGGCGGCACGACGATCGCGGCGAGCAACTGGCGCGAGCCGACGAGCTTCGTCGGGCAGAATTACCGCTTCCGCCCCTATTTCCGCGGCGCGATGGAAAAGGGCGAGGCCGAGCTGTTCGCGCTCGGCACGGTCAGCGGCCGCCCCGGCCTGTTCCTCGCGCGCCGCGTCGATGCCGGCGGCCGCGCGCTCGGCGTCATCGTCGTCAAGGTCGAGTTCGACAAGCTGGAAGCCAAATGGGCCGATTCGCCCGCGACAACGCTGGTCACCGACGCCGCCGGGATCGTGATCATGACCAGCGAACCGGGCTGGCGCTTCCGCGCCTTCCGGCCGGTGACGGCGGCCGAGCGGCAGCGGCTGCTCGCGACCAAAAGCTATGGCGAGGGGTCGCTCGCGCCGCTGCCCGTCCGCCGCGACCGCGACTGGCGCGAGGCGAGCGAGACCATCTCGCTTCCCGGCAGCGCGCTGCGCCTGCTCCAGCCCGCGCGGGGCGCGCGCGACGCCGCCAACGGAACCGCGCGCGTCGCCTTCCTGATCCTGCTCATCCTCGTCGGCGCCGCCATCCTCGCGCTGCTCCGCCTCGTCGAGCGGCAGGCGATGCGCCGGGCGGCGCACGACGCGCTCGAACGCGAGGTCGCGGCGCGCACCCGCGACCTTCGCGACGCCAATGAAGAGCTGCAAGCGGCGGCCGAGCGGCAGGCGGAGGCCGACCGCCGCTATCGCGCCGCGCGCGAGGAACTGGCGCAGGCGAGCCGGCTGGGGTCGATCGGGCAGATCACCGCGGGCGTCGCGCACGAGATCAACCAGCCGGTCGCCGCGATCCGCAGCTTCGCGGAGAACGGCCTCGCCTATCTGAACCGCGAGCAGCCCGATAAGGTGGAGGGCAATCTGAACCATATCGTCGAGCTGACCGCGCGCGTCGGCGCGATCACCGGCGAGCTTCGCAATTTCGCGCGCCGCAGGCCCGCCGCGCTCGGCCCGGTCGCGCTGCAATCGGCGATCGACGGCACGCTGCTGCTGGTCGGCGACCGGCTGCGCGCGCAGGGCATCGCGCTCGACGTGACGCTCGATGATCCCGAGCGGACGGTCCACGCCGACCGCGTCCGGCTCGAACAGGTGCTCGTCAACCTGCTCCAGAACGCCGCCGAGGCGGTGCAGGGCGCGCCCGATCCGCGCATCACGCTGCGCGCGCACGGCGCCGACCCGGTGTTCGTCGACATATGCGACAATGGGCCGGGCGTTCCCGCCGAGTTGCGCCCCCAGCTCTTCACCCCCTTCGTCACCGGCCGCCCCGACGGGCTCGGCCTCGGCCTCGCGATCGCCAGCGACATCATGGCCGAGTTCGGCGGCACGCTGACGCTGATCGAATCGCCGCTCGGCGGTGCGGGTTTCCGCCTGACGCTGAGGCCGGCATGAGCTTCTTCACCGCCGACCAGACGATCCTCTTCGTCGACGACGATACTGCGCTGCGCGACGCCAATGTCCAGACGCTCGACCTCGCCGGCCTGTCGGTGGAGGCGCTGGCCGACGCGCCGTCGGCACTCGCGCGCATCGCACCCGATTTTTCGGGCGCGGTCGTCACCGATATCCGCATGCCCGGCATGGACGGGCTCGAGCTGCGCGCCGCGATCCACGCGATCGACCCCGACATCCCGGTCATCCTGATCACCGGCCACGCCGATGTCGCGATGGCGGTGCGCGCGCTGAAGGACGGCGCCTTCGACTTCCTCGCCAAGCCCTTCGCGTCCGACCATCTGGTGAGCGCCGCGCGGCGCGCGCTCGACTATCGCGCGCTCGTTCTCGACAACCGCCGCCTTGTCGCGGCCGCCGCCGCGGTGGACAGCCCGCTGATCGGCGAGAGCGCGGCGATGGTGCGGCTGCGCGAGACGATCGCGCAGCTGGCGCAGGCCGACATCGACGTGCTGATCGAGGGCGAGACGGGGACCGGCAAGGAACTGGTCGCGCATATGCTCCACCGCCAGAGCCGGCGCAGCGGCGCGGCGCTCGTCGCGGTCAACTGCGCCGCGCTGCCGCACGACCTTGCCGAGGCCGAACTGTTCGGCAGCGACCTGATCGACCGCGCGACCGGCAAGCTGGGGCAGGCGGGCCGCATCCGCGCCGCGCATCGCGGCACCTTGTTCCTCGACGAGATCGACACGATGCACGCCGCGGTGCAGGCGAAGCTCTTGCGCGTGATCGAGGAGCGCGAGGTGCAGCCGGTCGGCGCCGCGGCGCCCGAACCCGTCGACCTGCGCGTCGTCGCCGCGACCAAGACCGACCTGATGGACGCGGTGCGCGCGGGCGATTTCCGCGAGGATCTCTATTACCGCCTCCACGTCGTGAAGCTGCGCATCCCGCCGCTGCGCGAGCGGCGGTCGGACATTCCGCAGACCTTCGCCTGGTTCCTCGACGAGGCGGCGGCGAAGATGGGCGTCGAGGACTTTCGCATCGACGACGCGGTGCGCCGCCATCTGGTCGAGCATGACTGGCCGGGCAATGTCCGCGAGCTCAAGAATTTCGCCTACAGCATCATCCTCGGCCTGCCGTCCGATCCGGGCCACACGCCGCTGTCGCCCGACCTGACGCTCGCCGAGCGCGTCGCGCGCTTCGAGGCGACGATCCTGCGCGACACGCTGGAGGCCACCGGCGGCGACATTGCGCGGGCGATGGCGGGTCTCGGCCTGCCGCGCAAGACGCTCTACGACAAGCTCGCGCGGCACGGGATCAATCCGAGGGATTTCCGGGGCGGCACATAACCCCAACCTATGGGGCGCTTTCCAAAAGACGGTGGGCGCCCCTGGCCGATCCACCTATCCCGGCGGCAAGCCTGTTCGTGCCCCTGCGAAGGCAGGGGCCCATCTCCGGTCGGCTCCATCTCGAACCGGCCGGAGATGGGTCCCCGCCTTCGCGGGGACACATGGGGTTTTTTAGAACAGGATCACGAATGCAGGGGAAGATCATGTCCAGACCGCCGCTCTCGCCGTTCCGCATCGCGGGCGACCTTGTCTTCACATCGGGCCAACTCGCGCGCGGCGGCGACGGGGCGATCGTCGCGGGCGGCATCGAGGCGCAGGCGGAACGCTGCCTCGCCAATCTGGTCGCCGTGCTCGCCGACGCCGGCTGCACCCCCGCCGACGTGGTGAAGGTCACCGCCTGGCTGACCGATGCGGGCTTCGGCGCTGCCTTCAACGCCGCCTATGCCCGCGTCTTCGGCGAGCCCTTTCCCGCGCGTTCGACCGTCGTGTCGGCGCTGCTCGCGCCCGGCGCACTGATCGAGGTCGAGGCGGTCGCGCTGCGCCGATGACCGCAAACAGCGTTGGCCCCCGGCTGCTGCGGGGCTACAGACGCGTGATGCGCTTTCGCCAGATCGAGGTCTTTCACGCCGTCTATACCCACGGGTCGATCAGCGCCGCCGCGCGCGCGCTCGGCGTGTCGCAGCCGTCGGTGTCGAAGACATTGCGCCATGCCGAGGACAGCCTGGGCTTTGCGCTGTTCCAGCTCGCGCGCGGGCGGCTCGTCCCGACCGACGAGGCGCATGCGCTGATCCGCGAGGCCGGCGACGTCTTCGACCGGCTCGCCTCGCTGCAACAGACCGCGCGCAACCTGTCGCAGGCGGGCGGCGGGCATATCCGACTCGGCATCGTCCCCAGCCTCGCGCTCGACGTCGTGCCGCAGGCGATGGCGCAGTTCCGCCGCGACTGGCCGCGCGTGACCTTCGAGGTCCATACCCACCATCACGACGACCTCGTCCGCTCGCTGATCGAGCGCGAGACCGACATCGCCATCGCCTATACGCCGCCGCCGCACCCGCGGTTAACGCGCGCGCTGCTGACCGAGGGCGAGCTGGTCGTCTTCTGTCCCGAGGGCAGCTTCGGCAAGGTCGAGGGGCGGCTGCCGCTGGACCGGCTCGCCGACCGCGACCTGATCGGCGTCGCCGCAACCGGCCCGATCGGCGACGTGCTGACCCGCGCGGCGCGCGAGCGCGGCATCGCCTATCGCGAGGCGGTGTCGGTGCAGACCTTCTTCATCGCCGCCCGCCTGGCGCAACTCGAGGGCGGGGTCACCGTCGTCGACGAATTCACCGCGCGCGCCTGGCAGTCGCCGGATTTCACCTGGCTGCGCACCGACCCGCCGCTCGGCTTCACCATCTCGTGGGTCACGCTCGAGGACCGCCAGCCGTCGAAGGTCGCACGCCAGTTCCTGCGCACGCTGGAGGAAGTGCTCGCCGCGAGCCGCGCGGGCCAGACCTAGCGCGCGCCGGCTACTGGTTGAGCCCGTGCTTCTTCAGCGCGTGGCGGATCTGGTCGTAGCTGAGGCCGAGCGCCTCGGCCGCGATCTTCTGGTTGTAGCGGCAGCGCGCCATGGTGTCGGACAATATCTGCCGCTCATAGGCGTCGACTGCGGCGCGCAGGTCGGCGACCGGGCCGGACGGCGGCGCGGCCGGGGCGGGGTCGGACGCGGCCGGCGGGGCGGCATCGATCTTCGGCGCGCCCGCCCGCACCGCCGGCTGCCAGGGGCTGGCGAAGGGGTCGAAGGTCAGCGCATCGACCGGCTTTTCGGGGTCGGCCCAGCGATAGATGGCGCGCTCGATGACGTTCCTGAGTTCGCGGACGTTGCCCGGCCATTGGTGGCCCTCCATCGCCGCGAGCGCGCGCGGGCCGAAGCCGGGCCATTCGTCCCAGCCGAGCACCGCCGCCATGCGCTGTCCGAAATATTCGGCGAGCACCTCGATATCGCCCTCGCGCGCGCGCAGCGGGGGCAGGGTGATGACCTCGAACGACAGCCGGTCGAGCAGGTCCGCGCGAAAGCGATTGTCGTCGACCAGCGCGGGCAGATGCTCGTTGGTCGCCGCGACGATGCGCACGTCGACGCGGATCGGGCGCGACGCGCCGACGCGGGTGATCTCGCCATATTCGACCGCGCGCAGCAGCCGCTCCTGCGCGCCCATCGACATCGTCGCCAGTTCGTCGAGGAACAATGTGCCGCCATCGGCCTCCTCGAAGCGGCCCGCGCGGCTGCGCGTCGCGCCGGTGAAGGCGCCCGCCTCGTGCCCGAACAATTCGCTCTCGATCAGCGTCTCGGGCATGGCGGCGCAGTTCATGATCACATAGGGCCGGTCCCAGCGCGCCGACAGCCGGTGCAGGCGCTCGGCGATCAGCTCCTTGCCGGTGCCGCGCTCGCCGATCACCAGCACGGGGCGGTCGAGCGCCGCCGCCAGGCTGGTGCGCTCGACCGCATCCTGAAAGGCCGCCGACTGGCCGATGAACTGCGTTTCGCGCTCCATTCCCAATCATTGGCAAAATTTCCCGCTGATTGGCAAGCGCTTTCGGCATAAAAGGCGAATCGCGCGTGAAGTTAGGCCGATTTCCGCGCTTCGGAGCAATTGGCACGCCCCCTGCATAGCATCATGCGAACCGGCGCATCACGCACCGGTGCAGCGAAAAGGGAAGGACGATCATGAAGACGATATTTGCCCAGGCCACGACCTTCGCGCTCAGCGCGGCCGGCGCTCTGGCGATCCTCGTCGGCGTGATCGACCAGCCCAAGATCGCCTTCGACATCGCCGCTTCCCCGGGCGGCATGGCGCTGGCGGCCGCTGCGAACACCCCGGCGGTCGGCCCGATGGTCTGACCGGCACTGGTGCCGGGGCACTCTCCCCCCTTGCCCCGCCCCGGCACCAGCATTTTCAAGCCCCGAGTTTTCGTCAGGAGTTTAGTCAAATGGGTATCTTTTCACGCACCCGCGACATCATCGCCGCCAACGTCACCGACCTGCTCGACCGGGCCGAAGATCCCGAAAAGATGATCCGCCAGATCATCTTCGAGATGAACGAGACGCTGGTCGAGGTTCGCGCGTCGGCCGCCCGCACCATCGCGGACCAGAAGGAAATGCGCCGCCACATCGCCAAGCTCGAAGGGCTGCAGGACAGCTGGAAGGAAAAGGCCGAGCTCGCGCTGTCGAAGGACCGCGAGGACCTCGCCACCGCCGCGCTCGTCGAAAAGCAGAAGGCCGGCGACATGGCCGAACGGCTGAAGGCCGAGATCGCGACGCTCGACGATGCGCTGAAGGGCTATGAGGCCGACATCGCCAAGCTGCAGAAGAAGCTCAGCGAAGCGCGCGCGCGCCAGTCGAGCGTCGTCAACCGCCTCGAAAGCGCCGAGAACCGCTTCAAGCTGCGCGAAATGACCAACGGCGACCGCGTCGAGGACGCTTTCTCGCGCTTCGAAATCCTCGAACGCCGCGTCGACGAGGCCGAAGGCCGTGCCGAAGCCGCGGGCCTGGGCTACAAGAAGTCGCTCGACGAAGAGTTCGCCGAGCTGCAGGCCGCCGACAAGGTCGCCGAGGAACTCGCCACGCTGAAGGCCGCGCAGGCCAAGAAATAAGGAGCCGGACCGATGGAAGAGATCATCATTGTCCCGATCGTCATCGGCACCCTCTTCCTCGGTCTGCCCTGGCTGATCCTCCACTATGTCACCAAGTGGAAACAGGCCAAGACGCTGACCGGAGAGGATGAGCAGCTGCTCGACGAACTCTACGACACCGCCCGCCGGCTCGAAAACCGGCTCCACACCGTCGAACGCATCATCAGCGCCGACCATCCCGACTTCCGCCCCGCGGTTCGCAGCGATGAAGAGCTGGCGCAGCTTGAAAACATGAAAAACCGGAGGAACTGAGATGTCTGCCACCCGCACCAAATTCTACCTCGACAAGCAGAACGCCAAATGGAGCGGCGTGTGCGCGGGAATCGCGGATTATACCGGCGTCGACGTCCTGTGGGTCCGCGTCGGCGCGGTGCTGATCACGCTGATGGGCGGCTTTCCCTGGACGCTGATCGCCTATTGGCTGGTCGCCTGGATGGGAACGCCCAAGCCCTTCGCGCTCTACGGCTCGAACGAGGAGGCGAAATTCTGGCAGGGTGTGCGGTCGAACCCCAGCGCCTCGACCCGCGACATCCGCTCGCGCTTCCGCGACATCGACCGCCGGCTCGCCGACATCGAGCAATATTACACCAGCCACAACCGCCGGCTCGCCGACGAGATCGACGCGCTGCGCTGAACGGGCTTTCGGCAACAGGGAGACGCCACATGAACTTCGCCGGTCCGAACTTCGTCATCGCCATCATCGCCCTGTCGGTGATGGGCTGGATGTTCACCACCTGGATTCGCGCCAAGCACGGCTATCCGGTGGAGAATGAATGGGGCGGCACGGTTCATCGAACCGACCCCGACGCTGATCGAAAAATCAAGCTGCTCGAAGGCGACAATGCCAAGCTCGCGGGCCAGATCGGCCGGCTGGAGGAGCGGATCGCGGTGCTCGAGCGCATCGCCACCGAAAACCACGGCCAGGCCGCGCAGCTCGCCGACCAGATCGACCAGCTGCGCTGAGCCGATCGAACGAACATAGGATAAAGACAATGAATCTCGACGTCCTGCAGGCCCTCGCTCCCACCGCAGCGATCATCGGCATCTTCGGTGTCGCCGGCTGGGTCTTCACCACCTGGCTGCGCATCAAGCACGGCTATCCGCTGGAAAACAGCTGGGGCAAGGCGATCTATCCGAAGACCAGCGACGAGGCGATGGAGCGCGTCAAGCTGATCAGCCAGGAAAACGCCCAGCTGCGCGCCGAGCTCGGCTCGGTCAAGGACCGGCTCGCGGTGATCGAACGCATCGTCACCGACGAGGGCCACCGGCTGAGCCACGAGATCGAGGCGCTGCGGCGCCCGGCGAACTGAAGGGACGAAGAGCATGAGCGCAACCCTGATCGTCTTCATCGTGGTCGGGCTGCCGATCATCCTCGGCATCGGCTACGCCGCCTATGAGCGCCACCTGAAGTTCAAGGAACGGCAGCTCAAGGCGATCACCAACGAAACGGCCGAGAAGGCGGCGCAATATGCGGCGCACACCGAACGGCTCGAACAGCGCGTGCGCGTCCTCGAACGCATCGTGACCGACAAGGGCATCGACGTCGCCGACGAGATCGAAAAGCTGCGCGACGCGCCGCTCAACTGAACGAACGACAAGAGACACGCAGAAAGGATCTTCCCCATGGGCCCGTTTGAAATGGTCATCGGCATCGTCCTCATCGTGACGATCGGCAGCATTATCCGCGCCAAGCACGGGATTCGCCGCGACGCTCACGGCCATGACTATGTCGCCGGCAACGACGCCGAGACCAAGGCGCTGCAGACCGAGATCCGCGCGCTCAAGGAGCGCATCCAGGTGCTCGAACGCATCGCCACCGACAACAACCGCGCGGTCAGCCTCGATCAGGAGATCGAAAGCCTGCGCGACCGCAGCAAGATCTGAACGCCGGCAAAGGAGCAACGCTCATGGCCTTCCTCACTCCCGACCTCACCGCCGCCGCGGTCGCATTGAGCGCGCTGACCATCGTCAGCCTGGTCGCGCTGCGCGGCTGGCGCGACTGGATACAGCTCAAGCGCGACGAACTCGCCGCCGGCCAGGCCGCGGTCGCCGCAGGGCACGACGCGCACGTCCCGCACGCGGGCTCGCGCATCGAGATCGCCGACCTCAAGGAACGGCTGCGCAAGCTGGAAGCGATCGCGGCGGGCGTCGATCTGTAACGGGTATCCAACACTCCCGCATCCCCGAGCGAAGACGAGGGGCCATGCCGAGCGAAGGCGAGGCGGTTTGACAAGCGGTTCTCGCTTCGCTCGAACGAGCCCCTCGTCTTCGCTCGGGGATGCGGAATTCTCTGGAACGCCCCCTTCCCACCGCCCCGCAAATCTGCCACTGGCGCACCCCATGCGCAGCCTCTCCGACATTTTCGAAGAATATGATTTCCTCGACGGCGACGACCGCTATCGCCTGCTGATCGAGCTCGGGCGCGAACTGGAACCGATGCCCGGCGCGCTCAAGACCGACGCGACGCTTGTGCGCGGCTGCTCGGCGAGCGTCTGGGTCTATCCGGTGCCGCGGGACGACGGGCGCCTCCACTTCCTTGCCGACAGCAATGCCGCGATCACCAAGGGCATCGTCGCGCTGGTGCTGAGCGCGGTGCAGGACAAGCCGGCGGCCGAGGTCGCGGACATGGACATCGCCGCCGCGCTCGCTCCCTTCGAGCTGACGCGCCAGCTGTCGTCGAACCGGACGCAGGGCGTCCCCAACATGATCGCGCTGGTGAAGGACACCGCGCGGCGCATCGCCGCGGACTGATCGTCCGCCGGCACGCCGGCACGCGGCCCGCACCCCATAACCCAAGGCTATAGCGCTCCGATGAAATTGCGGCTTTGCGGGCCGGGACGGCTCGATAATCTTGCCGCCAAAGAGGAGGATACCGGCACCAAGACCCCGGGTCCGACCTCTGGGGGATCGGGTCGACATATGCGGGCAGAACTACGCCTTGGCGAAGCGGTGACGGCGGCGCGGCCGCAGGAGCTGATCGTGATCGGCGCCGGCGTCGTCGGCATGGCGACCGCGCTCACGCTCGCCGACCGCGGCCACCGCGTCACCGTCGTCGACGGCGCCGAAGAGGCGGGCCGCGGCACCTCCTTCGCCAATGGCGCGCAATTGAGCTATGCCTATACCGATGCGCTCGCGAGCCCGGCGACGCTCGCCCAATTCCCCCGCCTGTGGCTCGCCCGCGATCCCGCCTTCCGCTTCCACCCCAGCCTCGATCCCGATTTCCTGCGCTGGGGCCTGGCCTTTCTGAAGAACGGCAGCGCCGGCCGCTTTCGCCGCAACACGCTCGCGGGCCTCGCGCTCGCGCTCCAGTCGCGGCGCGCGCTCCACGCGCTCGCGCGGCGGCACCGCATCGACTTCGCGCACGAAACCCCGGGCAAGATCATCCTCTATCGCTCGGCCGCGAGCTTCGCCGCGGCGCGGGCGATCGCCGCCGACAAGGCGGCGGGCGGCGCCGAGCAGATCGTCCTCGACGCCGACGGCGCGGTCGCGGTCGAGCCGACGCTCGCCGCGATCCGCGGGGAAATCGCCGGCGCGATACACACACCGGGCGAGGAAGTCGGCGATCCCTATCTCTTCTGCACCGGCGCGCAGGCGGCGCTCGCCGCAAGCGGGGCGCGGATGCGCTGCGGCATCGAGATCGAGCGGATCGACACCGGCGGCGAGCGCCCGGCGATCGTCACCGCGCGCGGCACACGCCTGCCCGCCGACCGCATCATCCTGTGCGCGGGCCTCGGCTCGGTCGGCCTCGCGCGCGGGATCGGCGCCCGCCTGCCGATCCAGCCGATGAAGGGCTATTCGGTCACCGCGCCGCCGGGCAGCGCCGCGCCGACGGTCAGCGTCACCGACGCCGCGGGCCGCGTCGTCTTCGCGCGGCTCGGCGGCCGGATGCGCATCGCCGGGCTTGCCGATCTCGGCCGCGGCGATACGAATGTCGAGCCGGCCCGCCTCGCGGCGCTGGTAGGCAGCGCGCGCGCCGCGCTGCCCGACGCCGCCGACTATGACGCGATCGAATCGAGCTGGGCCGGCCTCCGGCCGATGACCCCCGATTCGCTGCCGATCACGCGGACGATCGCCCCCGGGGTGATCGCCAACACCGGGCATGGCGCGCTGGGCTGGACCTATGCCGCCGGTTCGGCCGAACGCGTCGCCGCCATCGTGGAGGGAGAGAGCTGACAGGCTCCGTCGATTTTTGGTTTCAACCCAGGGAAGGGCAAAATGATGAATAGGGGACTTCGTATCTTCAGCCTGATGGGCGGCATTTCGCTCATCGCCACCACGACCGCCGCCATGGCGCAGGATGCCGCCGACGGCAATCCGCAGGAGGAAATCGTCGTTATCGGGTCGCAGATCAAGGGCGCCGACGTCGCCGGATCGCTGCCCGTCACCCTGCTCGACGAGCGCGACATCGACGCGATCGCCGCAACCAGCGGCGACGACCTGTTCCGCGCGATTCCGCAGGCGGGCGACGTCGCCTTCAACGAAAGCCGCGACGCGGGCGGGATCAACGACGCGCGCGGCGACGTCGCGTCGATCAACCTGCGCGCGCTGGGCACCGGCAACACGCTGGTGCTGCTCAACGGCCGCCGCATGGTGCTCCACCCCGGCACCCAGTCGGAAAATCTGGTGCCGGTGCAGAGCGTCAACACCAACGCCATCCCCGTGCTCGGCGTCCGCCGCGTCGAGGTGCTGCTCGACGGCGCCGCCGCCATCTATGGCTCGGACGCGGTCGCGGGCGTGATCAACACGGTGCTGAAGGATAATTTCAGGGGCGTCCGCGTCACCGGCGAGGTCGGCCTGACCGACAATTCGGACCAGCAGGAATATCAGGTCGCCTTCGAGGCGGGGCACACGTTCAATGACGGCAAGACCAACATCTCGCTGTTCGGATCGTTCAACCACCGCGACCCGCTGTTCGCGCGCGAACGGCGCAACTCGCGCTCGGCCGACCTGCGTCCGCTGGTCGTCGGCACCCCGTTCGAGGGCAGCGCCAATTTCGACAACACTTCGGTCGACACCACCTGGGGCGAGTTCCAGCGGCTGACGCTCAGCTTCGCGCCCTCGACCACCGCGTCGAACATCAACGGCGTCGCGCTGACCACCAACGGTATCTTCCACATCCAGCCCGACACCAACGAGGGCTGCATCGCGCCGACCCCCTATGCCGGCACCTGCTGGGACAACAGCTCGCTGTCGACCGCCTCGACCGACAACAACCTCAAATATGACATCAACGACGTCCGCTCGCTCATGGGGCGCAACCAGCGGCTCAACCTGTTCAGCTTCTTCAACCATGAATTCGATTCGGGGCTCGAATTCTATGCCGAGGCCGGCTGGTATCACTCCAAGTTCCGCTCCTATCGCGAACAGGACACGCCGCTCGCCAACCAGCGGATCATCGTTCCGGTGGACGGTTACTGGAACCCCTTCGGCCCCGTCGGCAGTCCCAACCGCATTCCGGGCCTCGGCGGCGTCGCGACCACCGGCGTGCCGATCGAGATCATCGACTATCGCCCGGTCGACGCGGGTCCGCTGATCATCGACGTCAAGAATGATACGACGCGCTTCCTCGCCGGCTTCCGCGGCAAGCTGCTGGGCTTCGATTTCGACACCGCCGCGCTCTATTCCAGGGCGCGCACCAGCGACAGCATGCGGACGATCTCGCTGACCCTGTTCCAGGAGGCGCTGTCGCGCACCGACCCCACCGCCTACAACCCGTTCAACGGCGGCGACCCGCTCAACCCCGGCCGGCTCGATTCGACCCCCAATCCGCAGAGCGTGATCGACAGCTTCATGGTCGACATCGGCCGCGTCAGCACGACCGAGCTCGCGCTCGCCGATTTCAAGCTGAGCAAGAACGACCTGTTCACCCTGCCCGCCGGCCGCGTCGGCATGGCGGCGGGGGTCGAGTTCCGGCACGAGACGTTCAAGGACGACCGCGACGACCGGCTCGACGGCACGATCTTCTTCACCACCCTCGCCGGAACGACCAACGGCAGCGACACGATGGGCGCCAGCCCGACCCCCGACAGCCAGGGGTCGCGCGACGTCTTTTCGGGCTTTCTGGAATTCGCGGTGCCGCTCGTGTCGCCCGACATGAACGTGCCGCTGATCCACTCGCTCGACCTGCAGCTCGCGGGCCGCGGCGAGGCCTATCAGGGTTTCGGCTCGGTCGCGAAGCCCAAGATCGCGCTGTCCTGGTATCCGGTGCCCAACTTCCAGCTGCGCGGCAGCTGGTCGCAGAGCTTCCGGGCGCCGAACCTGCCGCAATTGTTCGAAAACGGCATCCAGCGGTCGAACACCCGCACCGACTGGATTCGCTGCGAGGCCGACCTGCGCGCCGGGCGCATCACCAATTTCGCCGCCTGCACGCGCAGCCAGGGGATCGTCAGCAACCGGTCGGGCAGCCAGGAGCTGCGCCCCGAAAAGGCGGAAAATCTGTCGATCGGCGGCACCTTCCAGCTCAACCTGGGTTCGGCGGGCCGGCTGACCTTCACCACCGACTATTGGGAAATCCGGCAAAAGGACGTCATCGGCCTGTTCGGCGACACCAATGCGCTGATCCTCGACTATTTCCTGCGCCAGCAGGGATCGTCGAACCCGCTGGTCGAGCGCGTCGATCCGACGGCGCAGCAGATCCTCGATTTCGCGGGCACCGGCCTCGACCCGGTCGGCAACGTCATCCAGGTGATCGACAATTACACCAACCTGACGCCGCGCAAGGTGCGCGGGCTCGACTTCGGACTCTATTACAATGTCCGCGACACCGGCATCGGCGACTTCAACCTGCGCGTGAACGCCGCACGGCTGCTCGAATTCTATCAGGTTCCCGGCCCCTTGCAGCAGCAGCTGCTCGACGCGCAGGAAGCGGGCGAGATCAACCAGACGATCAATATCGTCGGCGCGGCGAACCTGATCGAGGAGAATGGCCGCCCGAAATGGCGCGGTTCGGCGAGCCTGAGCTGGAGGCTGGGCGCGTTCGGCGCGGGCTGGTACGGCAGCTATGTCGGCCCGGTCACCGATACCTCGGCCTCGCTGGCCGACGGCACCCGCTGGCGCGTCAAGGATTTCATGTCGCACAGCGTCTATATCCAGTACACGCCCGAATCGGGATGGCTGGACGGTACGCGCTTCCGCATCGGCGCGCGCAACGTCTTCAACCGGCTGGCGCCGCTCGCCGACCAGAATACGGGATATTTCGGCGAGCTCTACAACAACCGGGGCCGCCAATTCTATGCCTCCGTCAGCAAGCGTTTCTGACGCGCGGAACCGTTAGAGGATGACCATGACCACCGACGCCGCCCCGTCGCCCGGGATGCCGCCCGAAACCACGCCGGAGACGCCCGGCGCGCTGCGCCGCGCGCTGGGGCTGTGGTTCGGCATCGCCCTCTGGAAACGCATCCTCGGCGCGCTCGTGCTCGGCGCGGCGGTGGGCTATGCTTGGGGTGAGGGGGCGACGGCGATCGGCTGGATCGGCGAGCTGTTCGTGCGGCTGATCCGCATGCTCGTCGTCCCGCTGATCTTCCTGACCATCGCGTCGGGGGTCGCGGCGCTTGCCGATCCCAAACGGCTCGGCAGCATCGGCGTGAAGACGCTGGGCATGTATGTCTTCACCACCGCGCTCGCGGTGACCACCGGGCTGATCGTCGCGACGCTGATCGCGCCCGGTGCCGGGGCGAGCTTCGCCGACGCGGTGCCGCGCGCGGTGGCGACGCCGCAGGACCCGGCGCGCATGTTCATCGAGATCATCCCCGACAATCCGATCGGCGCGATGGCGAACGGCGCGACGCTGTCGGTGATCTTCTTCGCCGTGCTGATCGGCGCAGGCGTGATCGCGGCGGGCAAGGAGGCCGAACCGGTCCGCCGCCTGCTCGCCAGCGGGTCGGAGGTGATGCTGCGCATCGTCGGCTTCGTCATGGAAACCGCCCCCTTCGGCGTCTTCGCGCTGATCGCGGTGGTGATGGGGACGAGCGGGCTGGCGAGCTTCCTCGCGATCCTCAAGCTCGGCCTGTGCGTGCTGGTCGGGTCGATCATCGTGACGCTGGTGATCCACGGCGGCATCGTCGTCCGGCTGCTCGCCTGGCTGCCGCCGCTGCCCTTCTTCCGCGGCATCGCCGACGCGATCATGGTGGGCTTTTCCACCTCGTCGTCGAGCGCGACGCTGCCCGTCGCGATCCGCGTCGCCGAGCGCAATCTCGGCGTCTCGCCGCCCATCGCCTCGACCGTGCTGCCCTTGGGCGCGACGATCGGCATGGACGGCGCGGCCATGTATGTCGCGATGCTGACGCTGTTCGCGGCGCAGGCGTTCGGCGTGCAGCTGACGCTGGCCGACTATCTGGTGATCGCCGGGACCACCACCATCGTCGCGATGGGCGTCGCGCCGGTGCCGTCGGGATCGCTGTTCGTGCTCGCCGCGGTGCTCAACGCGATCGGCATCACCCCCGAGCAAACGGCGATCGTCGTCGGCTTCGTCCTGCCCTTCGACCGCATCCTCGACATGATCCGCACCGTCCCCAACGTCACCTCCGACCTGTCGATCGCGACCGCGATCGCGCGCTGGGAGGGCGAGATGGACGTCGCCGAATATCTGTCCTCCGACGATATATGAAGGCCCGCCCGATGCTCTTCCGCCGCCTGCTCGCCGCGACACTGTGCGCCGCGCTGGTCCTGCCCGCTCCGCTCGCGGCGCAGAGCCGGCACCTGCTCGAATATCCGTCGGTCCATTCGCCGACGGTCGGCACGCGCGGCATGGTGGTCAGCCAGAATGCGATCGCCAGCGAGGTCGGCGCGCAGATATTGCGCGACGGCGGCAATGCGGTCGATGCGGCCATCGCGGTCGGTTTCGCGCTCGCGGTGACGCTGCCGCGCGCGGGCAATATCGGCGGCGACGGCTTCATGACCGTCTATGACGCCGCGTCGGGCAAGGTCCATGTGCTCGATTTCCGCAGCGTCGCCCCCGCCGCCGCGACCCCGGCGATGTTCGTCGACAATCGCGGCAAGGAGCGCGACATCGCCAATTACGGCTATCTCGCCCCCGCCGTGCCGGGCACCGTCGCGGGGCTCGACATGGCGCACCGCAAATGGGGCAGGCTGCCGTGGGAAAAGCTGGTCGCCCCCGCCATCGCGCTTGCCCGCGACGGAGTGAAGCTGACCGCCGACGAGGCCTTCGTCTTTCACTGGGGCAAGGACCGGCTGGCGAAGAGCGCGTCGGGCCGGGCGACCTTCTACAAGGCCGGCGGCGCCCTCTATGCCAAGGACGAGTTGCTGAAACAGCCCGACCTCGCCTGGACGCTGGGAGAGATCGCCACGCACCGCGCCGACGGCTTCTACAAGGGCGAGGTCGCGCGGCGCATCGCCGCCGACATGGCGGCGAACGGCGGGCTGATCACCACCGCCGACCTTGCCGCCTATCGCCCGGTCGAGCGCGATCCGCTGATCGGCAGCTATCGCGGCTACACCATCTACACCACCCCGCCGGCGAGCGCGGGCGGCGCGACTTTGCTCAACATCCTCAACCAGATCGAGCATTTCGACATCCGGGCGATGGGCGCCAACAGCGCCGCCTCGCTGCACATCATGGCCGAGGCGATGAAGCTCGGCTATGTCGATCGCTATCGCGTGCTGGGCGACCCGGCCTTCGTCACCGCGCCGGTCAAGGGCTTCATCTCCAAGGATTATGCCGCCGAGCGGGCGAAGCTGATCGACCCCGCGCGCGCGAAGCCGATGCGCGAGATGCCCTTCGGCGATCCGCTCGCCCACGAAAGTCCCTCCACCACCCATTATTCGGTCGCCGACAAGGACGGCAATGTCGTGTCGACCACCTATACGCTGGGGTCCGACTTCGGATCGGGGGTGATGATCGCGGGCACCGGCATCCTGCTCAACAACCAGATGAACAATTACAGCCACGAACAGGCGTGGGAGGCGCAGCGCGACGGCACACCGCCGCCGCTCAACGCGCTGGCACCGGGCAAGCGCATGCTGTCGACGATGATGCCGACAATCGTGATGAAGGACGGAAAACCGTGGCTCGTCACCGGCACGCCCGGCGGCAGCACGATTATCACTTCGGTCGTGCAGGTCATCGTCAATGTGATCGACCATGGCATGAACGTCGCCGAGGCGACGCACCAGCCGCGCATCTATCAGGGCAGCGTCGATGCGCTGCGCGTCGAGCCCAATTTCAATCCCGACACGGTCGCCGCGCTGAAGGCGATGGGCCATCCCATCACCAGCGACGAGACGATGGGCAGCGCCCAGTCGATCATGATCGAAAAGGGCCTGTTCCTCGGCGCCGCCGACCCGCGCCGGCCGGGCGCACTCGCAGTCGAGCCGTGAAGCGCCGTTTCTTCCTCTGCGCGGCGGCGCTGCTCGCCGCAAGCGCGCCTGTCGCGACGGCGCGCGAAGCAGCGCCCGCGACCGAGGCAGCCGAACGCCGGGCCTTCCTCGCCGCTGCCCATCCACTGGCGGTCGAGGCGGGTCGCGACGTGCTGCGTCGCGGCGGCAACGCCATCGACGCCGCCGTCGCGATCCAGGCGATGCTGAGCCTCGTCGAACCGCAAAGCTCGGGACTCGGCGGCGGCGCCTTCCTCGTCCATTATGACGCGGCGACGCGGACGATCGCCGTCTATGACGGGCGCGAGACGGCCCCGGCGGGCGCGACGCCCGGCATGTTCCTCGATAAGGGCGGCGACCCGCTGCCGTTTCGCACCGTCGTGGTGAGCGGGCGCGCGACCGGGGTTCCGGGCGCGGTGGCGATGCTCGCCCAGGCGCACAAGGATCGCGGCAAGCTCGCATGGAACAGCCTCTTCACCGAAAGCGAACGCGTCGCGCGCGAGGGCTTCATCGTTACGCCGCGGCTCGAACGCTTCATCCACGGCCCCCATGCGCAGGCCAAGGCACCCGACGTCGAACGCTATTTCGGCAACGGCAAGGGCGGCAAGCTGCGCGCCGGCGACCGGCTGCGCAATCCCGCCTATGCCGCCTTCGTCCGCCGCCTCGCCGACGAAGGCCCCGACGCGCTCTATCGCGGCGAGACGGCGAAGCGCATCGTCGCGCGCGTGCGGCAGGGCGAACTGCACGGCAGCCTCACCGAAGCCGATCTTGCCGCCTACAAGCCCGTGGTGCGGCAGGCGGTGTGCAATCCCTATCGCGTCTATATTCTCTGCGTGCCGCCGCCGCCGTCGAGCGGCGTCGGGCTGTTGCAGCTGATGGCGCTGGTCGAGCGCACCGACATCGCCGAGCGCGGCCCCGCCGACCCCGTCGCCTGGGTCAAATATGCCGAGGCGAGCCGGCTGATGTATGCCGACCGCGACGCCTTTGTCGGCGATGTCACGGACGTCCCCGTCGCGGGCCTGCTCGACCCCGCCTATGTCTCGGCGCGCGCGACGCTGATCGGCGACAGCGCAGGCGAAGCACCGACCGCAGGCTCGCCGCCCGCCAGCCTGTCGGCGGGCACCGACGCCACCGCCGAAGTCCCCGGCACCTCGCATTTCGTCGTCATCGACGGCGACGGCAATGCGGTGTCGATGACCACCACGATCGAAAGCTTCTTCGGGTCGGGGCGGATGGTCGACGGCTTCTTCCTCAACAACCAGATGACCGATTTTTCTTTCCGGCCGACCGGCCCCAACGCCATCGCGCCGGGCAAGCGCCCGCGCTCGTCGATGACGCCGGTGATCATCCTGAACCCCGACCACAGCCTCGCGGGCGCGATAGGATCGCCCGGCGGCAACGCGATCCTCGCCTATGTGTCGAAGGCGCTGATCGGCGCGATCGACTGGCAGCTGCCGATGGACCGCGCGATCGCCCTGCCCAACCTCGTCGCGCGCGGCGGCAATTTCGCGGGCGAGGCCAGCCGCTTCCCCGATGATTTCCGCGCCGAAATGGCGAAGCGCGGGGTCGAGGTGCGCTCCGGATCGGGCGAGGATTCGGGGCTCCACGGCGTCCTCATCCGCGGCGGCCGCTTCGACGGCGGCGCCGACCCGCGCCGCGACGGCATCGCGGTCACCGTTAACCTGCCCCGGGAGAATTGATCATGCGCGCCCTCATCCTCGCCGCCGCGCTCGCCCTGTCGCCGCCCGCCGCTGCGCAAAGCGTCGCGGTCGAAGCGGTGCAGTTCCAGAGCCGCGACGGCAAGACGCAGGTCAACGGCTATGTCTTCAAGGCCGCGGGCACGCCCGACGGCGCTCCCGCCGTGGTGATGATGCACGGCCGGTCGGGCGCCTATTCGACGCGCAGCGACGGCAAATATGACGCCGACACGCTGGCGGCGCGGCACAAGGCGTGGGGCCGGCTGCTCGCGCGCAGCGGCTATATCGCGCTGATGGTCGATGATTTCGGGCCGCTCGGTTACCCCGGCGGCTTCCGCGCCGGCACCTATGCCGAACGCCCACCCGAGGTCGACGAAGTGTCCAACCGCCCGCTGCACGCCTATGGCGCGCTGCGCTATCTGCAGGAGCGCGGCGACGTGGACGGACAGCGGGTGGCGCTGCTCGGCTGGTCGAACGGCGGCAGCGCGGCGCTCGCCGCGCTGGCCGACGACAAGCCCGGCGACATGCGCGCGATCGGATTCCGCGCGGGCATTTCCATCTATCCCGGCTGCGGGCTCAAGCGCCGCTTCGACAAGCTGGGCTACAAGCCCTATCATCCGGTGCGCGTCTATATGGGCACCGCCGACGAGGAGGTGTCGCCCGCCACCTGCGAGCGCCTGGTCGCGAAGAGCCGCAGCAAGGGCGGCGACATAAGGCTGACCAGCTTCAAGGGCGCCACGCACAGCTACGACACGCCGATCCAGAGCCGCCAGTCGGTCAGGGCCAATGCCGACGCCAAGGCGGCGACCGAGAAAGACGTGCTTGCCTTCCTCGCCGAGACCCTCAAGGAGCGCTGACATGCCCGAGCTTGCCCCCTTTCACGTCGCCTTTCCGGTCCACGATCTGGACGCCGCGCGCCATTTCTACGGCAGCGTCATGGGCTGCCCCGAAGGGCGCAGCGATAGCGACTGGATCGATTTCAACCTCTATGGCCACCAGATCGTCGCGCACCGCGTCGGGCCGCGCGACGCGGTCGCGGGCCATAATCCGGTCGACGGCCATGCCGTGCCGGTGCCGCATTTCGGCGTCGTCCTGCCGCCCGCCGAGTGGAAGGCGCTCGCCGAGCGGCTGACCGCGCAGGGCGTCGAGTTCGTGATCGAACCCTATACGCGCTTCGCAGGCGAGCCGGGCGAGCAGTCGACGATGTTCTTCCACGACCCGTCGGGCAATGCGCTGGAGTTCAAGGCCTTCGCCGACGTCGGCCAGCTCTTCGCGAAATAGGAGAGCAGGCGATGCGGCACGGCGGCAAGGTTTTCGGATCGACCGCAGCGGCGCTCGCGCTGACTTTCGGCGCGGCACAATGCGCCCCCTTCGCCGCGACGACAGTTGCCGCCGAAGCGGCATCGCAGACGGTCACCGGCCGCCTCGCCGTCGTCGGCGGCACCGTCGATCCCGCGACGCTCGATGCGCGCATCAACGGCGCGCCCGCCAGCATCGCCGCCGACGGGACGATCGTCGCGACCGTCCCCGACGCCGATCAGTATCAGCTCAGTATCACGGGACCCGGCATCTTCGACGCGGTCTTCACCTTCGGCGCCGCCGAAGTGGCGCGACCGGGCGGCGCTCATGCGCTGCCGCCGGTCGAGCTGGTCGCGCGGGCGCCGGGGCGGGTCGAGATGTTCTTCGGCGGCGACACGATGCTCGGCCGCCGCTTCGAGGAGCCGATCTGGGGCGAGCGCGCGCTGATCCGGCCCGAAAGCCGCGCCGCCGACATGGCAGCGCTGATCGCGCCGATGCGCCCCTATTTCGCCGGGTCCGACCTCGCCTCGCTCAACCTCGAAACCGTGCTCGCGGCGGGCGAGCTTGCCAATGCGCCCGACAAGTCGGTCGTCTTCCACACGCATAGCGACGCAGCGCAGGCGCTTGCGGACGCCGGCATCGACTATGTCAGCCTCGGCAACAATCATGTCTACGACTATGTCGAACCGGGGCTCGCGGCGACCACCGCCGCGCTCGACCGCGCGAAGATCGCCTGGTCGGGCGCCGGGCCGAACGAGGCCGAGGCGCTGAAGGCCGCGCGGATCGCGGTCGGCGGCAACCTTTATGCGATGCTCGGCTTCGTCGGCTGGAAGGGCACCGCCCAGCCGAACCAGGTCGCCGAGGCGAAGAAGGGCGGCGCGGCCTTCGGCAGCGACGAGAATATCGCCGCCGCCGTCGCGCGCGAGGCGAAGGCGGGCCACGCGCCGATCGTGCAATATCACGGCAGCAGCGAATATAGCGCCCGCCCCACCGCGATCAGCGAGCGGCGGATGAAGCTCGCGATCGACAGGGGCGCCGCGCTCGTCGTCTCGCACCATCCGCATGTCGCGCACGGGCTCGAACTCCACAAGGGGCGGCTGATCGCCTATTCGCTCGGCAATTATCTGTTCGACCAATATTTTCCCGAAACCCACGCAGCCTTCGCGCTCAAGGTCTGGATGGACGGCGACACGCTGTTCCGCGCCGAGATCGTGCCGATCCAGATCCTCGACTATCGCCCCGTCCCGGCGGTCGGCGACATGCGGCAGGCGGCGCTGCGGCGGATCATCGACCTGTCGGCCGAGCGCGGCACGGCGATCGGCATCGTCGGCGGACATGGCGTGATCGTGCCGGGGGCGCCGGCAACCGCGCCGCGGCTTTGCCCGGCGACGGCGGGGTCGCGTCTGGCGATCTATCGCTACGATCTCCATGCCCCGTCGGCCCCCTGCGCCGCCGCGGGAGCGGGGCCGGCGGGCCGCGACCTGCTGATGCGCGGCGATTTCGAGGCGATGCGCCACGGCGACGCGAGCGACCGCAGCTGGGCGATCCTCGGCGCGAACGCCGACCTGATCGCGCCCGGGCATGGCGGGCGGCAGGCGCTGCGGCTGCGCGCCGACGGCGCGTCGATGGTGCTGGCGCCCAAGACCTTCTTCCGCGCGACCGGGGCGCGGCGCTACACGCTTTCGGGCTGGGTCCGCACCGGCGACAAGGCGGAGATCGAGGCGCTGGTGCAGCAGCAGCCGAAGGGCAGCAACCGCCTGCGCGCGCTCGAAACCGCGCCGGCGCGCGGCTTCGGCAGCACAAGGCTGTCCGGCATGGGCTGGCAACCCTTCCGCTTCGATCTCGAACTCGGCACCGATGCGGCGGCGCTGCCGCTGCGCCCGCTGCTGCGCATCCGCGACGCGAAGGAGGTGATGCTCGACGACATCGCCTTCATCGCCTGGGAAGCCGAAGGCCCGGAGGGCGAAACGCCGCCCGGCCGGTCGCACGCCGAAGCGGGCGAATAGCATCGTGCTGGGTGCGCCCTGTTCGGATTGAATCACCGTAGCCCTGAGCCTGTCGAAGGGCGCTTCTCGGATAAGCGCCCTTCGACAGGCTCAGGGCTACGGTTCAATATCGCCCCTCAGCGCGCGAACAGCTCGAACGGCGCCCAGAGCGCGGGATGCGGCGCTTTCGCCTCACCGTCGCGGCCACTGCGCACCGCGCGGATCGCATCGCGCAGCGCGCTCGCGGGGTCCGCGCCGCCGCGCATGCCGCCAACCGTGCCGACCGACAGCCGCCGCGCAATGTCGTCGCGCACCGGCCAGTGGCTCGCCATCACCCGGTCGGCCCCCGCCAGAAAGAAGCCCTGCGCCAGCCCCGAAAGCTGCGGCCGGTCGCGCCCCGCCGCGCCCGCGCTGTTGCAGGCGGAGAGGATCACGAGCCGCGCCGGCAGGCTGAGCCGGCCGATCTCGCTTGGCTTGAGCAGCCCGTCGTCATCGTCCGCCGGGGTGAGCAGCAGCGCCGGTTCGTCGAGCCCGTCGAGCTCGCCCGAAAGCAGGCCGTGCGTCGCGAAGGCGAGCACCGCGCCCGGCGGCACCTCTATCGCGCGCAGCCCCGCCTCGGTCGCCTGCTCGCCGATCAGCAGCTGCGGCGTATCGGCACCGATAGCAGCAGCCAGCGCGGCTAGCTCGCGCCGCGCGCCGGGCAGGTCGGGCAGCGCGTCGATCGCGCGCGCCGTGCCGGCCGAGCGCATCGCCATCCGTTCGCCCGCCTTGCGCCCCTCGACCCCGCCGAGCCCGACCAGCGCGTCACCGCCGGCCGCGGCGCGGTCCCCATCGGCCGCGCGCGGCGCGCGCACCAGCCGGCCGACCGCCATCCGGTCGATCAGATAGGCGTCGCCGCGCGCGTCGGGGACGAGCAGGCCGAAGGGCAAAGCGCCGAGCGAGCCGTTGGCGATCACCGCCAGCCGTTTCGCCGGGCGCAGCAGCGCCGCCGCCTCGCCGGGAAAGAGCAGGGCGTGGAGATCGGCGGCGGCGGCGCGGTCGAACGCGGTCTCCTCGCCGCCGTCGATCGCGGCGCGCAGCCGCGCGACCAGCGCATCGACCGGCGCGTCGGCGGGGATCAGATATTGCTGCGTCCGCCCGCCGCGCGACGCGGTGACCAGCCAGGGGCCGCCGATATGGGTGACCATGACGGTCGCGCTCGACGCCGGGCTCGCCCGTTCGAGATCGGCGAGGCCCGAGGGCGCGAAGACCAGCCGCTCGCGCTCGGCTGGATCGAGCGACGCGTCGAGCGCGGCGATAGCGTGCCGGTTGGCGTCGAGCTCGCCGGTCACGGCGGCGAGGTCGAAGCCCGTATCGGGACGCGCGAGATTGGCGTCGATCCGCGCCTCCAGCCCCTGCCGCGCGGCGAGCAGCCGGCGCCGCTCTGCGACGATCGCGGCAAAGGCCGAATCGGCCGCCGCCGCGCGCTCGCTCTCCGCGATGGCGAGCGCGTCGTCGAGGCCGCTGCGCGCCGCCCATTGCTGCGCCTGGAACGCATCCTCGACCGCGCCGCGCCGCGCGAAAATCTCGGCGAGCCAGCCATAGGCCGGGCGCTGGCGCTCGGCCTGCGCCGAGCCGCGCGCGAGATTGGCGTTCAGCGTCAGCGCCGCGAACAGCGTGCGCGCCTCGGCGATCAGCTCGACCGCCGGGCGCGCGTCGCCGCGATCCTCGGCACGCAGCAATTGCGCCCGGGCGAGCAGCAGGTCGGGATGATCGGCGGGCAGCAGCCGGCCGCGCAGCGCGGCCGCCTCGCGCGCCGCCGCCGCCGCCGTGGCCCAGTCGCCATTGGCGAAGGCCGCCTTGGCGAGATTGTCGCGCGCATTGGCACGGTCGCGATGTCCATCGGGCAGGCGTTCGTCGCGGACCGCGAGCAATTCGCCCGCCAGCTGCTGCGCGCGCGCGCCTTCACCGGTCCCGATCAGCGCGATCAGCAGCGTATCGCGCGCGACCAGCGCGCGGTCGCTCTGCGCGCCGAGCTGCGCGTCGATGATCGGCGTCGCGGTGT
>CALMYE010000208.1 GCA_937873425.1 uncultured Sphingopyxis sp. | reverse complement strand
GCAACCGCGACGAGCGGATCAGCCGCATCGAGATGATGTCGACGCGCACCGCGGCGTTTCGCAAGCTCGACAAGAATGGCGACAATCTCCTGACCTTCGAGGAATGGGCGGCGGTGACCGGCGACCGCTTCGCCAAGGCGGACGCCGACGGCGACGGCGCGCTGACCCGCAAGGAATTCGCGACGACCGCGCCGAAAAGGGCGCCCGCGCCGAAGTGCAAATGTTGAGCTTGGCGGCTGGGATGAGTAGAAAATGTTCACGCGGAGCTGCGGAGCCGCGGAGATAAAAATTTAGATGATTCGCGCAGAGGCGCAGAGGACGCAGAGAAAATATGGGCGGCAAAGCCGCCTTCTTATTCTCGGGAACCGGCTTGTCCGCAGTGCACGATCATCTCTGCGTCCTCTGCGCCTCTGCGCGAATATCTTATCTCCGCGGCTCCGCGTCTCCGCGTGAACCATGACGGCCTGTCAGACCGCTACCCCCTCCGCCGCCTTCATCCACGCCGCCAGTGCCTCGCCCGCGCGCCGCGTATAGCCCGGCTCGGCGCCTTTCCCCCGCCCCCCCCCGGCCGGCGGGGGGAACGGGCCGAAATGGCCGTTCACCGGCGGTTGCCCCGCCGCGCGGGCCCCGCCGGTGATATGCCCCAGCAGCGCCCCCAGCGCCGTCTCCGGCGGCGGCGGCGGCAGGGTGCGCCCCGCCAGTTCGGCGGCGGCGAAGCGCGCCGCGACCAGGCCGATCGCCGCGCTCTCGACATAGCCCTCGCACCCGGTGATCTGCCCCGCGAAACGGATATGCGGCGCCGACTTCAGGCGAAGCTGCGCGTCGAGCAGTTCGGGCGAGCGGATGAAGCTGTTGCGGTGCAGCCCGCCCAGCCGCGCGAACTCGGCCTTTTCGAGGCCGGGAATCGTGCGGAACAGCTCGACCTGCGCGCCATGTTTCAGCTTGGTCTGGAACCCGACCATGTTCCACAGCGTGCCGAGCGCATTGTCCTGCCGAAGCTGCACCACCGCATAGGGCCAGCGCCCGGTGCGCGGATTGTCGAGCCCGACGCCTTTCATGGGGCCGAAGCGCAGCGTTTCGATCCCGCGCTCGGCCATGACCTCGATCGGCATGCAGCCCTCGAAATAGGGCGTGTCCTTTTCCCAATCCTTGAACTCGGTCTTCTCGCCGTCGAGCAGGCCCTGGACGAAGGCGTGATACTGATCCTTGTCCATCGGGCAGTTGATATAATCCTTGCCGTCGCCGATCGGCCCGACCTTGTCCCAGCGGCTCGCCATCCACGCCACGTCCATGTCGATGCTGTCGCGATAGACGATCGGCGCGATGGCGTCGAAGAAGGCGAGCGCATCCTTGCCGGTCGCGGCGCCGATGCTTGTCGCGAGGCCCGCCGCGGTCAGCGGGCCGGTCGCGACGATGGTCGGACCTTCGCTCGGCAGCGCGTCGATCCGTTCGCGCACGATGGTGATATTCGGATGCTCCGACAGCGCCTTCGTCACCCCGCCCGAAAACAGGTCGCGATCGACCGCGAGCGCCGACCCCGCGGGAACCTTGGTCGCGTCGGCCTCGCGCATGATCAGCGATCCGAGTGCGCGCATCTCGCGGTGGAGCAGGCCGACGGCATTGCTGTCGCCGTCGTCGCTGCGAAAGCTGTTCGAACAGACCATCTCGGCGAGCGCATCGCCCTGATGCGCCGGAGTCATGTCGCCGCCGCCGCGCATTTCGGACAGGCGCACGCGAAAACCGGCCCCGGCGAGCTGCCAGGCCGCCTCGGACCCCGCCAGCCCGCCGCCGATGATATGGATGTCGAAGCCGCTCATTTACCCTTTCCGTTGACAAGCCCGCATCGCCTGTGACCTAGGTGCATCGGGTCGCGGGGGCTGGGGCGCCTCTCGCATGTTTGCGGCCGTGACGCAAAGACGCAAAGGGGGGCATATGTCCGAAGCAGCGGGTTGGGATCGTGCGCGTTGGCTGTGGTTCGCGGCACTGGTCGGCGGAATCAGCTATTTCGCGGCGGTGGTCCAGCAACTCGACGGCCCTGCCATCTGGGCGTGGAAGGCCTCGGGCATCGCGCTGCTCGCGCTTTGGGCGCTCCTCAATGCGCGCGACGCCGACGGCCGGCTGATCGCCGCCGCGCTCGGCTTCGGCGCGCTCGGCGACTGGCTGCTCGACGCGGTCGGCATGATGGAGGGGGCGGCGGCGTTCGCGATCGGCCACCTGATCGCCATCGCCCTCTATCTCCGCAACCGCCGCGCGACGCTGTCGCCGTCGCAGAAACTGCTTGTTTTCGGGCTGGTTCCGCTTGCGCTCTTCATCGCCTGGGCCCTCACCCGCACCGCCGAACCGCTCCAGATGGGCGCCGCCATCGCCTATACCGGAGGCGTCGCGGTAATGGCGGCGACCGCCTGGGCCAGCCGTTTCCCACGCTATCGCACCGGCATCGGCGCGATGCTGTTCCTCGCCAGCGACCTGTTCATCTTCGCGGGCGAGGGCGGGGTGCTCGAAAAGTCGATGATGATGTGGCTCGTCTGGCCGCTCTATTTCGCGGGGCAGGCACTGATCGCTTGGGGCGTGGTGAGGACGCTGGCAACCGAGGCGCGCGGCTGACGGCGAGCGGACCGGTTCCGAATTACCGCTTTGGGGTGGGGGGCGGGACCGTTACGATCCTCCCCACTTGTGGGGAGGTGGCAGCCCGCAGGGCTGACGGAGGGGGCTCTCGTCCTTTCGCATCGCGTGAGGCCGAGAGCCCCCTCCACCACCTTCGGTGGTCCCCCTCCCCGCGGAGCGGGGAGGATCTTTATGGCATCAACCGCCCGTAGGCCGAAATGCCAACTTCCCCTCCGAACGACCGGATGAATTGCAACTCGCGACAGAATCGCTATAAGCCCCGTCAGGGTCGCAGCCCACCGGGATCAAACCGATGTCGTTGCTGCGCCTTTTTCTTCTCCTTCCCATCGCCCTTTTCCTGACCGGGGCCAGCAAGGCACCGCTGGCCCGCGACGGCCATCGCGACGGTTTCGTCGTCGACGGGAAACAGAATTATCCGTTCAAGCTCTATGGCGTCGCGATCAAGTGGGACCGCGACTGCAAGAGCGGAAAGGCCGACATGTGCATGCGGCTGGGCGACGCCTTCGTCGCCGGCGAGGGCGATCTGCGGATCGATCTGCGCGCCGCGATCGGCTATTATCTGCTCGCCTGCGACAAGGGCCGCGCGCTCGGCTGCTCGACCGCGGCGGCGATGGTGCGCGAGGGCCGGGCCTATGCCCCGATTCCCGAACTCGCCTACCGGACCGCGGAGAAAGGTTGCGCGCTCAAGGATGGCGACAGCTGCGCCGCGGTCGCGCTCCACATTTATCGCGGCGATGCCGTTGCCGCCGACAAACCGCGCGCGAAGGCGATGTGGGACGCCGGCTGCGCCGCGGCGCGCGACGACAATTGCCGGCTGAAGGCGGGCGCGCTCTTCTACGAAAGCGACGATGCCGCCGATCAGGCCGCGGCTATCGCCCTCTATCGCACCGCCTGCGCCGCCAAGCAGGGCTGGGGCTGTTCGGGCCTCGCCGACGCCTATGCGCGCGGGCGCGGCATCGCGAAGGATGACGCGCAGGCGGCGGCGACCGCGCGCACCGGCTGCCTCGGCGCGTCCGGCGACATCGTCCTCGCCTGCGCGATCCACGCCCGTTACCTGTCGATGACGGGCAATCCGGCGGATGCCAAGAAGGCGAGCGGCATGCTCACCAACGCCTGCCTCGCCAAGGTGGGGGAGGCGTGCAACGACGCCGGGCTGATGGCGAAGCGCAATCCGCCGGGCAGCGGCTTCGCGACCTGGGAGGTCGCGCGCTCGTTCCGCGACGGCTGCGATCTCGACTATGGCCCGGCGTGCGGCAATCTGGGCGAGCTTTACGCGGGCGGCTTCGACAAGATCGACCGCGACAGCGCCTATGCCGTCGCGCTCTACGACAAGGGATGCCGGCTCGGCGATGCGGCTTCGTGCCGGCGCGCGCAGGCGATGGGCAGCGCCGCCGACGCCGCGCGGGCGCGCAAGCCGGCGATCGACCCGGCCGCGCCGGCGCGGGTCCAGCTCGCGCAGGCGGCCGAGTTCGCGAAGAAGGGGCGCGGCGACGACGCCTATCTCGCGGTCGGGCGGTTGATGGAGGAGGCGGTCGACGCGGCCGAATGGATGTTCGGCGGCTGGCTCTACTACGGCCAGCCCGGCGTCGTCGACACGCCAAACAAGCGCGACGGCGCGATCCTGTTCGAAAATGCCGCGCGCCAGGGCCATGTCGAAGCGCTGAAATGGGCCGGCATGGCCTATTGGTATGGCGACGGCGTCACGCAGAATCGCGACAAGGCGCTCGGCTATATGCGCGCGGCGGCGCTCCGCAACGACCAGATGGCGGAGAATATCTATCGCTCGATGCTCGCCGAGCCGATCCGGCAGGACTATATCCGCCGCGAGCGGGAAATGGCCGAAGCGGCGGAGCGGCAGCGCAACAGCTGGTCCTCCGCGTTCAGCGCGGCACTCAGCGCCTGGGCCGCGCAGCCCTATCGCCCGCTCAGCAGCGGTTTCTCCTCCTCCTCGTCCTCGGCGGCGTCGAGCAGCTGGCAAAATTACCAGAACCGCGCCGATCAGACGAATTTCAACAATTATATCAAATATATGTCTGGCGGAACCACCGCCTGCATCTCCAGCAACCCCTATTGCCGATAATGAAACGGAGACTTTACGCTATGCGACACTTTCGCCAACTTCCGCTCACCCTCGCCGCCGCCCTCCTCCTCGGCACCGCCCCCGCGACCGCCCAGAAGATGGACCTGACGATCAACGTCCAGACGCACAACAAGAACGGCATCTGCTTCCTCTATTTCCCGCTCGGCGAGATGGAGCTCGCGATCAGCGTCAAGGCGAGCAACAACAATATCAACGTCGGCGTCGACGACCTCCCCGCCGACGTCGTCGAGGCGGGGCTGGACAAGGAGAATGTGCCGATCACGCTCGTCCTCGGCAACGGCAAG
>CALMYE010000207.1 GCA_937873425.1 uncultured Sphingopyxis sp. | reverse complement strand
TGCCGTCGGCGGTGGTCAGCGTCGCGGCGAGCGCGGTGTCGCGCGCGACCGGCGAGGCGAAGCTGAGGATGACGTCCTTGATCGGGTTGCAGCCCGCCTGCGGATTGACGCGGGCGCACGACATTTTCGCGGTGAAGGCGGGGCGCACATCATAGTCGAAACGCTGGTCGCGCCCGGCGGTGCGCGCCGGCGCGCCGGCCTGCTGGATGCGCGCGTCCCAGACCAGCGCCATCTCGCGCCCGGGGGGCAGCGGGCGGCGGCACTTCAATGGCACGATGCGTTCGAGCGCGGCGTCGCGGTCGGCGCCCGCACCGGCGAAGCGCAGCGGCAGGCCGGCGTTGTAGGCGAAGGACTGCCACTGCCAGCTGGCCGGGCCGATGCCGGCGAGGATCTCGCTCGCGGTTTCGGGTTTCAGCACATCGACCGGAATCTTCTCGCCGATGCCGTCGACCGCGCAATAGGCGAAGCGGCCGACCGAGGCGCGGTCGGCGGCGACATTGGTCGCGACGAGGAAGATCTGGTCCTCCTCGATCCCGTTATAGGTGCCACCGACGAGGACGGCGCGCGCCGACGGGCCGCCCGAATCGATCTCGAAGCGCGAATTACCGCCGACCCACACGCCGGCCGCGGTGCGCAGGCTGGACAGCAGCTCGACGTGGCAGCTGACGCCGCCGGGCAGGCTGCGGTCGAACTCGAGCACCCAGGTGCGGCTGTCGACCCAGCGGCCGGCACCGGGAACCGGGCAGTCGTGCTTGGCGGGCGCCGTGGCGCGCGGGTCGCCGAGCGGCACCATGTCGTCGGAGAAGCGCAGCGTATAGCGGCTGATCGTGCCGTCGCCGCTGCCTGCGCTGCCGGGAGTGGCGAGGATGACCTGCGGCACGGTGTCGCCGCTGGCGGTGGCGGCGACCGCGAGGGCGAGAGGAAGCACGAGTAGCAGCCTGGCCCGGGCGGCGAATTCCCGTCCGAGCCCCCGTGCGAGTCCCTGCCAAAATCGCCGCATCGCCGCCGCCTCCCAAAGACCCGCTTCGCACTCTGCCGGATGCCGCCCGATCTGTCAACGCTTCGTCGATGGAATCCAACGGTTCGTCGCAGATGCTTTCTGCGGCGAACCGTGCGTCCGCGTCACCGCGCGAGCATCGGTCCCAGTTTTTTCCCCGCGAAAAGATGGACATGAAGATGCGGGATTTCTTGGTGGCTGTCGAGTCCGACATTGGCGAGAAGCCGATAGCCCGGTGCGACGAGGCCGAGGTCGCGCGCGACCCGCCCGACCGCGCGGACGAAGCCCGCGATTTCCGCCTCGCTGCCGCGTTCGGAGAAATCGTCCCAGCTGACATAGGCGCCCTTGGGGATGATCAGGATGTGCGTCGGCGCCTGCGGATTGATGTCGTGGAAGGCGAGCGAATATTCGTCCTCATGCACCTTCTTGCATGGCAGCTCGCCGCGCAGGATGCGCGCGAAGATATTGGTCTCGTCATAGGGGAGGGTCGCGTCGATGGGCATGATGGTTCCTCAGGAAGTCGGCCGTGCCGCCTTTTCGGCGTGGCCCGATGTGCCGTGGCGGCGGGTCAGCTCGGCGGCGACATCGTCCCACGACAGGCCGCGGTCGGCGAGCAGGATCGAGAGGTGGAAGACGAGGTCGCCCGCTTCGCCGACCAGCGCGGCGTCGTCTTCGGTCAGCGCGGCGATGACGGTTTCCACCGCTTCCTCGCCGAGCTTCTGCGCGATCTTGCCGCGGCCCCTGGCGGCGAGGCTCGCGACATAGGAGGCTTCGGCCTCGCCCGCCGCCAGCCGGTCGCGGATCACCGCTTCGAGCCGTTCCAGTGCCGCGCCGATCGTCATGCCTGTCCCTTTCGTGCCGCATGTGCCTAGCGGGGCAATGACGACTGGACAAGGCGCGCCGGCTCTGGTCGAAAGGCGCGCATGGCCGAGGTCAAACTTCATCCCGACTGGCTCGCACGGATCGGCGGCGAGTTCGAGCAGCCCTATATGGCGACGCTCAAGGCGTATCTGACCGCGGAGCGCGAGAAGGGCAAGCGCATCTATCCGCGCCCGCGCGACTGGTTCGCGGCGCTCGACACGACGCCGCCGCAGGACGTCCGCGTCGTCATATTGGGGCAGGACCCCTATCATGGGCCGGGGCAGGCGCACGGGCTGTGCTTTTCGGTTCAGCCCGGCGTGCGGGTGCCGCCGAGCCTCGTCAACATCTACAAGGAGATGCAGGACGACCTCGGCATAGCCCCGGCGCGGCACGGCTACCTCAAGCATTGGGCGGAACAGGGCGTGCTGCTGCTCAACAATTGCCTGACGGTCGAGGCGGGGATGGCGGCGTCGCACCAGGGCAAGGGGTGGGAGCGCTTCACCGACGCCGCGGTCGCGGCGGTCGCCGCCGATCCCGCGCCCAAGGTGTTCATCCTGTGGGGCAGCCATGCGCAGCGCAAGGCGGCGCATGTGCCGGGGCTGGGGGCGGGCAGTCCGCACCTGATCCTGCGCGCGCCGCATCCCTCGCCGCTGTCGGCGCACAACGGTTTCTTCGGATCGCGGCCGTTCAGCCAGGCGAACGCCTTTCTGGAGGCGCATGGGCGTGGGGTCATCGACTGGCGCCTGCCCGACAATCCTGCCGCCGAATGAGCATGAGTGGATGAGCCTGCTCGCCGATCCGGCGACGCTGGCGGTGCTCGTCGCTGCCGTCGTCCTGCTCGGCATGGCGAAGGGCGGGCTGGCGGGGGTCGGCGCGCTCGCGACGCCGCTCGCGGCGCTGGTGCTGCCGCCCGCGACCGCCGCGGCGCTGCTGCTCCCCGTGCTGATCGTGCAGGACGTGGTCAGCGTCTGGGCGTTCCGCAGGACGTGGGACGGGTGGATCATCGGCTGGATGCTGCCCGGTGCCGCGCTCGGCGTCGCGGCGGGCTGGTTCTATGCCGACCGGGTGAACGAGGCGCAGCTGATGGCGGCGCTCGGCGCGATCACGCTGGCCTTCGGGCTCTACCGGCTGTGGGTCGAGCGCGGCGGGCGCGTCGTCGCGGCCTCGACCTCGCCGGGCTGGGTCGGCAGCCTGTTCGGCGTCGCGACCGGCGTCACCAGCCAGATCGCCCACGCCGGCGGCCCGCCGTTCCAGATGTGGGTGACCCCGCGCCGCCTGCCGCACCTCGTCTTCATCGGCACCAGTTCGATCCTGTTCGCGATCGTCAACTGGATGAAGGTGCCGGCCTATGTTGCGCTCGGCGCCTTTCCGCGCGAGGTGCTGGTCGCTGCCGCGCTGCTGATGCCGCTGGCGATCGGCTCGACATTGCTCACCGTGCGCTGGATGAGGGGGATGAGGCCCGAACGCTTCTATATCCTCATCTATCTGCTGATGGTGCTTCTCGGCGCGAAATTGCTGTGGGATGGATTGAGCGGATGAGCGGCGCGATCACGATCCTCGTCGATGCCGACGCTTGCCCGGTGAAGGACGAGATCTACAAGGTCGCGTGGCGCCACGAAGTGGCGGTGAAGATCGTCAGCAACAGCCGGCTGCGCGTTCCCGAGCACCCGCTGATCGAGCGGATCACGGTGTCGGACGGCTTCGACGCGGCGGACGACTGGATCGCCGAGGCGGCGGACGCGCGCAGCATCGTCGTCACCGCCGACATATTGCTCGCCGACCGCGCACTCAAGGCCGGGGCGACGGTGCTCGCGCCGACCGGCAAGCCCTTCACCGCCGCGTCGATCGGCCCGGCGATCGCGACGCGCGCCATCATGGCCGATTTGCGCGCCGGCATGGGCGAGGGGATGGGCGGGCCGCCGCCTTTCTCGAAGGCCGACCGCTCGGCCTTTCTGCAGGCGCTCGATACGGCGCTGGTGCGGCTGAAACGCGGCTGACCAAGCCCGGAGAATGGATTTTTCGCGGTGAGTGACCGCGATCACCGCCGCGCGGCCGGGCCGGCGGCACAAGGGGGTGTGGCGCCGACGTTCCGTCCCCGGCTACCGGACCCCTCCGCTCGGTCCGGGGCGGCCCTCCCGCCCCTGCGACCCGGGGCGGGAGGGTTTTTGCGTGGCGGTGATGGTGGGCGAAGGTCGAGGGTGAGCGATCTTGAAGATCCTCCCCGCTTGCGGGGAGGGGGACCACCCGAAGGGTGGTGGAGGGGGCGGGCGGCCTTGAGCGACGCTGTGTGAGGACGCGAGCCCCCTCCGTCAGCCGCTGCGCGGCTGCCACCTCCCCGCAAGCGGGGAGGATCGAGAAGGCCGCCCCATGGGCTTGACCCGCGGTCGGGCCGGGCGCATCCTTTTCGTCATGGCGCGCGTCTACACGAGCTTCGCCGACTTCTGGCCCTTCTATCTGCGCGAGCACAGCAAGCCGCGCACGCGGGCGCTGCATTATGCCGGGACCAGCCTGGTCGTGCTGATCGCGATCGCCGCGGCCGTCACGGGGCGCTGGTGGTGGCTCGCGGCGCTGCCGGTCGCGGGCTATGCCTTTGCCTGGGCCGCGCATTTCGGGGTCGAGAAGAACCGGCCCGCGACCTTCACCTATCCGCTGTGGAGCCTCGCCGCCGATTTCCGGATGTGGGCGCTGTGGCTGACCGGGCGGCTCGGCCCCGAACTGGAGCGCGCGGGCGTCGATCGGCCCTGAACGAAGGCGGCTTTTCCATGGCGGCGCGTCCGGCCGCAACGGCGGATCGACTTGCGTGCCGCGCGGCGATAGGATGACAACGGTTACCAAGGCAGGAGAGCGGTGATGCGCGCGAGGATCTGGATGACGGCGGGGCTGCTGCTGGCCGCCGCGGGCTGCGGCAAGGCGCCAGAAGAGACCGGGGCCGGCGGCGAGGCGTCGGTGCTGGCGGCCGAGATCGTTGCGGTTGCGGCCGCCGACCTGCCCGCCGACGTCCGCGCGGCGGCGCTCGCGCGCATTCCCGACCTGGCGATCACCGGCGCCGAGCGCAAGCGGCGCGACGGCATGACCTTCTACGACGTCGAGGGGACGCGCGGCGACGGCAGCGAGGTCGAACTCGATCTGATCGAGGAAGGCGGGCGCTGGCGCGTCGTCGAGGTGCAGCGCGACATCGCCTGGGCCGACGCGCCGGCGGAGGTGCGCGCCGCGGCGGCGGCGGCGCCCGACGCCTTCGCCCCGGTGCGCGTCATCGAAAGCGTGCAGGCGGACGGCGCCGTCATCTATGAGCTGTTCGCGGCCGGCCGGCCCGGCGAGCCCGCCTCCGAGGTGGACTGGAAGGACGGGCGGGCGGCGATGCGGCGGACGCGCAACGCCTATTGAGCGCGACTGCCGATTTGGCGCAACCATCCTATACAGAAGACGTCATGACGCCAGACTTCGCCCTGTTCCGGTGGGAGACGGCCGATGTTCGAAGCGAAGCTGGAGGTGTTGGGGGACGGCGAGGCCATGGAAGCCGCCGTCCCGCCCGCGAAGACGCATGAACGGGTGGGCGAGCGCGCGGGCAACGGCGTGTGTCCGCATTGCACCTATCTCAATTATTGCAAATGGGATTCGGGACATACGGGTCCGTGCCATTGCAGCAACGGCCATCATTGGGGCTATGGCTGCTGAACGGCACGCGGCGCCGATCTGACAAAGGGGGACCGGCCCGGCGGTGTGCGCCGCCGGGCCGGGTAATATTCAGCGGCAGCGGACGTCGTCGTTGCCGCTGCGGTCGATCGCGCGGCCGGCCACCGCACCGCCCACCGCGCCGAGCACGGTGCCGAGCGTCTTCGAATCGCCCGGCGCGATGATGTTGCCGAGCACGCCGCCGGCGATCCCGCCGACGATCAGCCCGGTCGAGCCGTCCGAGCGGCGACAGTAATATTGGCCGTCGCGGCCGCGATAGATGCGGTCGTTGTTGCCGAGCCGCCGCTCGCGATAGCGGCGGTCGCTGCGGTGATATTGATCGGCATAATAGCCGCCGTAACGCGGGTCGGGACGGTCCCAGTCGTAGCGGCCGTAGCGGTCGTAATGGGTGCGGTCGTAATAGCCGTAGCCGCCGTCGTCATAGCCGCCGGTGGAGGCGCAGCCGCCCGCGAGCGCGGTCGCGGCGGCGAGGGGGAGGATGAGATATTTTTTCATGGCGGGGCTCCTGCCTTTCGGAAAGGCGGCGCCGCGCGGCCGAGGGGGGAGGGGGCGGCGCGGCGCCTTCAACATAGACCCGCGAGGCGGCGCAAGGTTCCGCTCGGCCCTCGCCTCAATGCCCGCCGAGCTCGGCGCCGGTCCAGTCGCCATCCTCCTTCTTCCCGAACTCATAGACCTGCCAGCCGCCGCCCGATTCCTTCTTGAAGGCGGCGATCAGCTTCTTCCCGTCGGTGCGGATATTGATCGCGCCATAGACCGAGACGAGCCGGTTCAGTCGCTCGGCCCAGAAGGCGTCGATCTTCTGGCGCGCCCTGGCCCGGTCGCCCGCGGCGGCGTCGGCATAGGCGAGCATCAGCGCGTCGAGCGCCGCGATATCCTTGTCGCCGAGCACGAATTTCTCGGCGCCCGAGCGCTGCAGCTCGGTGCTGAGCAGCAGCGGCCGCGCGCCGCGCGCCTGCTTGCCGAGCATGCCGAGGATTTCGGGGCGCGGGTGGACATGGCTTTCGCGGTCGCCCGACGAGATCACCGCGACGAAGGGGTGGACCGCCGCGACGAATTCGTCGGTGACGTCGGCCGAGCCGTGGTGGCAGCATTTGAGGAGGTCGGCCGACAGGCGCTTGCGCGCCTCGGGCAGCGTATCGGCGAGCGGCGCGGCGGCTTCGACCCCGCCATAGTGGCGCAGCAGATAGTCCTCGGCGGGGCGGGTGAGGGCGCCGCCGGCGAAGGCGGTGGAACCCCCCCATGAGAGCCGCCGGGACACCCAACGGGCGCTGCTGGGCT
>CALMYE010000206.1 GCA_937873425.1 uncultured Sphingopyxis sp. | reverse complement strand
CTCCGCTGGGGCAATTGCTTGCGCCGGATATGGCATAACATGACAGAGGTTACAACATTACATGGAAGAATCTTTTGACATCGCGCACTGTCGCCGCCAGCAACGGGTTTCATATAAAAACCATTAGGAGGGTGCGCGATGAGCCGCTTGTCCGAACCGCTGACCTTGCCGTGCGGCGCGGTGCTGGCGAACCGCATCGCCAAGAGTGCGATGACCGAGGGGATGGCGACGCCGGACGGGCGCCCGACGCCCGAACTCGACCGCCTCTATAGCCTGTGGTCCGACGGCGGCGCGGGGATGCTCCTCAGCGGCAATATCGTCATCGACCGGGACCATCTCGAACGGCCGGGCAATGTCGTGATCGACCGCCCGCCCGATGCCGACATGATGGAGCGGCTGTCGCGCTGGGCGCGCGCAGCCAAGCGTGCGGGCAATCATTTCTGGGCGCAGCTCAGTCACGCCGGTCGCCAGACGCAGGCGGTGGTCAATCCGCATCCCAAATCGGCATCGGACGTGAAGCTGGGGCTGCCCGGCGGCCAGTTCGGCGAACCGTCGCCGCTGTCGCGCGCGGAGATTGCCGACCTAGTCGGGCGCTGGGCGGTCGCAGCGAAGGCATGCAAGGACGCGGGTTTCACCGGCGTGCAGCTGCATGGCGCGCACGGCTATCTCGTGTCGCAGTTCCTGAGCCCGCGGTCGAACCGGCGCGACGATGATTATGGCGGCAGCCTCCAGAATCGCGCGCGCTTCCTGCTCGAAAGCATCGCCGCGATCCGCGCCGCCGTCGGCTCCGCCTTTCCGGTGTCGGTCAAGCTCAACAGCGCGGATTTCCAGAAGGGCGGCTTCGCCTTCGAGGAGAGTCTGCAGGTCGTCGGCTGGCTGGCCGAGGCCGGTGTCGACCTGATCGAGATTTCGGGCGGCACCTATGAACAGCCCAAGCTGCTCGGCATCGAGGGAATGGAGGAAAGCGCGGCGCAGAACGTCGCGCCCTCGACGCTCGCGCGCGAGGCCTATTTCGTCGACTTCGCGCTGGCGATGCAGGCGGCGGTGTCGGTGCCGCTGATGGTCACCGGCGGCTTCCGCAGCCGCGCCGCGATGGAACAGGCGCTCGAACGCGGCGCCGCGGACGTCATCGGTCTCGGCCGGCCGATGTGCCTGATGACCGATGCCCCGAACCGGCTGTTCGCGGACACAGACTGCCTGCCGCGCTACGAGAATGGCCTTGGCCTGCTGCCCGGCTGGCTCGATTTCCTCAAGCGCTTCCAGATCGTCAAGGCGATCGACGGCTTTGCCGGGATCTACTGGTTCTATCAGCAGCTCTGGCTGCTCGGCCATGAGGGCCGCACCGATGAACACCTCTCTACCTTTTCCGCCTTCCGAACGCTGGAGGCGCGCAACAAGGCAATCATGAAGGCGCGGGCGGTGGCCTAGCCCGCCTCCGCCCGCAGGAATTACGGGGAATTACGGTGATGCCTTACTCAATCCCCCAATTTGCCACCCCGCGCGCCCTGCCGCGCGCTCGCATCTCTGTTCCGCAGCTCAATTCAAAATTGTGAACATGCAGCACGGAAAGATTCGGATGACATGCCGGAATTTATGAAAGATTTGATAAGTTTATCTCTCGTATCCGGAGAACATATTTTCTTCCTGTCATCATCCGTAAGATAAACTATCATTTCCATAAAATCTATATAGAGAATCTTCTTTCCGCTTTCTGATCTTGATATTATCGTCTCGATAGCCTTATCCCTATTTGATATTTCTTGCAGTAGCCTCTTGTGGCCAACGCCTCTCACTTTATAGTATGATTCCGTAACAGATATCAGCTCATTAAAATCAAGTTCCTCGACATCGGACTCCCAGTTCAACCCACAATAGAATTTATCTTCCTTGCAAAGCTCGTGTTCAACTGGAATACAAGAAACGCAAAGGCATGATAAAGCACATATCCCAAACCGGAATCTCGATTTTAGCATCTCGCTGATTTCCTCCAGCTGGGCCCCCGCCTTCGTGGTGTCGAATATGGTGACAGGTGCAACAACCCCCAAATTCACCGCACGGCAAAAACCGCTTTCCTAAAAAGCGCCGCCATGCTCCAAGCTGCCAGATGACCTGCGCCGCCCGCCTCGTCCGCCGTCCCAGGCCCGCTGCCGCACCTTCCGCCGCATCCTTCCTTAAAGCGACAAAAGAGACATTCGCGCGCCGCGTGTCCGTGTCCTTTGTCTCCTTATGCCTCCCGCGCGCCGTATCGGCGCCCGCAACGAGGCTTCTCCTTAAAGCCACAAAAGCCACAATCTGCCCCCGCACATGCGGGGCTTTTGTGGCTTTAAGCCGCTTCGCGGATCGCCCCCACAACGCGGCTCCCTTCGGAAAGGCGGCGTCCGCAACCCGATTCGCGAGTGAAGATGCGCGGTTTTCTGGGCCTTTCCACTCCGCTCCGCCTACGCCTCCGCCCGCAACGCCTTCCGGTCCAGCTTGCCGATCATCGTCTTGGGCAGGCTCGTCCGCACCTCGACCGCGCTCACCCGCTCATGCTTGCCGAGCTTCGCGTTGAGCCATGCCGCCAGCTCCTCGCCCGTCGCCGCCGCGCCTTCCTCCAGCGTCACGAACGCCTTGGGGCTCTCGCCGCGATAGGGGTCGGGGACGCCGAGGACGATCGCCTCCTTGACCGCGGGATGTTCGTAGAGATGCGCCTCGATCACGCTCGGATAGACCTTGAAGCCGCCGACCGCGATCATGTCCTTCAGCCGGTCGACGATGCGGATATAGCCCTCGGCGTCGATCTCGGCGACGTCGCCGGTGCGCAGCCAGCCGTCCGCCGTGAAGCTGTCCCCGTCCGCCTCGGGCCGGTTCCAGTATCCCTGCATGATCTGCGGCCCCTTGACCACCAGTTCGCCCGGCTCGCCGGCGGGGGCGGGCTTTTCGGGGTCCTCCTTGTCGACGAGGCGGACGTGGGTCGCGGGGATCGGCTGGCCGATGGTGCCGGGCTTGACCGGGCCGTCATAGGGATTGGTCGACACCACGCCCGAGCTTTCGGTGAGGCCGTATCCCTCGACCAGCGAGGCGCCGGTCGCGGCGACGAATTTCTCGCGCAGTTCGGCGGGCATCGGCGCCCCGCCCGAGATGCAGACGCGCAGGGAGGAGAAGTCGGTCTTCGCGAGGTCGGGATGGTCGAGCAGCGCCTGATACATGGTCGGCACGCCGGGCAGGGCAGTGGCCTTGGTCCGCGTGATCGCCTCCAGCGCCTGTTTCGCGTCGAAGCGCGGCAGCATCGCGATCATCCCGCCGTTCAGCACCGTGCGGTTGAGCACGCAGGTGTTGGCGAAGACGTGGAAGAAGGGCAGCACGCCGAGGATGCGGTCCTCGGCGTCATGGTCGGGGTCGATTGCGTTCACTTGCCGCGCGTTGGCGGTGAGGTTCTGGTGCGTCAGCTTCGCGCCCTTCGGCGTGCCGGTGGTGCCGCCGGTGTACTGGATCAGCGCGATGTCGGTTTCGGGTTCGATCGCCACCGGATCGGGGGCGCCGTCATTGTCGACCAGCGCCGAGAAGCGGATGACGCGCGGATCGTCGGGGAGGGGCGCGACCTCCTTTCGCTTGAACAGGCGGTAGAGCACCGACTTCGCATGCGGCAGCCCGCCCGCGACCGAACCGACGACGAGCCGGCGGAGGCTCGACCCGTCGAGCACTTCGAGCGCGGTCGGCAGCAGCGCCGCGGCGCTGATCGTGAACAGCGTGTCGGTCCCCGAATCCTCTACCTGCGCCTCCAACTCGGCGGCGGTGTAGAGCGGCGAGAAATTGACCACCGTCGCCCCCGCCGCGAGCGCACCATAATAGGCCGCGACATAATGGGGGACGTTGGGCAGGAACAGGCCGACGCGGTGCCCTTTGCCGATGCCGCGCGCCTGCAGGCCCCTGGCGACGCGCGCGACACCGCGCGCGACCTCGGCATAGGAAAAGCGGCGGCCCATGAAGTCGAGCATCGGCGCATCGCCCTTTCGCGCGACGCTGGCGGCGAGCATGGCGGGCAACGAGAGCGGCGCGAAAGGCTGGTCCCAGGCGGTCGGGTGGCGGTAGTTCTGCGACCAGTCATAGGGGCTGCTCATCGGGGGGGCCTCGTCCTTTCGCGCAAAAAGCGGCGCGCTTTCCTGACATTAGGGTCAGCAGGCGATTATCGCAATCGGGGCAGTGGACGGCGGCGGCTCTCCCCTCCCGCAGGCGGGAGGGGCAGCGAGACTTGCGGACTTGTCCGCTAGTCGCAGCGGGGTGGGCAATTGCAACGCTGCTGGCCCACCCGCGTTCAGAGTCACGTGCCTCTGAACGCCCCCTCCCGCAAGCGGGAGGGGAGAGCGGTATCGCGACCAAAGTTCAATCCGCCCCCCTCCCAATCGGGGCGGCGCTTGCGGCGTCGCTGCGCGGCGGCTAGGCAGGGGCCATGCCTTGTTCCAGGGGGTTTGCCATGCCGCAGCTGTCTTTGCGCCGGATCGCGCCGATTGCCGTCCTCGCCTGTGTCCTGTCCGTGCCGGCCGGCGCGAAGGACAAGGATCTGCAACTGCGTCCCGCGCAGATCGACGAACTTTTCGCCTGCCGGACGATCACCGATCCGACCGAACGCCTGGCCTGCTTCGACCGCGAAGTGGGCGAACTCGCGGCCGCCGACCAGGCGCGCGAAATCGTCTTCACCGACCGCGAGACGGCGCAGAAGGCGCGGCGCGGGCTGTTCGGCTTTTCCTTCCCCAAGCTCGGCGGCATCTTCGGCGGTGACGAGGATGAGGTGAAGAACATCGAAACCGTGATCGCCGCGGTGCGCGCCGACCGGTCGGGCAAGTTCACCATCACGATGGAGGACGGCGCGGTGTGGGCGCAGATCGACACCACCCGGCTGCCGCGCGACCCCAAGCCGGGCGACAAGGTGGAGATCCGGACCGCGTCGATGGGCAGCTATTTCGCGAGCGTCAACGGCCAGCGCTCGATGCGCATGATCCGCCAGCGCTGACCGGCGCGGCTTCGGCAGGCGCAATCCCGTGACGAAGGACGCGGCGATAGCGGCGACGGTGCCCGGCCGCGCGCCCTTCGTGCTGCTCGACGATGCGCGGGCTGAAGGCGCGGCGGCGGCGCGGCTGTTCGAGGGTCCGGTGGAGGTGCTGACCGCGGGGACCGCCGCCGAGGTGCCGGCGCTGCTCGATGCGTTGGAGGCGGCGCAGGCGCGCGGGCTGCACGCGGCGGGCTGGCTCGCCTATGAGGGCGGCAAGGGGCTCGCGCCGGCATGGCGCGGCACTGCGCCCGCGGAGGGCGGGGACATGCCGATCGGCTGGTTCGGCCTGTTCGAGCGGGGCGAGCGCATCGCGCCCGACGCAGTGCCGGACCTGCTGCCCGATCCCGCGGGCGCATGGGTCGGCGCGCCGGTGCCGCGCGTCGCGCGCGCCGACTATGAAGCGGCGGTCGCGGCGGTGCTCGGCTTCATCCGCGCGGGCGACATCTATCAGGCGAACCTGACCTTTCGCGCCGACGTGCCGGTCGCGGGCGATCCGCTCGCCGTCTATGCGCGGCTGCGGCGCACGGCGCGCGCCGGCTATGGCGGCTTCGTCTGGACGGGCGAACAGGCGATCGCCTCGCTGTCGCCCGAACTCTTCTTCGCGTTGCGCGAGGGACAGGTGATCGCGCGGCCGATGAAGGGGACGGCGGCGCGGCTGGCCGATGCGGACGCCGACGCCGCGGCGGCGCGCACCCTCGCCGAAGATCCCAAGCAGCGCGCCGAGAATCTGATGATCGTCGATCTGATCCGTAACGATCTGTCGCGCGTCGCGCGGCCGGGGTCGGTCGCGGTGCCCGACCTGTTCCGGGTGGAGAGCTTTCCGACCATCCACCAGCTGGTGTCCGACGTCACCGCGGCGCTGCCGCCGGGGACGGGCGCGGTCGATGTGCTGCGCGCCGCCTTTCCCTGCGGCTCGATCACCGGCGCGCCCAAGGTGCGCGCGATGGAGATCATCGACGAGCTGGAGGCCGACGCGCGCGGCCTCTACACCGGCTCGATCGGCTTCATCGAGCCGGGCGGCGACGCGGCGTTCAACGTCGCGATCCGCACTTTGGTGTTTCCGCGCACCGACGCCTTGCAGGAAAAGCCGTTTCGGGCCACGCTGGGACTGGGATCGGGAATCGTCGCCGACAGCGAACCATCGGAAGAATGGCGCGAATGTCTGGCCAAGGGGGAATTTGTGGCGGCAGCGTCGGAGCGTTTCGACCTTATCGAGACCATGCACTTCGACCCCGTCGAAGGGGTCGAGCGGCTCGAGGGGCATCTGGCGCGAATGAAGGCGAGCGCCGCGGTGCTGGGCTTTTCTTTCGACCGCCACGGCGCGCGCAACAGCCTGCAGTCGGCGACCTTCCGCCTGCGCGGTGCGGCGCGGGTGCGGATGCGGCTCGCCGCTTCGGGCGCACTGGCGATCGAGGTATCGCCGGTGCCGCGCCTCGCCGAGCTGCCGGTGCCGGTCGCCGCGCACTCCGCGCCGATGGCGGCGGGCGACTTCCGCCTTGCGCACAAAACCAGCCTGCGCGGCCTCTACGACGCGGCGCGCGCGGAGAGCGGCGCGGCCGAAGTGGTCTTCATCGACGAGCCGGGCTTCGTCACCGAGGGGAGTTGGAGCAACATCTTCGTCGAGCGCGACGGCGTGCTGCTGACCCCGCCGCTGTCGCTCGGCCTGCTCCCCGGCGTGCTGCGCGCCGAGCTGATCGAAAAGGGCCGCGCGGTCGAATCGCACCTGCGCCTCGCCGACCTCGGGGACGGATTCTTCCTCGGCAATTCGCTGCGCGGGCTGATCCCGGCGCGGCTGGTGGGGGACGCGGCGGCGCCGATAGGCTGAGATGCAGCCTGCATAGGTAAATTATCCCGCAGCCGCCTTGCGATTGTCGCACGGAGGCTTTAGGCGCGGCCCCGCGCAATTTTCCGTCAAATCGCCTTCGCGCAGACCAGTTCAGGGGACGCCACCATGTCGACCTTCCCGCCCCATGTCTCGGCCGCGCTCGGCCGCATCCAGCCGTCGGCGACGCTCGCGATGACCGCGCGCGTCACCCAGCTCAAGGCCGCGGGCGTCGACGTCATCGGCCTCAGCGCCGGCGAGCCCGATTTCGACACGCCCGATTTCGTCAAGGAAGCGGCGATCGAGGCCATTCGCGCGGGCCAGACCAAATATACGCTGGTCGACGGCACGATGGCGCTCAAGGAAGCGATCCGCGGCAAGTTCCGCCGCGACAACGGGCTCGACTACGGGCTCGACCAGATCACCGTGAACGTCGGCGGAAAGCATACGCTGTTCAATGCGCTGGTCGCGACGGTCGATCCGGGCGACGAGGTCATCATCCCCGCGCCTTACTGGGTCAGCTATCCCGACATCGTCGCCTTCGCCGGCGGCACCCCGGTGATCGTCGCGGGCTCGGCGGCGCAGGGCTACAAGATCACGCCCGAACAGCTCGCCGCCGCGATCACCGACCGCACGCGCTGGATCATCTTCAACTCGCCGTCCAACCCCTCGGGCGCCGCCTATGCGCCGCACGAACTCGACGCGCTCGGCGAGGTGGTGCGCCGCCACCCGCATGTCATGGTGATGTGCGACGACATGTACGAGCATGTCTGGTACGCCGATTTCGAATTTTCCACGCTGGCGCAGCGTTGCCCCGACCTCGCCGACCGCATCCTGACCGTGAACGGCTGCTCGAAAGCCTATGCGATGACCGGCTGGCGCATCGGATTCGCGGGAGGCCCGGCGTGGCTGATCAAGGCGATCGGCAAGCTGCAGTCGCAATCGACGTCGAACCCCTGCTCGATCGCGCAGGCGGCGGCGACGGCGGCGCTCGGCGGCCCGCAGCAGTTCCTCGACGAGCGCAACGCCGCGTTCCGCAAGCGCCGCGACATGGTCGTCGCGATGCTCAACGACGCGCCGGGGCTGCACTGCCCGGTCCCCGACGGCGCCTTCTACGTCTATCCCGACGCGTCGGGCTGCATGGGCAAGAAGACGCCGGCGGGTCACCTGATCGACAGCGACGAGGCGCTGATCGACTATTTCCTCGATTCGGCGCGCGTCGCCGCGGTCCACGGCGGCGCCTTCGGCCTGTCGCCCGCCTTCCGCGTCTCCTATGCGACGTCGGAAGTGGTGCTCAAGGACGCCTGCGTACGCATCCAGCAGGCTTGCGCGGCGCTGACCTGACACCTTTAAAGCCCCTCCTCTTCAGAGGAGGGGTTTGGGGTGGTGGACGCCGGTGCGGGACACCACCCCGCTGCGACTAACGCGCAAGCGCGCAAGTCTCGCTGCCCCTCCTCTGAAGAGGAGGGGTGGGGTCTGCAAGCTGAACGCTGCACAACCATCCGGTTCACTGCATGGTAAGCCCTCTCGTCTATGGAGTGAGACGCATCACTGCACGGCCGGCCGGGGCGCGCCATATCGTTCGGTGTGATCGAAACAGAGATACAAGAGGTTCCCATGCTTTCCCTCCTTCGCTCCGACTGGTTCCCGACGATGCTTGCCGGCTTCGCGATCGGCGCCGCCTATGTCGTGATGCAGCAGCCGGCGATCGCGATGCCGCTGTGATCCTGCGGCGGGGGCTCGCCGCGCTGTTCGCCGCCGCGCTGCTCGCGCAATGCGCACCGGCGCCCGCGCAGGCGGAAATTGCCGTCCGCCTCCCCGCCGCCGCCCACGACCCCGCGGTCGAGGGCAAGCGCGCCACCGCGATTCTCGCCGGCGGCTGCTTCTGGGGCGTCGAGGGCGTGTTCGAGCATGTGAAGGGCGTGATCTCGGTCGAATCGGGCTATCATGGCGGCAGCGCCGCGACCGCCAGATATGAGCTGACCCACGACGGCACCTCGGGCCATGCCGAGGTGGTGCGGATCGTTTATGACCCGGGCCAGGTCAGCTACGGCACATTGCTGCGCATCCTCTTTTCGGTGATCGCCGACCCGACGCTGAAGAACCGCCAGGGTCCCGACGTCGGCCCGCAATATCGCGCCGCGATCGTGCCGCTCGACGCGGCGCAGCGGCAGGTCGCGACCGCCTATCTCGCGCAAATCGGCAAGGGCGGGCATTTCGCCAGACCCATCGTCGTGCCGGTCGAGCGCTACCGTGCCTTCTATCGCGCCGAGGCGTTTCACCAGGATTTCATGAAGCGCAATCCGGGGAACGCCTATATCCGCCGCTGGGATGCGCCGAAGCTCGCGGCGTTCAAGCGGCTCTATCCGCACCTCGTCCGGGCGTCCCCGGCCCCTTAATTCCGGATAAAGGTTGCGCCGCTTATCGTGCGTGCGGAATCGTTCGTCGCAAATCGCTGGTTCGTTCGCGCGGGCTGCGGAACGAGGGAATCCGGCCGGAAAGGGCCGGGGATGGAATGACGGTCGCAGTCGCTTCGGGGTTTGCATGAAGGTCGATTTTTCGGGCGGGCAACTGTTCGGCATGGTGATGAGCGCGGCGGTGCTCGCGGGTTGCGTCAGCAGCGCCGCCGTCGTGCCGACGCCGCGCGCGGGGCCGCCGGCATCGTCCCCGTCCGGGGCGGTGACGGTGCCGATCGCGCCGCCGGTCCGCGCCCAGACGCCGGCGCCGCAGCTTCCCGCCGATCCCGGCTTCCGCCGCGCGCCGCCGGGGCTGAACGATCGCATCTTTGAAATCTGGCGCGCCTTTCCGGGCAAGACCGGCATCGCGGTGCAGCGCATCGACGGCGAATGGGCGATTGCGCAGCGCGGCAACGAGCTGTTTCCGCAACAGAGCGTGTCGAAGCTGTGGGTCGTGATGACCGTGCTCGACGCGGTCGATCGCGGCCGGCTCAGCCTCGACCAGCAGGTGCGGATCGGTCCCGAGGATCTGACCCTGTTCCACCAGCCGCTCGCCGGCCGTGTGCAGGCGCAGGGATCGGTGACGCACAGCGTCCGCGACCTCATCGAGATGGCGGTGACGCAAAGCGACAATACCGCGAACGACAGCCTGCTGCGCACCGTCGGCGGCCCCGATGCGGTGCGGCGCTTCATCGCGAGCAAGGAACTGGGCGCGATCCGCTTCGGCCCCGGCGAGCGGCTGCTGCAGGCGGGCATCGCGGGGCTGACGTGGCAGCAGAGCTATTCGAACGGCCGCGCCTTCCAGACCGCGCGCGCCGCGCTGCCGGAAGCGACGCGCAAGGCGGCGATGGATGCCTATCGCGCCGACCCGATGGACGGCGCGAGTCCCGCGGCGATCGCCAGCGCGCTGACCCGGCTCGCGCGCGGGACATTGCTGTCGCCCGACTCGACCAAATATCTGCTCGGCGTGATGGAGCGGACGCGCAGCGGCCCGCAGCGGCTGAAGGCCGGGCTGCCCGCTGGCTGGACCTTCGGCCACAAGACCGGAACCGGGCAGGATTTCAGGGGCATGACCGCGGGCTATAACGATATCGGCATCGCGACCGCGCCCGACGGCACCCGCTACGCCATCGTCGTGCTGATGGGCGAGGCGACCTCGCCGGTTCCTGCCCGCATGGCGACGATGCAGTCGGTATCGCGCGCGGTCGCCGAATTTCACGGACGCTGATCCCGTTATCCGTTTGTCCTGAGGAGCCCCCTTCGACTGCCTGCCTGCGGCAGTCGCTCAGGGCAGGATTGAGCTTGTCGAAACGGCGTCTCGAAGGACGTTGGCGCAGCGCTTGGTCCTTCGAGACGGGCCTTCGCCAAGGCTCAGTCCCTCCTCAGGACGAACGGGCGTTGGGGATTCCGGAATTTAAGTTATAGGCGATGGGCATGAGAAGCCTGATCCTCCCCGTCCTCGCCGCGCTGACGCTCGCCGGCTGCGCGACGCCCGAGACGCGGCTGCGCAACGGCCTCCACGATGCCGGCCTGTCGCAGGCGATGTCGGCGTGCATGGCCGAGCGTATGGTCGACCGGCTGTCGCTGCTGCAATTGCGGCGGCTGTCGGCGCTCGGCAGCCTCAAGGACAGGCGCATCACCGACCTGACGCTCGATCAGTTCCTGCACAAGGTCCGCGCGCTCAAGGACCCAGAAATATTGTCGGTGGCGACCAGCTCGGCGGCGCTCTGCGCTTTTCGCTAGGGTAGAAAATCTGTCGCCGCTGTAGCGGAACCAAGGGGTAGCCACGCCGCGCAACTTGTGCTTAGGCGGCGCCGCTATCTCCCGCTTCCAGAGTCGAAAGGCCCGGCAGACCTCATGAACATTCACGAATATCAGGCGAAAGAACTGCTCGCGAAATTTGGCGTGGCCGTGCCCAAGGGCATCGCCGCGATGAGCGTCGAAGAGGCGGTCGCGGCGGCGAAACAGCTCCCCGGACCGCTCTATGTCGTGAAGTCGCAGATTCACGCCGGCGGCCGCGGCAAGGGCAAGTTCAAGGAACTCGGTCCCGACGCCAAGGGCGGCGTCCGCCTCGCCAGGACGCTCGAGGAAGTCGAAAGCCACGCGCGCGAAATGCTCGGCAACACGCTGGTGACGATCCAGACCGGCGAAGCCGGCAAGCAGGTCAATCGCCTCTACGTCACCGACGGCGCCGACATCAAAAAGGAATATTATCTCGCGCTGCTCGTCGACCGCGCCACCAGCCGCATCGCGGTGGTCGCCTCGACCGAAGGCGGGATGGACATCGAGACCGTTGCGCACAACACGCCCGACAAGATCCACACCATCACCATCGACCCCGCCACCGGCCTGATGCCGCACCACGGCCGCAGCGTCGCCGCGGCGCTCGAACTCAGCGGCGATCTGGCGAAACAGGCGGCGAAGGTCCTCGCCGGCCTCTACAACGCCTTCCTCGCGACCGATGCCGAGCAGATCGAGATCAACCCGCTCGCCGTGTGCGAAGGCGCGAACGGCGACGAACTGCTGGTGCTCGACGCCAAGCTCGGTTTCGACGGCAATGCGATGTTCCGCCACCCGGACATCGCCGAGCTGCGCGACCTGACCGAGGAGGACCCGGCCGAGGTCGAGGCGTCGGAATATGACCTCGCCTACATCAAGCTCGACGGCAATATCGGTTGCATGGTCAACGGTGCCGGTCTCGCGATGGCGACGATGGACATCATCAAGCTGAACGGCGCCTTCCCGGCCAACTTCCTCGACGTCGGCGGCGGCGCGAGCAAGGAAAAGGTCACCGCGGCGTTCAAGATCATCCTGAAGGACCCGGCGGTCGAGGGCATCCTCGTCAACATCTTCGGCGGCATCATGAAGTGCGACATCATCGCCGACGGCATCGTCGCCGCGGCGAAGGAAGTGAACCTCTCGGTCCCGCTCGTCGTCCGCCTCGAAGGCACGAACGTCCAGCAGGGCAAGGACATCCTCGCGAATTCGGGCCTGCCGATCGTTCCGGCGAACGATCTGGGCGATGCCGCGAAGAAGATCGTCGCCGAGGTCGCCAAGGCGGCGTGACGATTTGCCTCTCCCCTTGGGGGAGAGGCAGCGAGACTTGCGAACTTGTTCGCTAGTCGCAGCGGTGAGGGCGGTAACGTCCAGACCCTCACCAAGTCCGACTAGGTCCTGCGGACCAAGTCTTCCTATCCTCTCCCCCAAGGGGAGAGGAGGCTGGGACTGCAAGGTTGACGTTTACGTAAACGCCAATTATGGCGCAGTGCACAATTTTGAGAGGAGCTTTTAGAGCCATGAAAATCCTCGTCCCCGTGAAGCGGGTGCTCGACTATAATGTGAAGCCGCGGGTGAAGTCCGACGGCACCGGCGTCGACCTCGCCAATGTGAAGATGTCGATGAACCCGTTCGACGAGATCGGCGTCGAAGAAGCGATCCGCCTGAAGGAAAAGGGTGTCGCGACCGAGATCGTCGCGGTCAGCGTCGGCCCGGCGAAGGCGCAGGAAACGCTGCGCACCGCGCTCGCGATGGGCGCCGACCGGGCGATCCTGGTCCAGAGCGACGACGAGGTGGAACCGCTCGCGCTGGCGAAGATCTTCAAGGCGATCGCCGATGCCGAAGGCCCGGGCCTCGTGATCCTGGGCAAGCAGGCGATCGACGGCGACAACAACCAGACCGGCCAGATGCTCGCAGCCCTCACCGGCTGGGCGCAGGGCACCTTCGCCAGCGCCGTGAACGTCGAGGGCGATCATGTCAGCGTCACGCGCGAAGTCGACGGCGGCCTCGAGACGGTGAAGCTGAAGCTGCCTGCGATCGTTACCACCGACCTGCGCCTGAACGAGCCGCGCTACGCCTCGCTGCCGAACATCATGAAGGCGAAGTCGAAGCCGCTCGATGTGAAGGCGCCCGCCGATTACGGCGTCGACACCACGCCGCGCGTCAAGACCGTCAAGGTCAGCGAACCGCCGGTCCGCTCGGCCGGCGTCAAGGTCGCCGACGTCGATGAACTGGTTGCCAAGCTGAAGGCGATGGGAGTGCACTCATGAAAACGCTCGTTTGGGTCGAACATGACGGCAGCGCCGTCAAGGACGCCACGCTCGCCGCGGTAACCGCCGCCGCGAAGCTCGGCGAAGTTCATCTGCTCGTCGCGGGTGAAGGTGTCGATGGCGTCGCCAAGGCGGCATCGGAAATCGCCGGCGTCGGCAAGGTCCACGTCGCCGACAACGCCGCCTTCGGTCACAACCTGCCCGAGAATGTCGCGCCGCTCGTCGCCGAACTGATGGCGAGCCACGACGCCTTCGTTGCGCCCGCCACCACGACCGGCAAGAATATCGCGCCGCGCGTCGCCGCCTTGCTCGATGTGATGCAGATTTCGGAAGTGCTGTCGGTCGAGGGTCCCAAAACCTTCACCCGCCCGATCTACGCCGGCAACGCGATAGCGACCGTCGAGAGCTCGGACGCGAAGCTGGTGATCACCGTCCGCGGCACGGCCTTCGAAAAGGCCGCGACCTCCGGCGGTTCGGGCGCGGTCGAAGCGGTGAGCGCGGGCGGCGACGCCGGCATCTCGAGCTTCGTCGGCGCCGAAATCGCCAAGTCGGAGCGTCCCGAGCTCACGTCGGCCAAGATCATCGTGTCGGGTGGCCGCGCGCTGGGGTCGAGCGAGAAATATCAGGAAGTCATCGTCCCGCTCGCCGACAAGCTCGGCGCCGCGCTCGGCGCCAGCCGCGCCGCGGTCGATGCGGGCTATGTCCCCAACGACTATCAGGTCGGCCAGACCGGCAAGATCGTCGCGCCGGAAGTCTATTTCGCGATCGGCATCTCGGGTGCGATCCAGCACCTCGCCGGGATGAAGGATTCGAAGACCATCGTCGCGGTCAACAAGGACGAGGACGCCCCGATCTTCCAGGTCGCCGACTTCGGCCTCGTCGCCGACCTGTTCACGGCGGTGCCGGAACTGACCGGCAAGATCTGAGCCTGGCGCATGGCGCGCAACGGAAGCGAAGGCCCCGGCCCCGGCAAGGCGGCCTTCAGCGCCGGTGGGCGCCACGCCGCCCGTGCGGACGGCGACCGGTATGAAGATGAAGCGGCGGCCGATGGGGAAACCCACGGCCGCTCGCTGATTCTGGCCAGCGTCGCGCGCGATGCGCGGCTCGACACCAAATATCTGCTGCTGGTCGTGATGGCGACGGCGATCGCCACGCTCGGCATGCTGCAAAGCTCGGCGCCCGTCGTGATCGGCGCGATGCTCGTCTCGCCGTTGCTGGGGCCGATCATGGGCGTCGGCTTCGGGCTGGCAGTCCTCGATTCGGGGCTGATCAAGCGATCGCTGGTGACATTGGCGGCGGGCGCGCTGGTTGCGATCATGGTCGCGCTGGTGATCATCTGGCTTTCGCCGATCAAGGATGTGACACCCGAAATCCGCGCGCGGACCCAGCCGACGCTGATCGATCTGGGCGTCGCCGTCGTTGGCGGCATTGCCGGCGTCTATGCGATCATGCGCAAATTGTCCGGGGTGATGGTGGGCGTCGCGATCGCGACCGCGCTGTTGCCGCCGCTTTCGACCGTTGCCTTTGGCATCGTGACGGGGCGCTATGATTTCTCGCTCGGCGGCGCGCTGCTGTTCCTTACCAACGTCTTCGCCATCGCCTTTTCGGCGACGATCATCGCGCGCGCCAACAAGTTCGGCCCCTCGCTGACGCCGCAGCATACCGCGATGCAGGTGGTCGGCATTTCGGTGACGCTCGGCATATTGGCGATTCCGCTGGCGATCTCGTTCAACAATATCGCGCGCGAGGTGCGCGCGCGGACGGCGGTGCAGTCCGAACTTGGCGAGCTTCTGGCGAGGAGCGACCGCGTCGACAGCATGAGCGTCCGGGTGGAGGGTGATGCGATAGCGGTCGATGGCGTGGTGCTGGTCGGCAACTATGCTCCCCAGCTCAACGAGGAACTGGCGGCAAAGCTGCGAAACAGCCTCGACCGCGACGTGCGGGTCAGCATCGCGCAGCTACGGCAACAGACCAATGCAGCTGCGCAGTTCGAGGAACAGATGAGCCGCCGGATCGCCACATTGGAACAGCGCGACGAGGCCAGCCGGGCGATATTGGCCGGGCTGACCATCGGCGAACTGGTGCCGCGCGAGCGCGTGCTGATCGATGCGCAGGCGCGCCGCGTCATCGTTCAGCGCGATCGCGAGGAGGAAGGCGAGCGTATCGCCGCGGCGATCGACCGGATCATGGCGACGGTCCAGTCCGACTATCCGCGCTGGCTGATTCAGAATGGCGTGGTGACTGATGTGGACAACGCATCGGCGCGCGCGGTTGTGCAGGAGTAAAGCATGTCCCTGATCCTGATCACGCGCGACGATGGTGTCGCCACCGTCATCCTCAATCGGCCCGAAGCGATGAACGCGCTGTCGAAGGCCTTGCGCGCCGGCCTCGCCGCCGCGATGCGCGAACTCGCCGCTGACGACAGCATCCGCGCGATCGTCCTGACCGGCGCGGGGGAGCGGGCGTTCACCGCCGGGCTCGACCTCAAGGAACTGGGCGCCGACACCAGCAACCTTGGTGCCGCGAATGCGGACAGTGCCGACGAGAATCCGGTCAAGGCGATCGAACTTTGCCCGCAGCCGGTGATCGGTGCGATCAACGGCGTCGCGATCACCGGCGGGTTCGAGGTCGCGCTGGCGTGCGACATATTGATCGCCTCGACCAACGCGCGTTTCGCCGACACCCATGCGCGTGTCGGCATCATGCCCGGCTGGGGCCTGTCGCAGAAACTGGCGCGGATGATCGGCATCAGCCGCGCCAAGGAATTGTCGCTGACCGGCAATTTCCTGGGCGCGGAGGCGGCACGCGACTGGGGTCTCGTCAACCGCGTCGTCGCGCCCGCGGAACTGCTGCCCGCCGCGCAGGCGCTCGCCCGCGACATCGCGAGCGCCGACCCGGCGATGGTGCGCGCCTACAAGAGGCTGATCGATGACGGCTACGGCCTGCCCTTCGGCGAGGGGCTGGCGCTCGAACAGGCGCGTTCCAAGGCCGCGAACAGCGCGGTCAGCGCCGAAGAGGTCGAAGCGCGGCGGACGGCGGTGATGGCGCGCGGCCGCGAGCGGGCAGGCTGACGAGTTGGAAGGCGATTCCCGCTTGCGGTCAAGGAAAATACTTAGCATCATTAAGTAATGACCGACCTGTCCGAACCCCTCTTCGCCTTCATGACCCGCTGCGCCGGTCCCGGCGAATTGTCGGCGCTCACGCGCCTCTCCGGCGGGGCGAATATGGAGAGCTGGGCGTTCGACTGGGGCGGAGACGCCTATGTGCTGCGCCGCGCGCCGTCGGCGGAATATATGGCGGATCGTCCCTATGGCCATCCGGCCGAGGCGGCGCTGGTCATGGCGGCGCATGCCGCCGGGGTGAAGGCACCAGAGGTCGTCGGCGTGCTGGCGGACGGCGACTCCATGGGCACGGGCTATGTGATGCGGCGCGTCGCGGCCGAGGTCGCGCCCGCGAAGATTCTCGCCGCGCCGGCGCCGTCGCTGCTCGGCGACCTTGCGCGCGAACTGGCGCGCATCCACGCGATCCCATCCGATGTCATTCCCGCCGCGATTCCGCTTATGGACACCGCCGCCGCGCTCGCCGAACTCAAGGCGCGATTCCTTTCCTATGGCGGCGACCGGCCGGTCCTCGCGCTGGCGATCCGCTGGTGCGAGGCGCATCTGCCCGGCGCCGTGCCGCCGGTATTGGTTCACGGCGATTATCGCATGGGCAATATCATGGTCGATGGAGACGGTCTTGCGGCGGTGCTCGACTGGGAACTCGCGCATCGCGGCGACGGCCACGAAGACCTCGCCTATGGCTGCATGACGGTGTGGCGCTTCGGGCATCTCGACCGGCCCGCCTTCGGCGTGGGTTCGGTCGCGGAGCTGATCGCGGCCTATCAGGCGGCTGGCGGCGAGACGGTCGATCCGGCACGCTTCCGCTTCTGGCTCGTCTACCGGACGCTGTGGTGGGCGCTCGGCTGCCTGCAGATGGGGCAGGCGTGGCGCAGCGGCGCCGACGCGACGGTCGAGCGCGTCGTCGTCGGGCGGCGGACGGCCGAACAGGAGCTCGACCTGCTGTTGCTGCTGGAAGAGGCAGCGCCCGCCGCCGAGCGCGCGCGCGCCTTGCCGCCGCCCGCTTCCGCCGCGCCGGAGCCGACCGGCGAACCGACCAACCGTGAAATGGTGCAGGCGGTGCGCGACTGGCTGGCGAGCGAGATCAAGCCGCAGGCCGAGGGCCACGGCAAGTTCCAGGTCGCAGTCGCGATGAACGCGCTCGGCATCGTGATGCGCGATCTGGATGCGGACACGCGCGCGGAGGATGCGGCGCTCGCCGCCGCGCTGCTGAAGGGCGAAGCGACGCTCGCCGACCCTGGCCTGCTTGCAAGGCTGCGCCGCGTGGCACTCGACAAATGCGCGGTGGACAGCCCCAAATATGCCGCACTCGCCCGCACGCGGGAGCAATGGGGCGGCTGAAAATCACAAGGGAGAGACGAGGATGGATTTCGCGATTGCGCCCGACCTGCAGGCTTATCTGGACGAACTAGACGCCTTCATCGCGGCGGAGATCAAGCCGCTGGAGGAGGCCGACGATAATATCCGCTTCTTCGACCATCGCCGCGAGCATGCCCGCACCGACTGGGACAATCAGGGCCTGCCGCGCCACGAGTGGGAAGCGCTGTTGAAACAGGCCACGAGGCTGGCGGATGCGGCGGGTCATTGGCGCTTTTCGGCGCCGAAGAAATATGGCGGCAAGGACGGATCGAACCTGTGGATGGCGGTGATCCGCGAACATTTCGCCGCCAAGGGCCTTGGCCTGCACAACGACCTTCAGAACGAGCACAGCATCGTCGGCAATTTCCCCTTCGTTGAGATGTTCGAACAATTCGGTATCAGCGACGAACAGAAACAGGAATTCATCCTCGGCGGGTTCGAGGGCAAGCGCAGGACCGCCTTTGGCCTGACCGAGCCCGATCATGGATCGGACGCCACCCATATGGAAACGCGCGCGGTGCGCGAAACCCGCGACGGCGTCGACGGCTGGCTGATCAACGGCGAAAAGATGTGGACGACCGGCATGCATGTCGCGACCCACTGCGCCACCTTCTGCCGCACCAGCGGCGAGGACGGCAGCGCGAAGGGTATCACCTGCCTGCTCGTCCCCAACCCGTCGCCGGGGCTGGTGATCGAGGAATATCTCTGGACCTTCAACATGCCGACCGACCATCCGCGCGTCAGCTTCACCGACGTGTGGGTGCCCGACAGCGCGCGGCTCGGCCCCGTGGACGGCGGGCTATCGATCGCGCAGAGTTTCGTCCATCAGAACCGTATCCGCCAGGCGGCGTCATCGCTGGGCGCCGCGGTCTATTGCATCGAGGAAAGCGTGCGCTACGCGCGGGAGAGAAAGCCGTTCGGCGAGGCGCTGGCGAAGAATCAGGCGATCCAGTTCCCGCTCGTCGAGCTGGCGACGCAGGCAGAGATGCTGCGCCTGCTGATCCGCAAGACCGCGTGGGAGATGGACAATATGCCGCACAAGGAGGTCGAGCACCGCCTGTCGGACAAGGTCAGCATGTGCAACTACTGGGCGAACCGCCTCGTCTGCGAAGCCGCCGATCGCGCGATGCAGGTACATGGCGGCATCGGCTATTCGCGGCACAAGCCGTTCGAGCATATCTATCGCCACCATCGCCGCTATCGCATCACCGAGGGCGCGGAGGAAATCCAGATGCGGAAAGTGGCGGCCTATCTGTTCGGCTATCTGGGGCCGCGGCGGGAGACGCTGGGGAAGATATGAATCCCGTCATTGCGAGCGCAGCGAAGCAATCCAGAGTCGTGTAAACCGCTCTGGATTGCTTCGCTGCGCTCGCAATGACGATGTGGATTTCCGCCTTGTCCGGCTATTCGCCTCACCGCTTCCGCACGAACTCCGTCCGCAGCACCAGCCCCTTGATGCCCTCGTAGCGGCAGTCGATTTCGTCGGGATCGTCGGTCAGGCGGATCGACCGGATCACCGTCCCGACCTTCAGCGTCTGGCCCGCGCCCTTCACCGGCAGATCCTTGACCAGCACCACCGAATCGCCGTCGGCGAGCACATTGCCGACCGCGTCCTTCGCCTCCGGCCGCGCGTTCGCGGCCTCGGCGCGGGCGCGGGCTTCACTGGCTGGCAGCCATTCGCCGCTCGCCTCGTCATAGACATAGTCTTCGTCGTTGCCGCTCATGCCCGCCCCTTGCGCCCCGACGGCGGCGGGGTCAATCGCTCTTGGCATATCGCCGATCCATGATAGGTTTCCCAACGAAACCAAAAAATCGGGAGAGCTGCAATGTATGATCTGGTGATTCGCGGCGGCACGGTCGT
>CALMYE010000205.1 GCA_937873425.1 uncultured Sphingopyxis sp. | reverse complement strand
TTGTTGTGTTCGAGCGCCGGAGCGGAGGGGTCGATCGCCAGAACCTGGCGGACGATCGAATTGAGCGTGGGCATGAAGCCGCTATCCTCACCTGTCTGTCATATTAACGTCTATCTGATTTAGACGAATTATGTAGAGGATTGCAAGCGCTTCGTCAGCCGATCAGAAATCCGCCGTCGAGCACCAGCGCCTGTCCGGTGATGAAGCGTCCGGCGGGGGAGGCGAGATAGACGATGGCGCTCGCGATATCCTCGGCGCTGCCCATGCCGAGCGTCAGCCGCCCCGGCTGCGTCGCCGGGCCGCCAAGGCGCTCCATGTCGGCGGGCGGGTCGCCCACCGGCACCGCGCCGGGCAGCACCGCGTTGACGCGGATGCCGTCCTCGGCATGGTCGAGCGCGGCGGCGCGGACCAATGCGTTGAGCCCGGCCTTCGACGCGCCATAGGCGCCGTTGCCTTTCAGCACCGGATGGACCGAACCCATCGTCGACACCGCGACGATCGCGCCGCCGCCCTGCGTGCGCATGACAGGAATCACCGCGCGCATCGCGAGGAAGGCCCCGCGCAGATTGGCGTCCTGCACCGCGTCCCACTGGTCGAGCGCCATCGTCGGCAGCGCATAGGTGCCGATCCGCGTCACCGCATAGACGAGCAGGTCGATACCGCCGTTCCGCTCGACGAACCCCGCCACCGTCTCCGCGATGGCGGCCTCTTCCGGCACGATATCGGCAAGCTCGGCGGTCGCGCCGAGATTGCCGAACATCGCGGCGCTCGCTTCGCCGATCGGCGTCGCGCCGACGATCAGCACGCGCTGCCCCGCGACTCCGAAGATCGTTTCGAGCATCATCGGGCGGCTCCTATCCATTCGGCGGCGCGCTCGGCGATCATGATCGTCGGCGCATTGGTGTTGGCGGAAACGGGTTCGGGCATCACCGACGCATCGACGACGCGCAGCCCGGCGATGCCCCGCACACGCAATTGCGGATCGAGCACCGCCATCGGGTCGCCGTCCGGCCCCATGCGACAGGTGCCGACCGGATGATAGCCGACGCCGCCCCAGCGGCGGACATAGGCTTCCCATTCGGCGTCGCTTTCGGGCATCGGGTCGGGGCGCAGCGTGCCGGTGACGATGCCGGACAGCGGCCGCGTGCGGCATACACCCTCGACGATCTTCAGCGCCTTGACCAGCTTCTCGACGTCGCCCGCCGCGCTTTGCAGCCGGTGGTCGATGATCGGCCTGGCATCGGGATCGGCGCTGCGCAGCCGTATCTCGCCCCGGCTTTCGGGCCGCGCGACATGGAATCCGAACGAGAAGGACGGGCGTTTCTCGACCACCGCATCGCCCTTGTCGTTGAAGGTGACCGCGACGGGCAGCATCGACAATATGATGTCGGGGTCGGCGAGCGCGGGGTCGGTGCGGAATGCCGCCATCACCTGCACCGCCGGCGTCGTCAGCACCCCGCGGCGGAAGAGCATGTAGTTCAGCATGTGCCGCGCCAGCTTCAGCGGCCTCAGCTCGGCGCTCATCGTCGGGATATTGACGAATTTCGCGAGCGATACCGTGTTATGCTCGCGCAGGTTCTGCCCGACGCCTGGCAAGTCGGCGTGGACGGCGATGCCATGCCCGGCGAGCTGTTCCGCCGGCCCGATCCCCGATCGCATCAGCATCGTCGGCGTCAGCAAGGTTCCGGCGCTCAGCAGCACCTCGCGCCGCGCGCGGAACAGTCGCCTTTCTCCCGCGATCCGCGCCTCGACCCCGACCGCACGGCCGTCCTCGATCAATATCCTGTCGGCATGCGCGCGGGTGACGACCGACAGATTCGGCCGCCCCCGCACCGGTTCCAGATAGGCGCGCGCTGCGGAACAGCGCTGTCCGTCCTTCTGCGTCGCGAAGATGCGATAGACCCCGCCCTGGCTGCCGTCGCAATAATCCGCGTTGAGCGGAATGCCCGCCGCGACGAAGGCGTCGATGACATATTGGCCGACCGGCTGCGGCGACTGGATCGGCGAAACGCTGAGCGGCCCGTGATTCCCGTGCGACTGCATCGGCGCGCCGTGGAATCGCTCGGACTTCAGGAAATAGGGGAAGATATCGTCATAGCCCCAGCCGGTGCAGCCCATCGCCGCCCAGCGGTCGTAATCCGACCGCTCGCCGCGCATATAAACCTGGCCGTTGATTGCCGAACTGCCGCCGAGCGCCTTGCCCGCCGCCCATTGCATCGTGCGGTCCTCGATCGTCGGGTCGGGCTCGGTCGGCAGGCACCAGTCGAAATCCTTGTGCCCCATCAGCTTGGCCGTGCCCGCGGGCATGTTGACGAGGAAATCGCGCCCCTCGCCGCCCGCTTCGAGCAGGATGACGCGGTGCGCCGGATTCTCGCTCAGCCGTGCCGCGAGGACGCATCCGGCGCTGCCGCCGCCGACGATGACGAAATCGGCTTCTTCTTCCATGCGCCGTCCCTTCAGCGCAGATGCACCAGCACCTGCTTGATCTGCATGAATTCCTCGAGGCCGGGCCGCCCTCCCTCGCGGCCGAAGCCGCTCTGCTTAACCCCGCCGAAGGGCTGGTTGGCGGCCATCGGCAGCATGCCGTTGACCGCGACGCAGCCGGCTTCGAGGCTGGCCGCGACCTTGTGCGCGCGCGACAGGTCGCGGGTGTGCAGATAGGCGCCGAGCCCGAAACGGCTGTCGTTCGCCATCGCCACCGCATCCTTGTCGTCGTCGAAGCGGATGATCGACAGCACCGGCCCGAACACCTCCTCGCGCGCGACATGGCTGTCGTGCGCGACGCCGGCGAATACGGTCGGCTCGACGAAGCTGCCCGCGGCGAGGTCGCCCTGTCCACGGCGTCCGCCGGAGACGAGGCTGCCGCCGCTTTCCGCCTTCGCCCGGTCGATCACGCCCATGATCCGCTGTGCCGCGGCCTCGTTGATCACGGGGCCGATGACCGTCGCCTTGTCGAGCGGGTCGCCGAGCGTGAAGGCCTGCGCCTGCGCCCGCACGCGATCGACGAAATCGTCGAAGATCGCGGCGTGCGCATAGACGCGCGTCGGCAGCACGCAGCCCTGCCCGGCGAGCGGGACGAGGCTGCAGGTTGCGGCCATCGCCGCCGCCGCGTCGAGGTCGGCGTCGGCGAAGATCAGGTTCGCTGACTTGCCGCCGAGTTCGAGCGCGACGGGTTTCAGATGCTCGGCGGCGGTGCGCATCACGGCCCTGGCGACGATATCGCCGCCGGTGAAGCTGATCTTGCCCACCGCGGGATGCGCGATCAGCGCCTCGCCCGCCTCGGCGTCGCCGGGGACGATGTTGAGCACGCCCGCCGGAATGCCCGCTTCCAGCGCCAGCTCGCCGAAGCGCAGCGCGACGAACGGCGTCTGCGTCGGCGGCTTGAGCACCACCGCATTGCCCGCGGCCATCGCGAGGATCGCGGTCATCGAGATGGCGACGAGCGGGGAGTTCCACGGGATGATCACACCGATCACCCCGATCGGCTCATGGACCGAATAGGCGAGGCCCGCGATGCCGAAGGGCTCGCTATAGCTGCCTTCGATCTTGTCGGCCCAGCCGGCGTAATAGCGAATCCATGACAGGGCGAGACCGCTCGAATTGCTCGACAGGGGCGTCCCGCATTCGAGTGCCGCCATCGTCAGCAGCCGGGAAGCGTCGGCTTCGATCAGGTCGGCGAGGCGGAGCAGGCAGTCGCGCCGCCGTTCGGGGCCGAGTTCCTGCCACGCCTTCTGACCCGCGACCGCAGCTGTGGCGGCAGCGTCGATTTCCGCCGCGCCGCCGATCGGCACCGTCGCCTGGACCTTGCCGGTCGCCGGATTGACATGGTTGCGCGTGCCGAGGCCCGTCGTTGCGGGTCGCGTGTCGCCGATGATCGGCCGGTTGCTGGTCAGCAGGTCGGTCATGCTGTCAGCCCTTGGTGAAGCCGGCATCGACGAGCAGTTCGGCGCCGTTGATATAGCTCGCCGCATCGCTGGCGAGGAACAGGATCGCGCGGGCCATTTCGATCGGGTCGGCGACGCGGCCCATCGGGTTGCGGCCGGGGATCGTCGCCGGCCCGGCGATCACGGCGCCGCCCGCCGCCTGCGCCGCGCGCATCTTGTCGGGGCCGGGGGTCGCCATGCCGCCGGGCAGCACCGAATTGACGCGAATGCCGTCCTTGGCGAATTCGACCGCGGCGAGGCGGGTAATCGCATCGACGCCGGCCTTGGCCGAATCATAATGCATGTTGGGAAAGATTGTCGGATGCTGCGCGCTCATCGACGAGACGTTGACGATCGACCCGCCGCCGCGCCCGCGCATTTGCTTCACCGCCTCGCGCAGGCACAGGAAGCTGCCGCGCGCGCAGACCGCGTGCATGATGTCCCATTCCGCCACCGACATGTCCATCGTGTTCGCCTTGCCGCGATAGGCGGCGTTGTTGACGAGGATATCGACCCCGCCGAACGCCTCCGCCGCGGCGGCGAAGCCGGCCTGCACGGCGGATTCGTCGGATACGTCCATGCTGACGCCCAGCGTCGGTCCCTTGCCCGCAAGCTCGGCGGCGGTCGCCCGCGCGCCGTCGGCGTCGAGGTCGGCGATGACGACCTTTGCCCCCACGTCGAGGAACAGCCCGGCGGTCGCCTTGCCGAGGCCCGACGCCGCGCCGGTGATCAACGCCACCTTGCCGGTCAGGGTGAAGGGGGCGAGGGCGGTCGGGAGATTCTGCTGGTCGGTCATGTCTTATTCCTCAGAACATCGGTCCATCGAGCGCCGGGGCGCAATAGCTGTTTTCCCTTCCGATCTGCGCGGCGAGCTGGGCGCGCAGGCCGTCCCGGACGGCGGGGGAGAGGGGTTCGGCGAGCGCCTTTTCGAAAAGGCGTTTCCAGGCGTCGTCGCGCGCGGTGAGCACGGCGACCGCCGTGTGGTCGGGCTCGGGATCGGCGGCGAGTGCGCCGATTTCGGCGGCGAGCGAGGCGGGGAACTCGCCCGCATCGGCCAGGGTGCAGAGCAGCTTGCGCTTCTCGCGGCAGTCGGCGGCGAGCGCCGCGCCCTCCTGCTCGAGACGCAGGATGACATGGTTGAGCAGCATCCGCGCGCACATCATCGCGCTTTTCGCATGCGGGCTGGTGAGTTCGGGCGCGACGAGTTCCTCGAGATTCTCGACGCAACCGCGAAGGATATCCTGTGCCGAAGGATTCATGGGATCAGACCCTTCCGAATGCGGCCGCGGCCGACAGATTGGCCTGGACGATCACCGGATAGAGGCAGCCGAGGGTGAGCAGTTGCACGCGGCGGTCGCGGTGATCGTTATAGTTGCGGAGCGCCGAGTGCAGCGCGCACGCCCCCTTGTAGCCCCAGAAGCGCCGGTACCAGGCGACCGCCTCCATCGTCACGGCGTGCGGCGCGACGCTGTTGTAATAGGCGAGCGCTTCCTCCTCGCTCCAATATCTGGCGGTGGTCCCCATCGCGACGGCAAGGTCGAGCGCCGGATCGCCGAGGCTTGCGCCTTCCCAGTCGCACATGCCGACGATCCGGCCGTCCCGCCAGATTTCCTCGCCGATCCCGTTATTCTCCTTGCGCAGCGCGACGCGCGCGGGTGCGGGCGGCGGATTGTCGAGCAGCCAGCGGCCGATCTCGCGCAGCCCCGGCAGCGGTTCCTGCGCGTGGCGGTCGAGCATGTCGAGGTGGCGCACGACGTCCTCGCGCCCGCAGTTTTCGGGGTCGGACGGGACGGTGAGGAAACGCCCGAACCCCATCGCGCGCCAGTCGAGCGCGTGGATCGCGGCGAGCTTGTCCATCTGCTCCTTGACGATGGCGATGCGCGCGGCGCGGCCCGCCTCGCTGTCGTCGCGGAGGCAGGCAGGCTCGATCTCGCCCTCGATCCATTCGCGGACGGTGAATTCGCGCCCTTCGAGCAGCCATTCGGGCCGGTCCTCGTGGACGATCAGCCGCGGCACCGGAACCGCGGTGCCGTGGAGCAGGCGATAGACCTCGCTTTCGTCCTTCAGCGGGCTGTCGGACATGCAGCCGCCAGGCGGGTCGAGGCGGACGACGAATTTCTCCTGCGCGGTGCCGCCGGCATGGTCCCATGCGAGGGTGATCCACCAGGTCTCGCGCGACATGCCGGGATAGGAACGTTTGACGGTTTCGAGGCGCAGGCCGGGGCGGGCCGGAAAAAGCTGTCCGAAATAGGCCGTCATCTGCGGCTCGTTGAGCGGTTGATAGAGCGGCATGGCTTATCCTTGCGGCCGATAGCGCGGGTGCGGGCCGGTGAAGCCGATCATCGAATCGGCCATGCCGGGCGCGCCGTTCAGGCTGATCGCGAGCGGATATTCGTGCGGCAATATGGCGGGAAAGCTGGCATGGCCGCTGAGGTCGCGCACGTTCGAGGAATCGCGCACGTCATAGGTTTCGCCCTCCAGCACATCGTCGCCGCGCCAGGCGCCGAGGCCGTGCTGGTCGCGATAGCCGTTGAAATAGCCGTAGCCCTGATAGACGAAGCCCTCGGACAGCGGCGTACCGCGCAGTTCGTAGCTTTCGCCGCCTGCGGTGAAGTCGAAATTGAGCGCTGTCGGTTTGAGCGTGCCCGGCACCAGGCCGATGTCGACCGTCGCGGCGTCGATGACGGCTTCGCGCCAGCCGTCGCCGTCGCGGCGCACCAGCTTGCCGCCCGAATAGACGACGCGGCCGGTATCGTCCTCCTGGATCTGGAGGCTGCCGTGCGTCCCGTCGTCGCAGGCGAAGGCCATGCCGGAGATGAGCGCGGTCGCGCGGCCGCCGGCCGGCGGCGCGGGCGGGGTCGGGGGCGGCGGGCCGCCGACGCCCGGCCGCACGCCGAAGGAGCGGTCGCGGAAGCCGAACCAGTCGGCGATCTCGATCCGCCGGCCCGCCGCCTCGGCCCAGCCGTTGACGCGGCCGAACTGATAGAAGCGCCGATAGTCCTCGTGCAGCACGCCGTCGATGTGGCGCTTGTGGTGCGGCTCGTCGAAGGCGGGCAGCGCCGCCTCCCAGCTGAGATCGAACGCCACGCCGAATTCATTGGGTTCGAGCAGCAGGCGAAAGCTCTTGAGCCCCTCCTTGACGATATAGTCGAGCGGCCCCGCCCCGATCCGGCCGATGTTCGGCCGCCAGCGGCGTGAGGTGCGGACATTGTGCTGCATCCCGTCGATGAGCACGGTCCCGAACCCGTCGAGGACGTTCATATTCTTGTAGACGCCAAGCCCCGAGTTGACCTGTGCGCGGTTCTCGCGGTCATAGGCGACCCACCAATAGCGGTCGAAGAAGCGGTGATCACCCGTGCCGCTCGCGTCGAAATGATCGGCGATCTGATGATAGGGATAATCGTCGAAGGCGCTCAGCATGTTCCTCTCCGTATCGCCGCTGCGGGCATTACCGATTCGGTATACTGATTCAACGCTTATCGCAATTCCTTATCCTATTTAGCCTTGACCGGTTCTCCGGGATGGAAATCGCGCCAATAACGCTCGAAGACGCGCAGGAAAATCGCGAGGACCGGATTGCGTTCGCGGTTGGCGGCGGTGCGTGCCGCGACCGCCAGTGCGTCGGGCGACGGCGCGCGGGTGCCGGCAGGAAAGCCCTTGTCGCCATTGGCCAGGAACAGCCCGCGCTGCGCCGCTGCGACCGCCGACGCGCTGCTCGCTATCGCCAGATGGACGCACGCCGCGTCGATGGCGAAATCGGCGGTCGGGGTGCCGACGAAGATGCCGCCGCGCGTCCCGCGGCGAACCTCGATTACACCATTGATCTCCATCAGGTTGAGCGCCTCGCGCAGCACGCCGCGCCCTACGTTCAGGCGCTCGAGCAGTTCGGGTTCGCGGCCAATCGCGTCGCCGGGCCGCATGTCGCGATCCTCGATCTCGAGCGTGATCGCATAGGCGGTGCGCTCGCTGAGCTTCGACTCTCTGGCGCCGCGCTCGCGCGTCCGGTCGATCGCCGCTGCGAACTGGCCGTCGGCGGCGCGCGCCATGAATTCCAGGATACCGTCGGGTGCGTCGACACCCGATTCGACGATCGCGCGGTGGACGATGCGGAGCGCCCGCCGCATCGCGACCGGGTCGACGCGCGCGAGTTCGAAATAGACCTTGAGCGCGAACATGGGCACGAAGATTCCCGGCGCCGCGACGCGCAGGCCGCCGCCGGCGCCGCGCGCCGCGGTCACGACGCCCTGCCATTCCAATTGCCGGACGGCCTCGCGAAAGGTGCCGCGCGACACGCTGAAGCGCGCCATCAATTCGGGCTCGGTCCCCAGCATCGAGCCCGCCGGCAACGCATCCGCCACGACTTGGGCGATGATGCGCGCCGCAAGCTCGCGGCCGCGCCGTGAATGGTCGCCCAAAGATGTCATTCGCCCGCGCTCGCCATGCCCGCATGATTGCCCGGCGCAGAGGGATCGGCAAGCCCGCGCCAAAACAGTGTAATTATCTATATAATAATTGACAAAAGCATAATAGGTTCATAATTTACGGGGTGAGGAAGCCCGCAATGAGGCATCCCGAAAGAGAGGACCGTCATGAATCGCCTTAAATTTTCGCTTCTTGCCGGCACCGCGCTGCTCGCGGGCGCCGCGACCGTCCCCGCCCACGCGCAGCAGGCCGCCGATGCAGCCGAGGAACAAGCGAGCGGCGGTGTCCAGGACATCATCGTCACCGCGACACGCCGTGCGGAGCGTTTGCAAGACGTGCCGATCGCCGTCACCGCCCTGTCGGGCGAGTCGCTCAGCGCCCAAGGCATCGACAGCGTTCAGGACGTCCAGCGCGCGACGCCCAGCCTCAACATCGCTCCCTTCCCGGGGGACCCTGGCACCGCCAGCGTATCGCTGCGCGGCCTCGTCGCGACCGAGGCGCTTCCCACGGTCGATCCGGCGGTCGGGCTCTATCTCGACGGCGTCTATATCGCCCGTGCCACCGGAGCGAACCTCAACCTGATCGACGTCGAACGCGTCGAGGTGCTGCGCGGTCCGCAAGGGACATTGTTCGGCCGCAACACCATCGGCGGCGCCATCAACATCGTCACGAAGCGCCCGACTAACGAGTTCGAGGGCGAGGTTTCGGCGGGGTACGGCAACCACGATGCCTGGAACTTGTCCGGCGTCGTGAATATCCCGGCGGGCGACCGGCTGGCGCTCCGCTTCGCGGCCTCGCATTCGCAGCGTGACGGCTTTGCGAAAAGCGCGCTGACCGGCTTGCCGCTGGCGGTCGACAACACCGAATATCTGCGCGGCCAGATTGCCTATCAGCTGACCGACAACTGGGACATATTGCTGTCGGCCGACTATAGCGACACGCGCTTCAGGGGCGGGCAATGGGTGACCCCGGTGGCGCAGACGGGAACGGCGGCGCTGATCGTGAACACGCAGCCGCCGGCGGGCGACAGCCCCGCCGACTATAATCAGCCCTTCACCAACAGGCCGCCGTCGCAGGTGACCGGCCTGTACCGCAACACCGTCTGGGGCGTCGGCGGGACGATCACCGGCGAGATGGACGCGATCACCTTCAAGGCGATCATCGGCTACCGCAACCTCGACAAGCATCTGACCGGCAACGATCTCGACGGAACGCCCTACACGCTGCTTCAGCAGATCTATGGCGACGACAGGCAGAATCAGGTCAGCACCGAGTTCCAGCTGTTCGGCAGGGCCTTCGACGACCGCCTCGACTGGATCGTGGGCGCCTATTATTTCAGCGAGGACGGCGTGAACGATTCCCGCGCGCACTTTCTCGCGCCCTTCGTCGTCACCCAGGGGCGCACCTATGGCGAATCGAACAACACGTCGCTGTCCTTCTTCGGCCAGTTCACCTTCCGGCTTACCGAAGAGCTGCGCCTGACGGCCGGCGCGCGCTATGTGCACGACACGCGGCAATTGACGTCGCGCAACCTCAACTATGCCGGTGCGGACACCGATGTGGTGGCAAGCTGCGGCTCGGCACTGGCGACGGCGCCGGTGTGCGAGATCAACCTCAAGCCGGCCAAGTTCAACTATGTGCCCTTCACGGTCGGTCTGGATTACAAACCGGTGCCGGACGTGATGCTGTTCGCCAAATATACGCAGGGCTATCGCGCCGGCGGCTTCAACCTGCGCGGGAACGACCTGCTCGGCCTGGCCCCCTTCGGACCGGAGAAGGTCCGGTCGATCGAGGGCGGTGTGAAGGCCGATCTGTTCGACCGCATGTTGCGCCTCAATCTGACCGCCTATAATTCGAAATACACCGCGATCCAGCTGAGCGGCAATATCCCGAACTTCGACCTCAACGGGGATTTCATCGGCAATTCCGCGGTGATCCAGAATGCCGGATCGGCCCGGATCAACGGGGTCGAGGCAGAGGCCACGCTCGTGCTCGGCGGGCTGACGCTGGGGCAGACGATCGGTCATACCGATCATAAATATACCAGCATCGCACCCACTGCGGTTGGCGTCACCCTGGCGTCGCCGCCGCTCCTGTCGCCCGCATGGACGGCATCCACGACGGTCGATTACAAGCTGCCGACCAGCTTCGGTTCGGTGAGCCTGCACGGCGACTATAGCTATCGCAGCCGCGTCTTCTTCGCCTCTCAGCCCCGGACCAACCCGGCGCTGCCCGAACTTTCGCAGGCGGGCTACGGGCTGTTCGGCGCGGTGCTGACCGTGCATCTCGACAATCCGGATCTGGATATTTCGGCGTGGGTCCGGAACATCGGAAACAAGAAATACAACCAGCGCAGCGTCGATTTCACCGCGCTGGGCTTCATGTCCTATTTCCCCGGCGATCCGCGGACCTACGGCGTCCGGGCCACCTATCGCTTCTGATCGCGCGCGGGCGCCGGGCGGACAGGCCGCCCGGCGCCGCGTCCCGTCCAACGACGAGGGACCCCTTGCATCGGTTTTTCGGAGATCGGCTGCGTCAGCCCGCCCATGCGGCGTCGGTCCGGGCACCCACGATCGCCCAGATGGTGGCGCAGCATATCCGCAGGAAAATCGTCTGCGGTGACTACAAGGCCGGCGAGCATCTGCCCGCCGAGGAGCAGATGCGGTCCGAATATGGCGTTTCGCGGACCGCCTTTCGCGAAGCCGTCCGCATCCTCGAAACCGAAGATCTGGTCGGGGTCCAGCGCGGCGCGCGCGGTGGCATCTTGGTCAAGCCGATCGACTGCCGCCTGATCGGACGCGCCGCCGGGATGGTGCTGGCGGCCGGACAGGTGCCGCTCGCCGACATTCTGGAGATGCGCGCGCGGGTAGAGCCCGCGGCGGCGCGCCTTGCAGCGGAGCGTTACCCCGGGGCGGCGGCAGCGCGGCTGCGTGCCATAATCGACATGTGCCGGTCCGATCCGGCCTCGGCGCTCGAATCGCTCGAAGCCTTCCACCGGCTGCTCCTTGGCTATTCAGGCAATCGCACCCTGCTCCTGACCTTTACCGCGCTGGAACCGATCGTCCGCCGGCATTCGGCATCCCTGACCGCAAGAGGATATCGCGTGCCGCTCGAATTCGAGCAAGGCCGGCTGTCTGAACTGGGCAGGCTCGTCGATCTGATCGAGGGCGGCAAGGCAGGCGAGGCCGAGGCGCACTGGCGCGGGCATATGATGGACGTCCTGATGGCCTTCATCGATCAGCCGGGAAACGGCGCTGCACGGGTAGTTGAAATCCGTATGTAATCGTATAAACATTTTATAGGTTAATCGGGATTCGACCTCGAACGAACGGGAGCAGGATATGGGACAATTTGACGGTCGCGTCGCGGTGATCACCGGTGCGGGGCGCGGGATCGGGCGCGAGACGGCGCTGCTGATGGCGCGCGAGGGCGCGAAGATCGTCGTCAACGACCTCGGCGGCGGACCGCAGGGTGGCGGCGGCGACGCGAGCTTCGCGCAGCAGGTCGTTGACGAGATCAGGGCGGCGGGGGGTGAGGCGGTCGCCGAAACCTCCAGCGTCGCCTCGATGGCCGGCGGGCAGGCGGTGGTCGATTGTGCGATCGAGAACTTCGGCCGCCTCGACTATCTGATCAACAATGCCGGGATCATCCGTCCGAAGCGCCTGACCGAGATGAGCGAGGAGGATTTCGACATCGTCCTGGCGGTGAACCTGAAGGGCTATTTCGCGACGATCCGCGCGGGCGCCGAACATCTGAAGAAGCAGGGCGGGGCGATCGTCAACTTCGCCTCGCCGTCGGGCTTCGGCCATTATGGCATGGTCAATTACAGCGCGGCCAAGGAAGGCGTCGTCGGCATGTCGCGCACCGTCGCGCGCGAGCTGGCCGAATTCGGTGTGCGCACCAATGTCGTGCGCCCGATATCCGGCCCGAGCAACATGAACATTCCCGAAGTCTATGAAACGCTCGGCTATGCTATGAACATGCTGAAGATTCCGCCGCTGTCGAACCACTGGATCGGCAACAGCGGGCCGGACGGACGCCCGTGGAATGTCGCGGCGGTGACTGCCTGGCTCTGTTCCGACCTGTCGGAGAATCTCAACGGGCGCGAGGTCTACATCAACGGCGGCCATGTCGCGCTGATCCAGGAGCCCGAATATGTGCGCAGCCAGTTCGCGGTCGAGGGCTGGACCTTCGAGGGGCTGTGCAGCGAGGGGACGACGCGCGCACTGACCTGGGACATCCGCAACCGCTTCACCGGAAAATAAGGGGGAAGGGTGATCCGGGCCGTCAGACCCGGATCACCACTTTTCCGAAGTGCCGGCGCGACGCGAGATGGGCATAGGCCGCGGGCGCGTCGCCGAAATCGAAGATGCGGTCGATCACCGGCTCGAAATTCCGTGCGGCGCATTCGACGAGATTGACGAGATCGGCGCGCGAGCCGACCGAAATGCCGCGGATCACTCCCATCGTCCGCATCAGCGGCAGCGGGCTGATCAGGCTCATCGGATCGTCGAGCAGGCCGATCAGCGCGATTTCGCCCTCGGGTGCCAGCGCGGCCATCGAACGGGGCAGGGTGCCGGCACCGCCGACCTCGACGATGCGGTCGACGCCGCGCCCGCCGGTCAGTTCGCGCACCCGCGCATCCCATTCGGGGCAGGCGCGATAATCGATCACCTCGCTCGCGCCCAGATCGCGCAGCCGCTGCGCCTTGGCCTCGCTCGACGTCGTCGCGATCACCCGGCATCCCTTCGCCCGCGCGATCTGGAGCGCGAAGAGCGAGACGCCGCCCGTGCCCATGACCAGCACGCTGTGCCCGGCGCCGAGCGGCCCGCCGCGGTCGAGCGCGGTCCAGGCGGTGACGCCCGCGCAGGGGAGCATCGCCGCCTGCTCGAAGCTTATCGCGTCGGGCAGCGACACCACGGCGCGCGCCGGAACCGCGATCTGTTCGGCGAGCACGCCATCGACCGCCCCGCCGAGGTCGGTGACCATGGCGGCGGGGTCGTGGGGGCCGTCGATCCAGCCCGGCCGGAAGGGGATGACGACGCGTGCGCCGGGTGCGACTCCGGTCACGCCGGAACCGCAGGCGATGACCTCACCGGCACCGTCGGACAGCGGGACGAGCCCTGGCTTCGGTCCGTAAGGCGACGGCCCGATGGCGATCATCAGGTCGCGGGCATTGAGCGCCGCGGCACGGATGCGCACGACTACCTCGCCGGGACCGGGTTCCGGGGCGGGGGAATCCTCCATTTCCAGATTGTCGAGCGATCCATGATCACGGAGGCACCAGCGCTTCATGCGGCCCGCCATCAGGCGCCAGCGAGGATATCGACGTTGATGCCGATGCGCTCCTCGGGGATGGTCAGCGGCCGTTCGTAGGAACAGTCGCTGGCGTCGCGCGCGACCCGTCCGCTCTGCGCCAGCATCGCGCGCGCTTCGGGGCTGATTTGCGTCGCGACCGGCTGGCCGCCCCAGTCGGGCACGCATTTGCGCGCCGCGATGCGCCACTCGCCATCGCGCTTCTCCATCCGGTCGATATAGCGCCCGCCGCCAATGGTCAGATTCTGTCCGTTCGGATCGAGCGCGGCGAACAGCCAATAGGTCTCGGCATGCGCGACGCCGCCGTCGAGCTCGCAGCTGTGGTTGGTGATGATGTGCTGGTGCGTCGACTGGGCGGTGGTGTGATAATGGTTCACCCAGGCCCAGAATTCCTCCGGTCCCGCGACGACGAAGCCATGATCGTCGATCGCATCGGGATGATAGGCGGAGAGGAACAGTTCGCGGTCCATCCGGTCGACCCCGCGGCAATAGCGGGTGACGACCTCGCGGATCTTCTGCTTGTCGTAAAGCTCGCCGACCATCGCCTCGATGGAGGGTAACATGAGCGTCTCCTCAGTTCGGCGCCTGGCCCAGCGCATGGCGGGCGGCGACCCAGCCGAAGATGAAGGAGGGCGATATGCTCGCGCCCGCTCCCGGATAGGTCTTGCCCATGACCGATGCGGTCGAATTGCCGGTGGCATAGAGGCCGGGGATCATACTGCCGTCCTCGCGCAGGGCGCGCCCATATTCGTCGGTCAGGATGCCGCCGAAAGTCCCCACGTCGCCCGGATAGATCGCCACCGCATAGAAGGGGGGCTCCTCGATCGCGCCGAGACCCGGATTGGGACCATGGGTCGGATCGCTGAAGACCAGGTCGTAGGCCTTCGATCCGCGCCCGAAATCCTCGTCCTTGCCCTTGCGCGCGAAGCCGTTGAAGCGTTCGACCGTGGCCTTGAGATTTTCGGCGGGCACATTGATCTGCGCCGCGAGCGCCTCGATCGTGTCGGCCTTCTTCATGTAGCCGCTGTCCAACCATTCCTGCGGCGTCGGACCGGGATGGAAGCTCCACGGATAGCGGTCGCGATGCCGCGATTCGATGATGGCCCAGACGGGCACGTGGCCGTGCGCATAGAGCGCCTGGCCGTTCGCCATGTAGCTCTGCGCCTCGTTGGTGTAGCGCTTGCCGTCCTGATCGACCAGGATGCAGTGCGGCTTGGGCAGGTCAAGCACATGCATGTAACGATCGCCTGACGGGGGCGTGGAGGTCAGTATCCACACCGCGCCGTCAAGGAAATCCGCTGCCGCCCCGTGCGCCTTGGCGACCTCGATCATCTCTCCGGTGTCGCCGGGGTTGGCATTGGTCCAGTCCGTCGAGGACGGCTGCGGGCCGTATTTCCTGCGCATTTCAGCGTTGTGCGAGAAGCCGCCGGCGTTGATCAGCACCCCGTCGCGCGCCTCGATCCGCCACGGCTTGCCGTCCTTCTGCGAAACGACGCCGGCAATCCGGCCATTTTCCTCCACCAGCTCGGTGACGCCCGCGTTGATCCGGATATCGACATCCTGGCGCAGAGCCATCTGGAGCATGCGTCCCTGTATCGCGGTGCCGGCGCCGACATATTCCCGGCCGAGCAGTCGGCCCTTGATCATGCGCCAGCCGACCGACAGGGCCGCCAGCTTGCCGTCGAGCGTCCGCTTCATCAGCATCAGGCGGCGGCCTTCGACGCCTCGCACGGCCACGCTGGAAAGGCCGCGCCGCAGCTTGGCCGCCCATTCGGGGCCAAGCTGCTTGACGTCGAACGGCTCGACCGCCAGCGACCGGCTTTGCGGCAGTCCCCCCGGCAGGTCGTCATGATAGTCCGACCAGCCGTCGCAGCGGATGAAGGGCATGCCCTTGGTTTCCAGATATTCGACGAGCTTCGGCCCCTGGTTGAGGAACATGTCCTTGCGCGCACGCGACGTCGCCGGACCGAGGTCGCCCACCGCCGCGTCGAGATAGGTGCGCGATTTGTCCGCGTCGTCGGGGACGCCGGCCCGCGCCTGCAACGGATGGTTGGGAATCCAGAACACCCCGCCCGACATGGCCGTGGAGCCGCCGATCTTGTCGGTCTTTTCCAGGATCAGCGGCTTCTTGCCAGCGTCGGCGACCGCGAGCGCCGCGACCATCGACCCGCCGCCGCTGCCGACGATGACGAAGTCGGCACTCTCGTCCCAGCCGCCGCTCATGCGCCATATCCGTTCTCGATGAAGTCATCGAGGCTGCGATGGAAGTTGATCACCGCGATCTCCTGCCGCGGATTGGGCTTGGCGCCCTTGAACGCGCGCGATTTCATGCCCTTCTGCACCTCGGCCATATTCTGATAGTCCTGGGTCAGGATCAGGCCCCAGAAATCGACGTCGCCATGATCCTGGCTCCATTCCTGCTCGACCTTTGGCGCCTTGCCCTCGGGATAGCGCTGCAGCGAATAGACGTCCCAGATGCACTTGTCGGGATCGGTGCCGAAGGGGCGCGCACGATAGCCGAGCAGGCCGGTGGGGCCCATCAGCATGATCTGGTTGGGGAACAGGTGCCAGTCGACACCCGCCGCATACATTTGCTCGGGCGTGATGTTCGGCCATTGCAGGCCCTGCGACACGGCATTTTCATAAATGAACTGCCCGAACTTCGCGAGCACCTCCATCGGCGGCGTGCCCGGCGGCACCTCCTGCTCGACGCGGCGCGCGGCGAAGACGGTCTGCACCGAAGACCCGGCGTTCAGCGTCGCCGCCATGTCCTCCATATAGTCGCGGATGCCGGGGCGGATGTCCTCGGTCGGCTGGCCACCGGTCAGGCGCGCCGAACGCGACCCCATCGGCATCGATTCCCAATAACCGAAGTGCGAATGGCGCCCGCGCGCATAGCTTTGCGTCCAGTCGTCCATGTAGCGCAGCATCTGGTTGTGCGTCGTCTGGACGTGATAGCCTTCGTTGAAGGCCTCGATCGCGACCTTCCAGTTGCAGTCGAAGATCGTCGATTTGCGCCAGTGATAGTTCAATCCGCCGAGGTCGTAGGGATCGAGATAGGCCTTGGCCGGGGCAAGATGCTCCTCCAGGCTGATGCTGTCGGGGTCGAGGTTGATATAGACCCAGCCGCTCCAGCGCCCGACCTTGACGGGAACCAGATTGAGGTCGTCGTCGGTCAGCGACTCGGCGGGCCATTCGTGGCGATCGACCACTTTCGCGATGGTCCCGTCGAGCTTCCACGACCAGCCATGATATTTGCAGAACAGGCGCGCGGCGTGGCCGCAGCCTTCGGTGATCGTGCGGCCGCGGTGCGGGCAGACATTGTAATAGGCCTTGATCTCGTCCGTCGCGACGCGGATCACGATGATCGACTGGTCGACGATGTCATAGGTATAGAAATCGCCGACGTTCGGAATTTCCTCCTCGCGGCAGGCCATCTGCCAGACGCGGTACCACAGCTTCTCGGCTTCGGTCTTCGCGAAATCGGGCGAGATATAATGGTCGGCCCCGACGACATAGCCCGCGCCGTCTTGCTGGAGTCCGTCCTTGGTCTGAACGTTCATCGACTTCCTCTCCTTGTCGCCCTTCCACTGTGCGGAACCGGCCGATGTGTTGCAACGGCCCTAAAGGGTTGCGATCGCTTTTTATCATCTAACTAGGTAACATGACTTTTGGCAAGTGGCGAGTCGATCCGCGCATGCTTGCGCCGTGCATGATTTCGGGGCAAAAGGCTGCAAATCCAAAAAGGAATTAAACTTGTCTAACGCTTTTGTCGCTATTCCCGTCGGCAATCGAAGCAACGCCGAGGCCGTGCGCGTTCCCAAGACGGCGGAACTCGTGGCCAGGCAAATCCGAAACGCCATCATTCGCGGCGAACTGGTCGATGGCGACACGCTGCCGGCCGAATCGCATCTGATCGCCGAATTCGAGGTGTCGCGGCCGACGATTCGCGAGGCCGTCCGCATCCTCGAATCGGAGGGGCTGGTCACGGTCGCGCGCGGCGCGCGCGGCGGCGCGCGCGTCAGTTCGCCCAATTACGAGATGATCGCGCGCGCGGCGGGCATCACTTTGCAGTCGCAGGGCGTCACGATCGGCGATCTCTACGAGATGCGGACACTGATCGAGCCGCCGGCGGCGGGACTGGTGGCTCAGCGCAACAGCGAAGCGGCGGTGCCGATCCTGCGCCGGATGATCGAGGAGGAGCTCACCAACATCCGGGACCGCTATGCCGTGACCTCGAAGATCGCCGAATTCCACCGGGTGATGATCGAACTGGCCGGCAACAAGACGCTGATCATGTTCTCCAACGCGCTTCGCGGGCTGGTCGATGAGCATCTCAACCTCGCGCAGCGCCGCAACACGCATATCGATCCTGAATTTTCGATGCGCCAGCTTCGCTACGGCCTCAAGTCGCATTCGAAGCTGGTCGATCTGATCGAAGCCAAGGACGCCAACGGCGCCGAGAAGCATTGGAAGGCGCATATGATCGCGGCCGGGAAGGTGTGGCTGGCGCAGATCGGACCCAATTCGGTGGTGGATCTGATCGACTGAATTTTCTCGATCGTCGCGCATATCGTGGATATCGCCTCTCGACAGAAGCAGTGTAATCATATAGCGAATTGCACTGATAAACAGGTCTGTGAGAGGGAGTGTGCCGGATGGCCGACAAGCAATTCGTGGCGGATTCCGCGGTTCTGCGCTCGATCTACGAACGCGCCGCGCTGTTGAAGGCGAACGACGAACGCGCCCGCAAGGTGATTCTCTCCGGCCAGATCGCGATGGTCTATTACAGCTATCGCGGGCAGGAAATCATCCCGTCGGTGATGGGCGAGGTGCTGCGCGACGACGACACCATCTGCACCATCTACCGCGGCATCCACGACATGCTGGGCAAAGGCTTTCCGCTGAACGAGCTGTGGGCCGAACTCGCCGGCCGCACGACCGGATCGTGCAAGGGCAAGGGCGGACCGATGCACCTGACCTATCCGCCCAAGGGGATCATGGTCACCACCGGCATCGTCGGATCGTCGGCACCGATCGCCAACGGCCTGTCCTGGGCGGCGCAGCTCGACGGCAGCGACCGCGTGTCGGTGTGCACCTTCGGCGACGGCGCGTCGAACATCGGCGCGGTGCACGAGGCGCTGAACCTTGCGTCGGTCTGGAAGCTGCCGACGATCTTCGTCTGCCAGAACAACCTGTTCGCCGAGCACACCACGTTCGAGAAGATGACCGGCGGCGGCAACATCGCCGCGCGCGCCGAGGGATACGGCATCCCCGGCGTCCGCGTCGACGGCAACGACCCCGAGGCGATGTATTCGGCCTTCGCCGAAGCGGTGGCGCGGGCGCGCGCCGGCGAGGGGCCGACCCTGCTCGAATGCATGACCTTCCGCTTCTTCGGCCATAATTTCGGCGACGACGACAGCTATATCCCCAAGGAACAGAAGGCGGCGGCGATGGAGGCCGATCCGGTCCCCGCGCTGCGCGCGCGCCTGATCGCCGACCGCATCGCGACCGAGGAGGAACTGGCGGCGGTCGAGGCCGACATCGAGACGCGGATCGACGCGGCGATCGAGCATGCGCTCGCCTCGCCCTGGCCCGAGCCGGACGACCTGCGCTTCGACGTCTTCGCGAAGGAGATCGCGGCATGAGCGCGGCGGAAAAGGCGGCCAAGCCCAAGGTCACGATCATCGAGGCGATCTCGAAAGCCTATCAGGATGCCTTCGCCGAGGACCCCAAGGTCATCACGCTGGGCGAGGACCTCGCCGACCCGGAAGGCGGCGGCATCGCCAAGATCACCAAGGGTCTGTCGACCACGTTCGGCGACGACCGCGTGCGCTCGACGCCGATCTCCGAGCAGGCGATCATGGGCGCGGCGATCGGCGCGAGCCTCGCGGGCTACAAGCCGATCGCCGAGATCATGCTGATGAACTTCACCACGGTGGCGATGGACATGATCGTCAACCATGCGGCGAAGCTGCGCTTCATGTCGGGCGGGCAGACCAACGTGCCGATCGTCATCCGCACGATGACCGGGCTCGGCTTCGGGTCGGGCGGCCAGCATTGCGACTATCTGGAGGCCTGGTTCGCGCATACGCCGGGGATCAAGGTCGTCGCGGCCTCGACGCCCGAGGATGCCTATGGCCTGCTGCGCGCGGCGATCGACGATCCCGATCCGGTGATCTTC